>NZ_JBVKAE010000001.1:0-435692 GCF_055598845.1 Amycolatopsis sp. NPDC039088 | reverse complement strand
AGGGGAGGGCCCCTTTCTTTGCGCCGGGCGCTGGGGTTCGGGAAAGGTGGGGACCTTTTTCAGGGGAGTTCCCTGAACCCTGGTGCACCTCGAGTGTGGAGGATTTGGGACGTTCACCGTCCCAAATCCTCCACACTCGGACCTCGCAGGCATCAGCGATGCCACATCCGGACCACCTAGAACAATGCCAACCAGCAACTCATGTGACTTTGCCGGGACCCTGGCGCTGGGCGCAATGAAGGGGGGCCATCATGTACTGGGGGAAGGTGTGAAACCGTCATCACCACTCACGAGTACCGGGGCATTCCTCGCGAATTCCGGCAGGAATCTCGCATCGGGCACAGCGGCTCCCGGTCGTGCCGCACAGTGGGTCCATGGGTATCTCACGAGTCGGTTTCGCCGGACTGGGCAGTATGGGCGGGCCGATGGCACGGAACCTGGCGCGGGCCGGAATCCCGTTGCTCGTGTGGAATCGCACCCCGGGTAAAGCGGACCAGGTGGCCGAGGCCGTCGAAGACGTGGCCGAACTCTTCGCGCGATGCGACGTCGTGATCCTGATGCTGAAGGACGCGGCCGCCGTCGACGCCGTGCTCGATCGCGGACGGCCCTCGCTCGCCGGCCGCACGATCGTCCACATGGGAACGACGGCGCCGGAGCATTCCCGCGCACTCGAAAGAGACCTCCTCGCCGCAGGGGCGCGGTACGTGGAGGCGCCGGTTTCCGGCTCCCGAGTCCCCGCCGAGGCGGGTGAACTGGTCGCCATGCTCGCGGGTGACCCCGGCGCGATCGAGGAGGTCCGGGAGCTGTTCGGGCCGCTGTGCCGGGAAACCGTGCACTGCGGGCCGGTACCGAACGCGCTCCTGATGAAGCTGGCGGTCAACGTGCACCTGACCGCGGTCGTGACGAGCCTGGCCGAGACCGTTCACTTCGCCCGTGCGCACGGGCTCGACCTCGGCCTGCTCGCCGGTGTCCTCGGCGCGGGGCAGTTGGCCAGCCCGATCCTGCGGGTCAAGGCACCCAAACTGGCCGATGAGGATTTCGCGGCGCAAGCGTCGATCGCGAACGTCCTGGCCAACGTCGAGCTGATCGCGGCTGCGGCAAGGGAAGCGGGACTCACCTTGCCGTTGCTCGAAGCGTCCCGTGTCCTCTATGCCGAGGCCGCGCGGCTCGGCCTCGGTGACGCGGACATGGTCGCCGTCGTGAAGGCCCTCGAAGCCCGGCCCAGGACGCATTGAGAGGACTAAACGCGCATCCAGCTCGGCACACCGTGCCCGAAACCGGCGAGCAACCGTCCCGGGTACAGCTCCGCCAGTGCCGCGATCTCCATCGCCGCGATCGCCGGGTTCCTGGCCACGGTGGGCATGACGCCGATGCCGAGGGTGATCTTCTCGGTCGACGCCAGCACCGCCGACGCCGTGGCGATCCCGCCCGCGTAAAAACAGTCCTCGACGATCCAGACCTCGTCCAGGCCCTCCTGCTCCGCGCGCCGGGCGAGCCCGGTCAACCGGGCGGCGGGCAGTTCGCGCGGGATCCTGACTCCGAGCCGTGAAACCATGCCGTTCTCCAATCCTCAGACGCGCCGCAGCACGCGAAGCAGGTATTCCTTGCGGTCCAACGGGTTGTGGTCGGTCCTCGATCGTGACGGCGCCGCTCCCCGGACCGGCCGGTAGCCGTGGAAGGCGGTCTCCATCGCGGCTTCCCCTCGGCTCGCCGAGGGCAGAAGCTGGTGCACCTCATGGGTTTTCGCCGCCGGGATCTCGCCGTCCAGCTCGGCCGTGTCCCCGCGGGTGAGCGTCGTGCGCGGGACGGCGCGTGCCTGCGCCAGCAGCGTGGTGACCGGGCCGAGCGTGTCGGCCGGGGTCTGGAGGGTGAACCGGTGCATCGGTTCGTGCACGGTCGTCCCGGCTTCGCGCAAGGCAGTCATCAGCACCAGCGGCGTCAGGTCGCGGAAGTCGCCCGCGGTGCTGGACATGCTCTTGTCGAAGGTGCCGTGCGCGTGACTTTGCCTGGCGTAATAACCCGAATGCGTCATCGTGACCACGCAATCGAGCACCTCCCAGCCGTGGACGCCCTCGCGCAGAGTCTCCTTCACCGTGTCCTCGACGGCTTTGATGAAGGAGTACGGCATCGAGCCGAGTTCGACCTCCAGCCGGAACGAGATCCCGCTCCCCGGCGGACCGGGCTCGACGCGCAGCCCGACCGTGGCCAAAAAGGGATTCGGTGCCTTGCCGATGAGTTCGACGGCCGATCCGACGCCGCAAACGCGCTCGACGCAGATCGTGGTCGTCTCGCTGAAGGTGACGTCGATGCCGTACTCGTCGGCGAGGGTCGCCTGGATGACCTCCTTCTGCACTTCGCCGTAGAGCGAAACGGAGGTCTCCTGACGGATTTCGTCCTGTCGCAGGCCGATCAGCGGATCCTGTTCGGTCAGCTGGGTCAGCGCCTGGTGCAGCGGCCCGCGATCGGCCGGGCGCACCGGTGAGATGACGGTTTCCAGTGTCGGCGGTGAGAACAGCGCCTCCCGTACGTGTCCCGGCCTGGTCCCGAGCACGTCACCGATCCGGACGTCGAGTCCCGACAGCTTCGCGATCCGGCCCGCCTCGACCGATCCCGCCGACACGGCGGCGCCGTTGTCGAAGACGCTGATCGCGGTGACCTTGCCTTCGCCGTCACCGAGCGGGACCTTGTCGCGGACGGCGAGACTGCCGGAGAACAGCCGTACGTAGGCGATCTTCTCGCCACCGGGACCGCGTTCGACCTTGAACACCGTGCCGGAGAGCGGGCCGTCGGCAGCACTTTCCTTGGCGGGCAACAGATTCTCGATGCCGTCGCGGAGCGCGTCGATACCCTCGCCGGTGATCGCCGATCCGAAGTAGACCGGATAGGCGAGCCCTTCGGCCACTTTCGCGGTGAGTTCGGCATGGAGCCGCGACGACGTGAACGCGTCCGGATCGGTGAGGTAGCCGGTCAGGAAGTCTTCGTCGAGGGCGGCCAGCAGGTCGATCACCCGATCGGGTTCGACGGGGTCCATCACGACGACCGAAGACGTGAGCTTCCCGGCGATCTCCCGGAACACCCGGTCCGGATCGGCGCCGCGCCGATCGAGTTTGTTCACGAACAGCAGCGCCGGGATGCCCAGCCGTCGCAACGTCCGCATCAGCACACGGGTCTGTGCCTGGACGCCTTCGACCGCCGACAGCACCAGGACGGCGCCGTCGAGGACGCCGAGGACGCGTTCGACCTCGGCGATGAAATCGGGATGGCCGGGGGTGTCGATCAGGTTGACGGTGACGTCGCCGACGGCGAACGACACCACGGCCGCCTTGATGGTGATCCCGCGGGCGCGTTCCAGCGCCAGCGTGTCGGTCTGGGTACTGCCGTCATCGACACTGCCCAGCTCGCCGATGATCCCGGCCGTATGCAACAGCCGTTCGGTCAGGCTCGTCTTCCCGGCGTCAACATGCGCCAAAATCCCCAGGTTGAGGGTCTTCACGAGGTGTCTTGTCCTTGAGGTAGGCGGAAATTACCTGGTGGAAGGACATGGACACGGGCAAGACGATCATCTCCTAGGCCGGGAACCGATCTTCCCGACTACAGCACCCCGGGCTTCGGCTCCGCAACCGAATTACCGCCCAACGCATTTCGTCCTCTGACTGCGGTAGATGCACGCGCAAGTACCACATTCAGAGGACGAAATGCGAAAGAGGGTCAGGCCAGGTATTCCGCCGCGGCGCGAAGGCTGACGTAGGACCCGCTGAACGTGTCGATCCGGGGGCCCTCGGTGTCCGGGCCCGGCGCGCCGGTCTCGACCCGGATGTAGTCCACAGAGGACTCCCGGAGCCACGCGAGGAACTCGCGGACCTCGGGATGACGGTGCGCCTCGCGGGTCACCACGACGAGGTCGCGCGCGCCGCGGACGGCGTCGATCGCGGTCGCGATCCCGTCCGCGGTGACCTTGAGCGCCCGCGTGCCGGGAACGAGCTCGGTCAGATGCGCGCCGAGTCCCCACGGCATCGGCCCGGCCGCGACGATCGGCTCGGTCTCGACGTCGATCACCAGCGGCGGTCCGTCCAGCTTCGGCGAACCCTGGATCCGCAACGCCTTGCGCGCCGCCTCCAGCCCGAGCCGGTGATCGACCGCCGAAATCGGCGTCGACACCGGCGGAGCGCCGAGTGCGGCGACCCGCTCCGACGCCTCCGCCAGCCGCTCCAGCGGCAGTTCACCGGCTTCGACCGCGGCCGCGATGACCGCCGCGATCCGGTTCAGTTCGTCCTCTTCGAACGACACCCCGCCAAGGCAGAGCGCGTCGGCGCCGGCGATCAGCGCCCGCACCGCCGCCCGGCCGACGCCTTCGGTCTTGCCCAGCTCGCCGGCGATGGCACCCATGTCGAGCGCGTCGGTGACCACCGCGCCCGTGAAGCCGAGTTGGCCGCGCAGGACGTCGGTCAGCGCCTTCGGGTTGAGTGTCGCGGGCAGCTCGCCCCACGCGGGCACGACGAGGTGCCCGGTCATCACCGCCCGCACCCCCGCCGCGATCGCCGCCTTGAACGGGACCAGTTCGATCGCGTGCAGTTCCGCTTCGGTCCTGGGCAGCACCGGCAGCGAGTGGTGCGAATCGTCGGTCGCCGCCCCGTGGCCGGGGAAGTGCTTGGCCGACGCGGCGACGCCGTACTTCTGCAGACCCGTGATGTACGCCGCGACGTGCGGCGACGCCTTCACCGGGTCCGAACCGAACGCCCTCACCCCGATGGAGGGATCCTCCGCCGCCAGGGTCAGATCCGCGCACGGGGCGAAGTTGATGGTGACCCCGCACGCGGCCAGCCGCTCGCCGAGCGCCGCGGCCACCGACGCCGTCAGCTCGACGTCGTCCGCGGCGCCGAGTGCCAGTGGTCCCGGGACGAACGAGCCGGTGGCGACGTCGAGGCGCGTGACGTCACCGCCCTCTTCGTCGATGCCGATGAGCACGTCGGGCCGTTCCGCCCGCAGCTGAGCGCTCAGCGCGGCCACCTGTTCGTCGTCGACCACGTTGCGGCCGAACAGGATCGCGCCGCCGAGGCCGTCGGCCACCTTGCGCCGCAGCCAGTCCGGCGCGGTCGTGCCGTCGAATCCCGATACGAGCACGGATCCGGCGAGCTTTTCCGGTGAAGACAACGCTTATCCCTTCACTGCGCCCGCGGTCAGGTTGGACACGAGCTTGCGCTGGACGAGGATGAAGAACACCAAGGCGGGCACGGCGTAGATGACCGACGCCGCCATGATGCCGCCCCAGTCCACGGAAAACGCCGTCCGGAACGACGAAAGCCACACCGGGAGCGTCTGCATGTTCTGGTCGCGCATGAACACGAACGCGAACAGGAACTCGTTCCACGCGGTGATGAAGCTGAACACCGAGGTGGTCACCAGCCCCGGGGCGAGCAGCGGCAGCGTCACCCGGCGGAACGCGCCCGCCCGGCTGCAGCCGTCGATCATCGCGGCCTCTTCGAGGTCGTACGGGATGCCGTTGACGAAGCCGTAGAGCATCCAGCACGTGAAGGGCAGCGTCGCCGCGAAGTACACCAGCAGCAGCGAAGGCAGCTGGTTGAGCAGCCCGGCGTCCCGCATCAGCAGGTACATCGGGATCAGCAGCGCCTCGAACGGCGCGAGCTGCGCGACCAGCACCAGCAGCAGGAAACCCTTGCGGCCACGGAAACGCATCCGGGACAACGGAACCGCGGCCAGTACCCCCGCGACGAGCGAGCACAGCACCGCGCCGATCGTGACGATCAGGCTGTTGGCGAGATAGGTGGTGAAGCCGGGCTTCGTCAGCGCCGAGACGAAGTTGTCGAACGTCACCGAAAGCGGGACGAGGTCGTAACTCGGCGACAGGACTTCGCCCGGGGTCTTGAGCGAGGACGTGATCATCCAGTACGTCGGGAAGACGAACAGGACGGCCACGACCACGCCGAGCGTGCCGAGGCCGATCCGCTGGGTCAGGGACTTCCTCATGACAGGTCGGCCTCCTTCGTGCGCACCAGCAGCTGGACGTACCGGGCGGTGAGCAGGATCAGCACGAGCATCATCAGCAGGGCGGCGGTCGCCGCCAGGCCGAAGTGGTTGCCCGCGAGGCCCTTGAGGTACATGTAGACCGGCAGTGTCGTGCTGGCGCCGTCCGGCCCGCCCTGGCGGATCGCCCACACCTGGGCGAACACCTTGAAGTCCCACAGGACCGACAGGAACGTGACCATGGTCAGGATCGGCCGGATCGCCGGCCAGCTGACCGCCCAGAACGCCTGCCAGGGATTGGCGCCGTCGATGCCCGCCGCCTCGTACTGCTCCTTCGGGACACCGAGAAGCCCGGCGTACAACGTGAACGCCACGAACGGCACGGCCTGCCAGACGACCAGCAGGCCGATGACGGTCAGTGTGCTCGGTCCGGTGGAGAACCAGGAATGCCCGATGAACTCCTCGAAGCCGAGTTTCGCGAGCGTCTTGTTCAGGATCCCGTACTGCTGGTCGAAGATCCACTGGAAGATCGTGGTCGTCGCGACCACCGGGGTCGCCCACGCGAGGATCAGCGCGACCTGCAGGATCACCCGGACCACCGGGTTGAGATGCCGCATCAGCAGCGCCATGAACAGCGCGAGCAGCAGGGTGGTGATCACGACCGCGGCGGTGAACACCAGCGTGCGGACGGTGATCTCCCAGAATTCGGGGTCGGACAGGATCGCGGAGAAGTTCTCGAACCCGACCCAGACCATGTCTCCGGAGACCAGCTCACGGAGGTCGAGCTTGCGGAGACTGATCCCGACCAGCTGCAGCGTCGGCCAGCCCAGCAGGACCAGGATCGCGATCAACGCGGGAAGGATCAGCAGGTACGGCGCCGTCCGTTCGCCGAGACGGAGGCGCCGATTCGACTTCGGCGGCTTGATGCGCGGCGAAGCCGGCGGGGAGGACCCCGCCGGCGTCGTCACATCTTTGGTCGTGGTCATCCGCCGATGAGCTTGTCGAGCGCTGCGTTGGCGTCGGCGGTCGCCTGGTCGAGCGGTTTCGTTCCGGTCAGGTAGGCGGTCAGCATGTCCTTGATCGGGTTCTGACCGGATTCGACGTCACCCCACTTGGGGCTGGTCGGCACGGCGCGGCCGTTCTTGGACGCCTCGGCCATGACCTTGGTGAGCGGGTTCGCGTCGAGCGCGGACACGTCGGTCGAGGTACCGGGGACGTAACCGGCCTTGGCCAGCTCGGTCTGGTACTTCGGGGTGGAGAACAGCTTGACGTAGTCCTTGGCCGCGGCCGCGTTCTTGCTGTTGGCCGGGATGACCAGGTTCGAGCCGCCGAGGAAGACCGGGGCCGGCTTGTCGGCGGTCTTGCCGGGGATCGGGAAGGCGCCCGACTTCTCCTTGATCGACGGGTCGGTCTTCGCGGCGGTGTCGGCCTCACCCGGGACACCGATCATCATCGCGACCTTGCCCGCGCCGTAGATACCGGCCTGCTGCGGGGTGGCCTCGTCGGCGTCCTTCGGCGCCTTGGTGCCCGAAGCGTCGGTGAGCTGCTTGTAGAACTCCAGCCCGGCCTTGGCCTGCGGGGTGTTCAGCGTGGCCTTGAAGGACTTCCCGTTGGCCTGCGCGATGTCGCCGCCCTCGTCCCAGATGAACGACAGCAGCTCGTACCAGTTCTGGCCCGGCTGGTAGAGGGCCTGGAACTCGGGGTCGCTGCCGAACTTGGCCTTGAGCTTGGTGATCGCGTCGAGCCACTCCGCGCGCGTCTTCGGCGTCGCGGTGATGCCCGCCTGCTCGAACATGTCCTTGCGGTAGATGACCTCACGGTTGGCCGCGTAGAACGGGACGCCGTAGGTCTTGCCGTCGAACTCACCCGAGGCCTTGAGGCCCTGGAGCCACTGGGCGCCGTTGAAGTCGGCGACGCTCGAGGTGAGGTCGGCGAGCACGCCCTGGTTGGCGAACGCGGGGGTCTGGGTGTTGCCCAGCTCGATCACGTCCGGCGGGTTGTCACTGGCCAGTGCGGTGGTCAGCTTCTGCTGGATACCGTTCCACTGCTGGATCTCGTACTTGACCTTGACGCCGGGGTGCGCGTCTTCGAATTCCTTGTGGAGCGAGTTCGTCAGAGATTCGGGGGCGGTCCCGGTCATGAGCCAGACCGTGAGCGTGCCGTTCGAGGCCGGAGCGCTCGAATTCGTGCTGTCGCCACTGCCGGAACCGGCGCAGCCCGCCGTCGCGAGGGTGATGGCCGCGGCGCCCGCAGTCATCTTGAGCCAGCGCTTCACTCGTGCCGTCCTTTCGATGCCCGACCACGATGCCGGGCTCCCACAAAATGGTGTAGACCAATGCGGGCAGCGTGGTACGTACCACTCCGACTGTCAAGCAGGTGGCCGAGTCGTTGTAAACGAGCCGCAATCTTTCACCTTGCGTGAGCGAATGATCACGCTCGAACGCGGTTTCGGGCGGCGCTCGACAAGTTGTCGCCAGTCGCGCTGACATGCGGTTTTTCGTTGACTGTTCCGGTGAACGGAGCATTCGGCGGAACGCTCAGGACTGTTCGGGGGAAGCCGGACCGGCTATCGGATCAGTAGTCCTCGTCGTCGAGAGGTGGCTCGATGCCGAAGAGCGCCCTGGTCTGATCCTGAAGGAACCACGCCAGCGTCGCGCAGGCGATCAGCAGGATCAGGGGGAGGACCGGGCCGCCGTTGGTGAGGATGAACAGTTCGGTGACGCTCGCCCCCACCATGACACCGGCGAGCAGGAGCGCCGCCGGGCCGCCGAGGCGGGGGACGAGCAGGCCGATGGCGCCGCCGACCTCGAGGACGCCCGTGACGTACCGGAGCCATTGCCCGAGCCCGATTTCGGCGAAGGTCTGTTCGGTGTGGCCGCCCGCGAACAGCAGGTAGCCGCTGTAGAGGAACTCAGCGGCCAGCGCGACGCGCACGATCCACAGCGCGATCGAGCCGATCGGCAGGCTCCGGGTTCCGCTGGCTCCTTCGGACATGCCGGGGATCTTTCTCCAGGGCGGTGGGGCATGGCAAGCTTCGCGTTTAGTCCTCTAAATGCGTCCTTCGGCGTCACCGAGGAGTATCTGTTCGAGCAGCAGGTCGACGTCGCGGGCGGACTCGGGTTCGCCTATCCGGTGGAACGTTTCGGCGGCGCGGAGCGCGCGGCGGGCGGCTTCCCGGACGCGGCCCGCCGCGCTGAGCACGTGCGCGGCGACGTGATCGAGCTGGGCGACGAGATGCTCCCTGGCGGGCGCGGTTTCGGTTTTCACCGCGTGCACGGCGGTTTCCGCGGCGGCGAGCGCGGTCAGTGCCGCGTCGAGGTCGCCGGACCGCAGCCGGGAAAGTGTCGCGGCGTTACGGCAAGTGGCGGCCACGTACCCGCCGCCGATCGCCAGCGCCGCCTCGGCGGCCCGCGCGTAGAAGTCGGCGGCGTTCGCGCCGTAGCCGAGCAGGTCCAGTTGTTCCGCGGCGGCCATGCTCGCCGAGATGTAGGAATGCCCGGTGTCGCCCGCCTCCTGGAGGATTTCGGCGAGGACGGCGTATTCGTCGAACGCCCGCGCGGATTCGCCGAGCGCGCGGTAGGCGTCGGCGTACATCCACCGGCAGCGCTGATCCCAGTCCGGCAGCCCGGAGAGCAGGTCGATGGTGCGGGGTGCGACGTCGAGCACCTCGTCGTAACGGCCGGCGCCGTGCAGCGCGGTGACGAGGACGTACCAGTGCTCCACCGTGTCCTTGCCCCTCGACGCGGCGACACCGAGGGACGCGTAGGCGTCGTCGACGGCTTCGGCGAACCGGCCGGTGCCGATCAGGGACATCGCCCGAAGCTGGCGGAGGTGCCCGCGCAGCCGCTCCGGGCCGCCTACGGGCAGCGTCGACAGCAGGTGCTCCACGAAAACGTCGAGTTCGTCGAGCGATCCTGTGCGCTCGTAGGCGATCCGGACCTGTTCGACGGCTTCCACGGCCTTCTCGCCGACGTTCCCGACGATGAAGGCATCGGTCGCCGCACGCGCGAGTTCCACTGTGGTCACCGGATCCTCGCCGTCGCCGTTCCGCAGTGACGCCTCCAGGCACAGAAGAGTGCCGAGGAGCAAGGGGTCCCCCGCCTCGCGGGCCCGGTCCGCGCCACGCCGCAAGGCCTCGTACGCCTCGGCAGTGCGGCCCTGTCCGGAAAGCACGTGCGCCAGCCAGTACTCGCCCCAGCAGGCGGCGCCGTCGTCGGTCCCGGCGCGCAACCGCGCCGCGGCCACCGTCGTCAGCGCGACGCCCGTCTCGGCCTGATCGTCGAAGACCAGCCAGAGGCCGAGCCAGCACTGGTTGAGCAGGAACCGGACCTCGTCGCCCTGGCGCCGGAACCCGGCGGCCGCGCGGCGCAGCCGCTCCTCGGTGTCGCCGCCCTGGAAGAAGATCGCGCGCAGTTCGGTCAGTCGCGGGGCGATCTCCTCCGGGACGGTGCCGATCGCGGCGAGACAGGCCCGCGCCTCCTCCGGTTCGCACCGGTGATTGTGGATTTCGGCCCGGACGACCAGTTCCTCCGCCGTCAGATCGGGCGGCGGCAGGATCGGGACCCGGGGGAGCGCGGAAGGAAAAAGCGGCACGAACTCCGTGACCGGTTTGGCGGCCATTTTCCGCCGGGCGTCTTCGGTGAAGTCAGTGGTGTGCTCGCGTTCGTCGAGTTCCTCGGCCTCGACGAACGCCGCCGCCCGCATCCGCTGGTGCAGTTGACGCAGGAGAAGCCCGTCGTACGGGCCGTCGAGGGTGAACCGGATCTCGCCGTACCCGGTTTCGGTCAGCCGCCGGGTGAGCAGGGCCGCCGCGGTGAAGAACTCCAGCCTCTCGACGGCGTCCGCGTGGTCGCCCACACCGTCCAAAAGCGACAGAAGTTCGATACCGGTGTGCTCGTTACCGGTGAGCGCGCAGAACTCCAGCCGCAGGGCGTGGTCGCCGTACCGGTGCGGGGCACCGGTCGAGGCCCTGGTCACCCACCGGTAGGCCGACGCCGCTTCGGCGTGTGCACCGGCGGCCGCCAGTGGGACCAGCGTCCGGCAGAGCCGGGTGATCTCGGCCTCGCCGGAGCCGTCCGCGCGGCGTGGTTCCACTTCCATGGTTCTGCCCCCAGAACATGACGTCGACGCCGGATCTTAACTCCCGTGGTTCCGTCGTGACCCTGCTTTCGGATGGTTCACGAGGGCGGGTTACGCCGTATCGGCGGTGTCCTGGGCGACAGCGTGTGACCGGACTGGTTAGGCTCAGCGCATGTCCGAGACTTCGACGGCCGACGAGCGCATCCAGGTGCTCGAAGCCATCACCGACACCGCATTGGGGCACCTCGGCCCTGGCAAGGTGATGGAGACGATTCTCGGCCGGGTACGCGAGGTAATGGGGGTCGACACGGCCACGGTGCTCCGGTTCGACCCGGAGGCGCAGCTGCTGCGCGCCATCGCCGCCTCGGGGATCGAAGAAGAGGTCTACCAGGACGTCCAGATCACCGTGGGCGCCGGTTTCGCCGGCCGGGTGGCCGCGGAACGGCGCCCGGTGATCCTCGACCACGTCGACGAGACCACCGTCGTCAACGCGCTCCTGTGGGAACGCGGCCTCCGCGCCCTGCTCGGCGTGCCGATGGTGTCGGGTGACGATCTGGTCGGCGTCCTGCACGTCGGGTCGGTGACGCCGCGCGAGTTCACCGAGGCCGACGTCGAACTGCTGCGGCTGGTGGCCGCGCGGATCGCGCTGGCGGTCCAGATCGACGTCTCCACCGCCGATCGCGCGGCCGCGTCGGCGCTTCAGCGGAGCCTGCTGCCGGGACGGCTGCCCGACGTCGCCGGAATGCAGTTCGCCGCGCGGTACGTGCCGGGTACCGAACCGGGAGTCGGCGGGGACTGGTACGACCTGTTCCCCCTGCCGGGTGATCGCTTCGGCATCGTGATGGGCGACGTCGCCGGGCACGGCCTCAACGCCGCGGTGATCATGGGCCGGATACGCAGCGCGCTGCGTGCCTACGCCCTCGAATCGGACGATCCGGCCGAGGTGCTGTCCAAACTGGACCGGAAGGTGCACCATTTCGAGCCGGGTGCGCTGGCCACCGTCGTGTACGGGTTGATGCCCGCTTCACGGGACAGCGTGGCGATCTCGCTGGCGGGGCATCTGCCCCCGGTGCTCGCGACGCGCGACCGCCCGTCGGTGTTCGTCGACGCCCCGGTCGACCCGCCCATCGGGGTCACCGGGCCGAAACGCCGGAGGACGGACATCGAGCTGCCGCCCGGCAGTGTGCTCGCCCTGTACACCGACGGTCTCGTGGAGCGCCGGGATCACCTGATCGACGTCGGGCTGCGGAGGCTCGCCGACGTGGTCACCGCCGATCCGCCCGGTGTGGTGTGCGCGCGGGTGATGGCCGCGCTGGTCGGGGCGACGCCCGCCCAGGACGACATCGCCATCCTCGTGGCCAGGCGCGACCTGAACTGATCACCGGACGGGGTGATCGTCGGGTACGACCTGCCAGCGGCCCTTCTCCTTGGCCCGGTCGATCGCCGCCTGACCCCGCGCGGTCATCCGGCCCTCCGCGATCAGGCGGGCGGCCCGTTCGCGGTTGACCCGGCTCCACGAACTACGGGGAGTGCGCGGGGTGAACCGCAGCCGGGAACTACCGGCGTCGTTCTTGCGGTGCAGCCCGTCGATCCAGCCGTAACACAGCGCCTCTTCCACCGCCTCGTGGATGCGGACGCTGGGCACACCGCTGTTCTTGTGCTGGATGATCAGCCAGACCGCCTTCGCGCTGTCGGCGTTTTCACGCAGCCAGGCAAGCCACTCGGCGGGGGTGGCGGCGGTGCAGGTGGGCTCGTCCATGGCCGGGTCCTCTCTCGTAACGTCTAGGACCATCATCGGAAGCAAAGTGCTCATCGAGTGAGCACTTTCAGAACAGAGGTGGCCCGACATGGAGATCTGGGTGAACCCGGCGTGCGGTAAATGCCGGTCGGCGGTGTCGATGCTGGACGAGGCGGGTGCCGAGTACACCGTGCGGAAGTATCTGGAGGAGCCGCCGACGGCGAAGGAACTGAAGGCCGTCCTCAAGCGCCTCGGGCTCGAACCATGGGACATCACCCGTACGGCCGAGCCGATCGCGAAAGAACTCGAACTGAAGACCTGGGGGCGCACGCCCGCCGACCGCGACAAGTGGATCGAAGCGCTGGTCACGCATCCGAAGCTGATCCAGCGGCCGATCATCACCGCCGACGATGGCACGACGGTCGTCGCGCGCACCCCCGAAGCCGTCCAGTCCGTCTTGCCGGGGTGACGCGCTAGGGCGCGAACCGCAGGATGGCGCCGACGCCGTCGGGCAGACCCTCACCGCTGACGGTGACGATGTCGGCTCCTTCGGCCAGCGCGGCGGCCGGAAGCGCCTCGTCCGCCCGGCGGTCGTCCATGGTCTCGGCGGCGCCGGTCTCCGACAGTCGCAAGTGCTCCTTGGCGGTGGCGACCTGGGTCGGATCCGCCGCGGTCCACACGGTGCGATCGGCCAGCGAGTCCGCGTCGATCAGCAGACTCCCCACGGCGCCCGAGCGCAGCGCCGCGGTGGTCTCGGCGAGGCCGCGCGCGGCCAGTCCGTGGTCGCGGCCCTGTTCGAGCCGATAGCGGTCGATCACATCCCGGCGATGGCGTTCGGCGTGTTCGGCGAGCACCCGCCGGACTTCGGCCTCCAGCGCGCCCGGATCGCCGCCCTCGGCGCGGGCGGCCTCCTCGACCTCGATCAACTTTTCCCTGGCGCGCGGCGGGAAGTGGGTCCGCACCGCCGTCCGCGCCTGTACCTCGCCCGCGAGGATCAGCACTTCGGTGCCGACGGAATCGGCGAGCTTGGTCGCCTCCTGCGCGATTTCCGCGGCGTTGCGTTCGACGACGGCCTCGACGCGGTGCTGGATGTTCCAGTACGCCGAACCGCCACCGCGGACCTTGTGCACGGGGTGGTCTTCACCCTGGACGGTGTGTTGTTCAGTGCCGTGCTCGCCGACCGCGAGCAGATCGGCCCCGGTCTTGTCCGCCACCACCACGACATGCGGTACGGCGGGCGGCGCGAGCTCCAGGAGCGGGAGCAGATACGGCTGGGACGCGACACGCGCGATCTCCCGAGGCGGCGGCTCGGGCAGGCGCTCGTCGAGGACGACCTCGTCCCCGCTGGCCACCAGGGCCCGGCCGGCCTTGCCCTTCGGCGCCGGCTCCCGGTCGATCGCCGCGTCGAGCGCCGCGAGCGTCGGCTCTCGCGCGCCTTCTTCGGCCAGTCGGTTCCGGATCGCCCGCCAGCGCAGTTCCAGCTGGGCCGCGGCGTCCTCGGTGTCATGCGAGCTGTCGAAGTACACCGAGGCGAACGGCCCTTCGCGAGCGGTCACTTCCCGAAGCGTTGTGACGTCCACGCTTCCCTCCAGGCTCGTTGGTTCACTGTCGATCTTCGAGTACCCGTCAGGTGCGCGATGAATCATGGAGGGCACGAAGGCCGGGCAGCAGCGCCAGGATCACCGCCGCCATCACCGCGAACACCGGCCGCAGCCCCACGGCCTCGGCGAGCAGCCCGCCCGCCGCGCTGCCCAGCGGCCGGGTGCCCCACGCGACGAGCCGGTGCGCGCTGGTGCCGCGGCCCAGCAACTGGTCCGGGGTGATCCGTTGCCGCAACGAGACGACGATGACGTTCCACACGACGACCCCCGCGCCGCCGAGGAAGAACGCCACGCCGATCACGTACGGATTCGTGGTCACCGCGGGGATCCCGACGAGTACGGCGCCGGTGAGCAGGCTGAGGACCAGCGCCCGGGTTTGGCCGAGCGCGCGCTCGATCCGCTCGGCCACGAACGAGGCCACGAAACTCCCCGCGGCGATGACGGACAGCAGGAAGCCGTATGCCTGTTCCGGCAGGCCCATCGGCGACGACGGTCCCACCGCGTAGAGCACGAAGAGCGTGAACGTCGCGCTCGTGGCGAAGTTGAACCCGCCGACCATGATCGCCGTGACCCGGAGAAACCGGTTCTCCCAAAGGAAACGCAGGCCTTCGGCGAGATCCTCGCGCACGCTTGTCTTCTCTGTCCTTTCGACACGGAACGATCCCGGGACGAAGAAGAGCGCGACGATCGCGATGACCCAGAGCGCGGAAGGTGCCGCGAACGCGGTGAAAGCGCCCGCCGCCACGAGGAAGCCGCCCAGCGGTGGCCCCGCGAATTCGTTGGCGGTGAGTTCGGCGGCGTAGAGGCGGCTGTTGGCCCGCGTCAGCCGATCGCGGCCGACCAGCTGGGGCAGGATCGCCTGCGCGGCCGTGTCGTGGATCGTTTCGGCGAATCCGAGTCCGAGCGCGACCACGTAGAGCAGCCAGATCGACCCGGAACCCAGCGCGATCGCCACCGCGAGCGCGGCGAGCAGGCCCGCTCGGAGCACGTTGGCGGTGAGCATCGCGCGACGGCGGTCGACGCGGTCGACGATCACCCCGGCGTGCAGGGCGAATACCAGCCACGGCAAGGACAACGCGAAAGCCAGACCCGCGATGAGCGCGGGTGACCGGGTGAACTGGACGGCCACCAAAGTGAGTGCGACCTTGACGATGCCGTCGGCCAGATTCGACAAGCCCGACGAAGTCCACAGTCGCCAGTAAGCGGTCCCCAGTGAAGTCACCTGATCGAGAATCGCACATCGATGGAGAAAACTCCATCGATGATGCGTTTCTCTATCAGTCGGCTAGGCTGTGGGGATGGATGATCAGCTCGCCGCGCGGGTGGCGGACCGGCGGCGTGAGGCGACGGCGCGTGAGGCCAAGGCACTCGGCCATCCGTTGCGGCTGCGCGTCCTCCGGCTCTGTGGTGAGCGGGAGCTGACCAACAAGGAACTGGCCGACCGGCTCGGCAAGGATCCGGGCACGGTGCTCTACCACGTGCGGCAGCTCGTCGAGGCCGGTCTGCTGGAGCAGGCGCCGGTGCGCACCGGCGCGAGCGGTGCGCTGGAGAAGCCGTACCGCAGCGCGGGCAAGACCTGGTGGCTGGATGGGCCACTGAACGACGAGGACGAGGACATCCGGTTCGGGCCGATCGAGGCGTTCCAGGACGAGCTCCGCGAGGCGGGCCCCGGCTCTGTGCGGGTCGTCGAGAGGTTCGCGCTGCACCTCTCGCCCGAGGAGGTCACCGAACTCGACAACCGCGTCCTCGACATCCTCGACGAGTACGTCGCCACCGACCACCAGCGCCTCGACCGGCCGCTGCTGAACGGGATCTTCCTGCTGCACCGCATGGCCAAAGGCTCGTGAGTGGTAATGACGGTTAGAACCGTCACTACCACTCACGAGACGTCACGCCCTACTCGCGCCTTATCCACTCACCTTGCCGAAGAAGTCCCGGATGCTTCCCAGCAGAAGGTCCGGCGCGTCCTGCGTCGCCCAGTGGCTGCCGCGGTCGAATTCCTCCCACGACACGATGTTCGAGTGGTCGCGTTCGGCGAAGCGCCGCAGGGGACGGAAGTCGTAGGCGAAACTCGCCAGCCCGGTCGGCGCGGTCGTCGGCTCGGCCGGGTGCTCGGCGTGCTTGTCCTCGTAGTAGAACCGCGCGGCCGACGCGGCGGTGTTGGTCAGCCAGTACAGCGTCGCGTTGGTGAGGACGTGGTCGTCGTTAGTGCCCGCCAGCAGCTGCGCGCTCCAGGCCAGCTGCCCGGCCGGTGAATCGGCCAGCGCGTGCGCGAGGTTCTGCGGCGCGCTCTCCTGCAGTTTCGCGTAGCCGGACATGTTGTCGTTGAAGTGCTGCAGGAACTGCACGTACTCCAGCTCCTGCTCCGTCATGCCCTCGAACTCGGCGGGGTCACCGCTCGGGAACGAGAACAGCTGCGTGACGTGCACGCCCATGACGTGTTCCTGGTCGACGCGGCCGACCTCGGGGGCGACGAACGAACCGGCGTCGTTCCCGTGCGTGCCATAGCGTTCGTACCCCAGCCGCCGCATGAGTTCCGCCCAAGCGCGAGCTGTGCGGTAGCGGTTCCAACCCTTTTCGTGGGTGGGACCGGAGAAGCCGAATCCCGGCAGTGACGGGATCACGACGTGGAAGGCCTTCGCCTCGGCGTCGCCGTGCGAGCGCGGGTCGGTCAGCCGGTCGATCAGGTCGAGGTATTCGAAGACCGAGTTCGGCCAGCCGTGGGTGAGGATCAGCGGCGTCGCGTCCGGTTCCGGCGAGCGGACGTGGAGGAAGTGGATGTTCTGCCCGTCGATCTCGGTGGTGAACTGCGGGTACGCGTTGAGCTTCGCCTCCCACGCGCGCCAGTCGTAGCCGTCGCGCCAGTACGCGACCAGCCGCTGCACGTACTCGAGCGGCACGCCGTACTCCCAGCCCGGCGTGACGGGTCCTCGCTGTACGCCGTCGGTGACCTGATCGGCGGGTAGTTCGTTCGCCCAGCGGACCCGGGCGAGGCGGTCGGCCAGATCGTCCAGTTCGGACTGGGGGATGTCAATGCGGAAGGGTCTGATCTCGGTGTTCTCGTTCATAGGACCAAGATAGAGTGCCATTAGGAACAGTACGTTCCTAATGAGGAGGGAGCCTCGAAGAATGTTGGAAACTTCGGCAAGACTGCTCCGTTTGCTCTCCCTCTTGCAGACTCCCCGTGACTGGACCGGCACTGAACTGGCCGAACGCCTCGAAGTGAGCGCGCGGACCATCCGCAACGACGTCGAGCGGCTGCGTGCGCTCGGCTACCCGGTGAACGCGACCCGTGGCTCCGTCGGTGGCTACCGCCTCGGTGCCGGCGCCGATCTGCCGCCGTTGCTGCTCGACGACGAGGAGGCCGTCGCCGTCGCGATCGGCCTGCGGACCGCGGCGGGCGGCACCATCGCGGGAGTGGAGGAGACGTCGTTGCGCGCGCTCGCGAAGCTGGAGCAGGTGCTTCCGTCGCGGTTACGACGTCGGGTGAACGCTCTGCAGGCGTACACGATCCCGGTGCCCCGGGACGATCCCGGCCCGCGCGTCGACGCGAAGACGCTCACCGTGCTGACCGCCGCCTGCCGCGACCACGAGGTGCTGCGCTTCGGCTACCGGGCCCACGACGGCTCGGAGAGCGTCCGGAAGACCGAGCCGTATCGCCTGGTGAACTGGGGACGCCGCTGGTACCT
This sequence comes from Amycolatopsis sp. NPDC039088, assembly GCF_055598845.1. Lineage (NCBI taxonomy): Bacteria > Bacillati > Actinomycetota > Actinomycetes > Pseudonocardiales > Pseudonocardiaceae > Amycolatopsis > Amycolatopsis sp. NPDC039088. Next base: position 417,603 of record NZ_JBVKAE010000001.1, on the reverse strand, counting down.
GGTCGCGTGGGACCTCGACCGCGGCGATTGGCGCACCTACCGCGTCGACAGGGTGACGCCGCGTGTCCCGATCGGCCCCCGGTTCACCCCGCGTGAGCTGCCGGAGGACGTCACGGACCGGGTGCGGCGCGGTGTCTCGGCCGCGGCTTGGCGGTACCGGGCCGACGTCACCGTGCACGCGTCCGCCGAGGAGGTGACCGCGCGGATCAACCCGGCCGTCGGGACGGTGGAGGCCGTCGACGCGGACACCTGTGTGCTGCACACCGGCGCCGACAGCATCGAGACACTGGCTGTCCACTTAGGACTGCTCAATGTCCCTTTCCGGGTCACCGAACCCCCGCAATTAGTCCTCTACTTGCGCACGTTGGCCGACCGGTATCGCGACGCAGCGGCCGACTCCAACCGCGTTTAGTCCTCTGAATGCGGGGGTCAGCGGGCGAAGGTGCTCAGGAACCGGTCCCGGAACGCGTTCATCGGCCAGCTCGGCGCGTTCCGGTCCGGGTTCAGCCCGTCCTGCCAGTTCCACGCGGCGATCTTGTCCAGCACTGCCTTGTCCCGCGTGACGACGGTGATCGGAACGTCGCGGTCGGCGCCCGCCCCGGCGACGATCGGGTTCGGCTGATGGTCGCCGAGGAACACGAGCACCAGATCGTCGTCCCCATAGGTCTCCACGTACGAGATCAGCGAGTTCAACGAATAAGCGATCGAGTCGCCGTACGCGGCCCGCACCTTGGCCGGGTCGGTGAAGACCTCTTCGGGCGTTTTCCCTTGCCCGGGCATCGGGTTGTAGATCGACCCGTCGCCGACGGCGTTCCAGTCGACCATGCGGGGGAGCGGTGTCCACGGCCAGTGACTGGTGACGAGGTCGATTTCCGCCATCAGCGGCGCGTGGTCCCGCTTCGCGCGTTCGGCGCGCTGGAAAGCCGAAAGCGTGAACTGGTCCGGCATCGTGGCGTAGGAGAACGGCGGGCCGTGGTAGCCGATCCCGCGTGAGTCGTAGTAGCGGTCGTAGCCGTAGATCTTCCCCTCCGGCCACTCCTCGGTGTGTGCCGGGACGACGCCGACGGTCTCCCAGCCCGCCCGTCTGAACGCCCCGCCGAGGGTGAACCGGTCGGTCTTCACGAAGTCGTCGTAGCGGTGCTGGCTGTCGACCCAGACGCCGGACTGGAACGTCGAGTGCGCGAGCCAGCTGCCCGCGCTCGTCGTCGGCGACGTCAGGAACGCGCTGCGCGAGCCGTACCCGGCGTTCTTCAGCCGCGCGGTCCCGGCGTCGAGTACCGCGTCGACCTTGGGCGCGATGTCGGAATCCTGGACGGCCACCCGGCCGTAACTCTCGACGAAGGTGAACAGGACGTCCTTGCCGCGCAACGCGTTCAACAGCCCGGACGGCGGCGTGTCACGGAACGCGTCGACGGCGACCTCGGACGCGAAGGCCTCTCTGTCCCGGATACCGGCCCGCACCTGCCGGAGGTCGTCGTAGGCGTAGGCGACGGCGCTGCGTGACGCGAGCGGCTGCCCCGGCGCGAGCTGCACGCCGAACACCGCGCAGACCATCCAGATCACGCTGAGCACGGCGACCACCCGGGTCGACGCGGTACGGCGTCCGGCCACCACCCGGCTCAACCGCTCCATCGACAGCGCCATGAGCACGACGACGAGCACGCCCAGCAGAACCAGCCCGATGACCGACGCGATCGCGGCACTCCTGCCGATCGAGGTGCCGAGCAGGTCGACGCCGTTGCCGACGACACCCCAGTCGAACACCGGGTTGAACCGCCGGTTCAGGGCGAGCCCGAAGCCGATGTCGATGGCCTTGACGACGGTCAGCAGCCCGAGGACGGCGCCGGCGGACACCGCGACGATCCGCCGCGCGCCGTCGCGCAGCATGAGCACGACCGCCACCCCGAGCAGCGCTTCCACCGGCAGCCGCACGAACGCCTCCGGCGTCAGCCTGTCGAGGTCGTTCGGCGCGAGCAGGGCGAACAGCACGAGGACGCCGGACAGGGTCGTCACCGCGCTGGACGCGATTTCGCGGGCGGCCGTCCGGTCCCCCGGCAGGCCGACCAGGACGGGACGCGTGAAAACCGACAAGGCGGGTTCCTTCCAGGGTGCAGGAGCCTTCATCGGGTTACACGGACGGCGGGACCCGGTGGTTCAGGCCGATCGCCAGGTGCGCAGCGCCCACCACCAGCCGACGGTGTGCCGCACCTGCGAGCCGCCGTCGTCTTCCGGCAGGTCGAGCGACGCTCCGGTGATCTCGCCGAGCCTGGAGAGCCGGTACCTGACGGTGTTCGCGTGGACGTGCAGCGCGGCGGCGGTCTGATCGAGCCGCCGCCCGTGGTCGAGGTAGGCCAGGGCGGTCGAGACGAGCTGTTCGTGGAAGGCGTCGCCCGGCGTCAGCGCGCCCAGGAGGGTTTCGCCGAGCAGCGCGGCGAGCCCGGGCTGGGCGTCGAGCGCGGTCTCCACGGCCAGTTCGGCCACCTCGTGCAGGCCGCGGGCCCGCTCCCGCGCGGCCGTCGGCAGGGCCATCGCGCACAGGGCGTGCATTCCGCGGACCTCGGTGAGCGGGACGGCGGGGGAGACCACGATGAGGACGTCGTCCCCGAGCGCCGACGGCGTCGGCAGCCGCGGCGCGAGCCCGGTCAGCCGTCCTTCCACCAGTCCGAAGATCCCGCCCGTCCCGCCGAGCCGCCGCTCGACGACCCGTGCCTGGTACGGATCGCCGATGTCGGAGTGCAGGCAGTGGTAGCGGCCGTCCGGGTTCAGCCCGGCGTGCGCGACCTCCTCGGCCGACGGCACCGCCGTGTCGTCACCCAGCAACCGCCGCAGCAACCGGACCCGGCTGTCGCGGACCGTGCGGGAGAGTTCGAGTTCGGCTTCGTGGTAGCCGGCGATCACCTGCCGTTCGAGCGCGCGGGTGTTCCGGTCGAAGTCGACCAGCGCCGCCAGCATGACGTCATCGGGGACCCCGGCCGCCTTGCCGCGTTCGACGGCGATCTCGACCGCGCGGCTGCGCCCGGCCTGCACCCCGCGCAGCAGCGCGGCCAGCGGCACCCCCTGGGTCGCCCGGTCGGCGCCGAGGACGGCGGCCGCGGCGTAGTCCTGCTCACTGGTCCCGCCCGGCCGTTCGAACGACGCGAGCCCGGCGGCGAGCACGATCGCGACGTGCCGCCGGTTCTCGTGCACCGGCAAGCCCGCCACTTCCGGCGACTCCGTGCGGGCGGCGAGGACGACCTCGTCGACGACATCGGCGTCGGCCGCCATCGCCCGCAGCACCTCGTGGAGCAACCGGTGCGCCATCGCCACCGCCTTCCCGCGGATGGTTGTGAGCTGTCCACAACGAACGACGCGGTCCTTGGCGACCGGCCCCTACCGAGGGTGTCCGATCGGTTGGTTTCCTGTGAGCTACCGAAAGGTAACAGGACTTCGCCGAAGGGTGCGCGTGATGCGGAAACGCCGGTTGCTCAACACCGTCCTCGTGACCTGCCTCGCCGTCGCGGCATTGGGCTCGGTGCCCGCGGCAGGAGCGAGCGCCGCCTTAAGGCAGGTCCTGTTCGTGGGCAACAACTGGGAGGGGACGGCGGACGTCATCCGGCCCTCCGGCGACTACGCGAAGATCGCGCGCGTCAACATGGTGCCGGACAAGGACGAGCGGCTCGCCGAGATCTACCTGAACCCGATCAAACTCGCGTTCTTCCTCGGCATCCGCAACGGCGTCGGCGAGGGACACGACCAGCTCGTCGACGATCTCTACACGACCCCGGACGGCCGTTCCGTCGTCGCTTCCCGCCCGAGTTTCGCCGACGTCGTCTCGATCGACCTCACCACCGGCCGCATGAACTGGCGTTTCCCGGTGTCGGGGTTCCGTTCCGACCACATGGCCGTCTCGCCGGACGGGCGCAGTATCGCGGTGTCCGCCTCGACGTCGAACACGGTCCACGTGCTGAACATCGAGACCGGGCAGCAGCTGGGCTCGTTCAAGACCGGCGACAAACCGCACGAGAACACCTACACCGACGGTGGCCGGTACCTCTGGAACAGCTCGATCGGCGACGTGAACACCGCTCTCGACGCGCCGTGGCAGGACTTCACCAAGGGCGACCGGAAGCTCACCGTCGCCGACACGAAGACCTTCCAACAGGTCAAGGTCATCGACATGCGCCAGCGACTGGACGCCTTCGGCCGCACCGACCTGTCCGACGCGATCCGCCCGATGGCGTTCACGCCCGACGAGTCGAAGCTGTACTTCCAGGTCTCGTTCTTCAACGGCCTCCTGGAGTACGACGTCGCCACCGACCGCATCACCCGGTCGAAGACGCTGCCGAAGAACCCGAACACCAGCGAAGACCGGACGACCTGGGTCAACGACTCGCGGCACCACGGACTGTCGATGAGCCCCGCGGGCGACAAGCTGTGCGTCGCCGGGACGATGGACGACTACGCGACCATTGTGGACCGTGCGAGCCTGCAGGAGGCCCGGCTCGTGACGGCCGCGAAGCCGTATTGGGCGACGGTGAACGGTGACGGAAAGCATTGCGTCATCTCGGAAAGCGGAGCCGACCAGGTGACCGCGATCGACTTCGCGACCGGCGCGAAGGTGAAGTCCGTCCCGGTCGGCGACCACCCGCAGCGCATCCGGATCGGCCACGTGCCCGACGGCTGGACGGGGCCCGCAGGCCGGTGATCGACGCGATCACCGACATCACGCCGATCGCGGTGGACGGCGCGGAACGGTTCGCCTGGAACGACAGTGGCGGGCAGTCGGCCGTCTGGTACTTCACCCCGGACACCTCGTCGCGCTGACGGAACCGCCCCGAGAACTACGAGGCCCTGAACCTCGTCGATGCCGAGACGGGAGCGGCGATCCACTACGCCGGTGGCGTGTTCTGGTTCGACGGCCGGCGGTGGGCGCAGGCCGAAGGCTTCCTGGAGCACTGCCGCCGGGAAGACCTGGACCCGCTGACCGAGTCCGGGTTCGCTTACTGTGTCAGCCCCTACCGGTCCGGCGAGGAATTCACCCCCGAGGCGATCGTCGAAGAGCGGGCCGCCGACGACTGGTACGAAGACGACGCGGAACGGGAAAAGGCGCTGGCCGAGATCCGGGAGATCTTCGCCCGGCTCGGCTGAGGCTTCCGCTCAGCGCACGATCTTGGCTCCGCTGTGGCACCGTTTCAGGAATGAGTCTGCGCCTGGGTCCGTTGCTGCGTCATGTCGACGAGACGTCGGCGACGGTGTGGGTCGAGACCGGCACCGCGAGTGAGGTCGAAGTCCTCGGCACGACCGCGAGGACGTTCGAGATCCGGGGCCACCACTACGCCCTGCTCGTGCTGACCGGGCTCGAACCCGGCACCAGCACCGAGTACGAGGTGCGCGTGGACGGCGAAAAGGTGTGGCCACTGGAGGATTCCGCGTTCCCGCCCAGTCGCATCCGGACACTGCCCGCGAACGAGTCCCGGGTCCGGCTCGTGTTCGGTTCCTGCCGCAAACCGCACGACGGTGACACGTTCGGTCCGGACGCGCTGGCCGCGTACGCCCGCCGGATGGCCGACGGCGACGAGGCCGAGTGGCCGCAGGCGTTGCTGATGCTCGGCGACCAGGTCTACGCCGACGAAACCACCGACGAGACGCAGGAATGGCTGAAGCGGCGTCGTGACACCTCGAAGCCGCCCGGGACCGAGGTGACGGATTTCGAGGAGTACACCCACCTCTACCTCGAAGCCTGGGGCGAGCCGACGATCCGCTGGCTGCTGTCCACCGTGCCGACGTCGATGATCTTCGACGACCACGACGTCCGCGACGACTGGAACACCTCGCATACCTGGCGGGAGCAGATGCGCGCGCAGCCGTGGTGGCAGGAGCGCTTGCGCGGGGCGATCATGTCCTACTGGGTCTACCAGCACCTCGGGAACCTCGGCCCCGCCGAACTGGCTGAGGACCCGACCTATCAGAAGGCCCTGGCTTCCGGCAGGGACAACGCCGACCTGCTCGTCGCTTACGCCGACGAAGCCGACAACGAACGCGACGGCACCAAGGGTGCGCGATGGAGTTATCGGCGCGATTTCGGCAAGGTGCGGTTGCTGGTCATCGACAGCCGGGCGGGGCGGATCCTGGAGCCCGGTCATCGGGCGATGGTCGACGACGACGAGTTCGACTGGGTCGAGGAGAACGCCGCCGAAGCCTGCGACCACCTGCTCATCGGGTCTTCGCTGCCGTGGCTGCTGCCGCCGGTGATCTCCCACCTGCAGTCCCTCAACGAGCGGGCCTGCGCCCGGCCCGGGTGGCGGGGCCGGCTCGCGGAGAAGATCCGGCAGGCGGGCGACCTCGAACACTGGGCGGCGTTCCGCGCGTCGTTCGATCGGCTCGCCGCGATGATCGCGCGCGAGGGACGCGGGGAGGAGCCGCCCGCCACCATCGCGGTGCTCTCCGGCGACGTCCATCACGCCTACATCGCCGAGGCGCGGTACCCCGAACCGGTGACGTCGACGGTGTACCAGGTCACCTGTTCGCCGGTGCACAACGCCATGCCGCGGCCGCTCCGGCTGGCCTTCGCCGCGACCTGGTCGTCCCCGGTGGCGTCGCTCGCACGCCGCTGGGCCCGCCGAGGCGGCGTCACACCCGATCCGCTGACCTGGTCCAAGGTGTCCGGCCCGCATTTCGGCAACGTGATCGCCACGGTCGAGACCACCGGCCGGTCCGCGGTCACGACGATCGAACAGGCCACCGGCGACGGGCTGACCGAGGTGGCCAGGCAGAGGCTGGCTTGACGCGGACCCGCGCTCGGTAATATCGCCGCGTGACAACCTCTGCCGAAACACTCGAGTTCCAGTCGGAGGCACGTCAGCTCCTGCAGCTGATGATCCACTCGATCTACTCGAACAAGGACACCTTCCTGCGGGAACTGGTGTCCAACGCCTCCGACGCACTGGACAAGCTCCGCCTCGAAGCGTTCCGCGACAAGGACCTCCAGGCGGACACCGACGATCTCCACATCGAGATCGACACCGACCCCGAAAACCGCACCCTGACCGTGCGGGACAACGGAATCGGGATGAGCCGGGACGACGTCGTGGCGCTGATCGGCACGATCGCGAAATCCGGCACCGCCGAATTCCTGAAGAAGCTCAAAGAGACCAAGGATTCCGCGGCCTCGCAGGATCTGATCGGCCAATTCGGTATCGGTTTCTACGCCAGCTTCATGGTGGCCGACAAGGTCACCCTGCTGACCCGCCGCGCCGGATCGGACGAAGGCGTCCGCTGGGAGTCCGAGGGCGAAGGCACGTACACCATCGAGACGGTCCCGGACCTGCCCCAGGGCACTTCGGTCACCCTGCACCTCAAGCCCGAGGACACCGAAGACCAGCTCTTCGACTACACCTCGGCCACCAAGATCAAGCAGATCGTCAAGAAGTACTCGGACTTCATCACCTGGCCGATCCGGATGACCGAGGGCGAAGAGGTCGTCACGGTCAACTCGATGAAGGCGCTGTGGGCCCGCTCCTCCAGCGACGTCACCGAGGACGAGTACAACGAGTTCTACAAGCACGTCGCGCACGACTGGAACGACCCGCTGGAGACGATCCGCCTCCAGGCCGAGGGCACGTTCGAGTACCAGGCGCTGCTGTTCCTGCCGGGGCACGCGCCGCTCGACCTGTTCATGCGGGAGCGCAAGCGCGGCGTCCAGCTGTACGTGAAGCGCGTCTTCATCATGGACGACTGCGAAGCGCTGATGCCGGAGTACCTGCGCTTCGTGAAGGGCGTCGTCGACGCGCAGGACCTCTCGCTCAACGTCTCGCGCGAGATCCTGCAGCAGGACAGGCAGATCCAGCTGATCCGCCGTCGCCTGGTCAAGAAGGTCCTCTCGACCGTCAAGACCCTGATGGCCGACGAGAACCCCTACAAGTACGAGACGTTCTGGAAGGAGTTCGGCCGCGCCGTCAAGGAAGGGTTGCTGGACGACTTCGAGAACCGCACCGCGATCCTCGACATCTGCTCGTTCGCCTCGACGAACGACCCGGAGAAACTGACGTCGCTGCGCGACTACGTCGAGCGGATGAAGGACGGCCAGGAGCACATCTACTACCTGACCGGCGAATCGCGGCAGAGCATCGAGAACTCCCCGCATCTGGAAGCCTTCAAGGCCAAGGGTTACGAGGTCCTCGTGCTCACCGACCCGATCGACGAGATGTGGGTCGACGCCGTCTCCGGCTACGAGGAGAAGCAGTTCCAGTCGGTCGCGAAGGGCGAGGTCGAACTCGACTCCGACACCACCGACGAGCAGAAGGAGGAGTTCTCCGGGCTCCTGACCTGGCTGACGACGTCGCTTTCGGAGCAGGTCAAGGAGGTCCGGCTGTCGTCGCGGCTGACGACGTCGCCCGCCTGCATCGTCGGTGACACGAACGACGTCACCCCGACGCTGGAGAAGATGTACCGCGCGATGGGCCAGGAAATGCCGCAGATCAAGCGGATCCTGGAACTCAACCCGGGCCACCCGCTGGTCTCCGGGCTGCGGGACGCCTTCGCGAAGCAGGGCGAGAACGAGGGTCTCGCCGAGACCGCCGAACTGCTCTACGGCATGGCTCTGCTGGCCGAGGGCGGCGAACTCGCCGACCCCTCACGCTTCACCAAACTCCTCGCGACGCACCTCCAGAAGACCCTGTAGTTCCGTGAAGGACTCCTTGAGGGACCCAGAGTCCCTCAAGGAGTCCTTCACGGACTTCTACGGCCGGGTCCGCCAGAGCACCAGGACGAAGTACGGCGTCCCGACCAGCGCGATGACCAGGCCGGCGGGGATCTGGGCCGGCGCGATGACCGTCCGCCCGAGCGTGTCCGCGACGCTGACCAGCAGCGCGCCGAGCGCCGCCGCCACCGGGAGCACCCGGCCGTGCCGTCCGCCGACCAGCGATCGCGCCAGATGCGGCGCGACCAGTCCGACGAAGGCGACCACGCCGATCGCGGACACCGCCGCGGCCGCCAGGATCCCGGACGCCGCGAGCACCACCAGCCGCGACCGTTCGATACGCATCCCGAGCACCCGCGGCGTGTCTTCGTCGAGGGCGTGCAGGTCGAGTTCGCGGTGCTTGACCCACAACAACGGCGTCAGCGCGAGCAGCGACAAGGCCACCGGCGCGACCTGTTCCAGTGTGCGGCCGTAGGTCGACCCCGAAAGCCAGGTCAGCGCCTTGGCCGAGTTCCACGGGTCGGAGACGACGATCAGCAGGGTGATCAGCGCCATCCCGGCGGACCAGACCGCGATGCCGATGATCACCAGCCGGTCCGAATCCAGCCCGGACCGCCACGCCAGCCCGTAGACCAGCACGAACACCACGGCCGCCCCCGCGCCGGCGGCACCGGCGATCGCCCAGGCACCGACCGTCGGGACGATGGTGATCAGGGTGATCGCGCCCAGCCCGGCGCCCGCGGTGATGCCGAGCAGGCCGGGTTCGGCGAGCGGGTTGCGGCTGACCGACTGGATCCCGCAGCCGGACACCGCCAGCGCGGCACCGGCGAGCAGCGCGGCCAGCACCCGCGGAAGCCGTTGGTCCAGCACGAAAGTGAGCGCGGTCCCGGTGTTGCCGGTGACCCAGTTCGCGAGGTCGCCGAGCAGGACGACGCGGTCGCCCAGCATCAGACCGACAACGGGCACGACGGCCAGCAGCACCACCAGCGCGCCGGTGATGGTCAGGAGCCGCCGCTTCGATCCGGCGACGCCGACCCGCCCCGCCGGGGACGGACGACGCGAGCCACTGGCCCGGCCGCGTCGCGCCAGCCACACCATCACGGCGGCGCCGACGAGCGTCGTCACGACACCGGTCGGTACCCGCACCGCGGCGGCCGAACCCATGATCGCCCGCAGGACGACGTCGGCGCCGAGCACCGTCACCACCCCGACCAGGCCGGACACCGGCAGCAGCACGCGATGCTTGGCGATCGGCAGCAGCAGCCGCGTGATCACCGGCGCGCTCAGCCCGACGAAGCCGACCGGTCCGGCGACGGTCACCGCCGCCGCGGTCAGCGCGACGGTCAGCAGGACCGCGCCGACCCTCGTCCGCCGTACCCGCAGGCCGAGCACGGTCGCGTTGTCGTCGCCGAGGGCGAGGATGTCGAGTTTGCGCCCCATCACGACGAGCGCCACGACGGCGATCACCACGATCGGCGTCATCTGCCCGGTCGCGCGCAGATCCGACACCGTCAGTGAACCGCTGCCCCAGGCGAAGAGCCCGGACGTCTCCTGCTCGAACATGAGCAGCAGCAGGATGGTCACCGACTGGAGCGCCAGCATCACCGCGGAACCGACGAGCACCAGCCGTGGACTCGCCGAACCGCCGCCCGCCAGTCCCAGCACGATCACGGCCGCGGCGAGCCCGCCCGCGAAAGCCGCCCCGCCCACCGGGACGAGCGGCAGCGAAAGCCCGAGCGCCGAAATGGCCACGACGGCGAAATGCGCGCCCGCGTTCACCGCGAGCGTGTCGGGCGAGGCGAGCGGATTCCGGGCCACGGACTGCATTCCCGCGCCCGCGACGCCGAGGGCGACTCCGAGCAGCAGCGCGGCGAGCAGCCGGGGGACGCGCGAACCCTCCAGTACCGCGAGGGTTTGCGCGTCGCCCTGGCCGAAGAGCGCCTTCACCACGTCCAGCGGGCCGGACGTCGAGGTGCCCTGTGTCAGGTGGACGCCGGCGAGGACGGCGATGAGCACCACCAGCCCCGCCGATACCACGGCGGTCCGCACGGCTTGCGGCGACCGCAGATCCTCGATCATCAGGCGGTGATGGCCTTCACGATCTGGTCGGCGGTGAAGATGATCGACTTCGGTCCGCCGAAGGTCCACGTTCCCGCCTCCAGCTTGTGGATCTTCTTCGACACCACGAACGGCAGCCGCTGATAGACGGCGTTCTGCGCGAGCCCGGTGGTGAAGACGTCCTCTTCGGACGCGCTGTAGAACAACACGGTCTTCGGGTCGGTGATGGCGGTCAGGCCTTCGACGTCGGTCTGGCCGAGGCCCCACTGCGGGTCGACCTGTCCGGTCCACACGTTCTTCAGGCCGACGGCCTCGGCGGTGTCGGAGACCAGCGAACCCTTGCCGAACGGGCGGATGCTGACGGTGCTGCCTTCGAGGTAGCCGTCGGCCATCAGGAACGGCGTGCCCACGGCGCCCTTGGCCTCGACGGCCTTCTTGCCCTCGGCGAGTTTGGCGTCCATTTCGGACAGTTGCTTGTCCGCCTCGGCCTCCTTGCCGACCGTTTTGGCGATCAGCTTGAAGTCCTCGCGCAGCCGGTCGAAGTTCCGGCTCGCGTCGCTGGATTTGGTGACCACGACGGGCACGTACTTCTCGATCTGCGGCACCAGCGTCGAGTCGCGTTCCTCGGCCATGATGACCACCTCGGGGTTCAGGCCGACGATCGCGTCGACGCTGGGTTCGTTGCGCTTGCCGACGTCCTTGACCTCGGCAGGCAGCGGAACGGCCTTGTCCCAGACGTTGTAGCCCGCGACGTCCGCGGCGCCGACCGGCGTGACCCCGAGCGAGGCGACCATTTCGGCCTCGCCCCACTCCAGCGCGACGACGCGTTTCGCCGGGGCCTTGAGGGTGACGGCCTTGCCGCGCGCGTCGGTCACCGTGACCGGACCGCTCGCGGCGGGCACGTCCGGCGCGGAGGCGGGGGTCTCGGTGGTGCCGCAGGCGGACAACAGCAACGCCGCCGCCGTGAGGAGGGCAGGGGTCAGCACTCGCATGGTTCTTCCTGGGTTTTCTCAGGCGGGCCTTGGCGAATAGCGCCCGAGTGGCCTGCAGTGGATCGCGCCCGTGACCGGGTCGTTCGCGACGTGGACGGTGACCCCGTAGGCCTGGGAAAGATGCTCGGTGGTGAGCACCTGCCCGATGTCACCCGTGGCCACGATGGTTCCCTCGCTCAGCAGCACGACCTCGTCGGCGATGATCGCCGCGTGGTCGAGGTCGTGCAGCACCACGCCGACCGCGACGCCTTCTCCGGCGAGATCGCGGACGACATCGAGGATCTCGACCTGGTAGCGCAGGTCGAGATGGTTGGTGGGCTCGTCGAGCAGCAGCACCGAAGTCTGCTGCGCGAGGCAGGACGCGAGCCAGACACGCTGGAGTTCGCCGCCGGACAGTTCGTCGACGCCGCGTTCGGCCATCGGTGTCACGCCGGTCAGTTCCATCGCGCGGCGGATCGCGGCGGCGCCGTCGGTGTCGACCCCTCGCCAGCCCGAGCGGTAGGGGTAGCGGCCATAGGAGACGACGTCGCGGACGGAGACCCCGCTCGGCGTGGGCCGGTGCTGGGTCAGCAACGTGACCTGACGCGCGAACTCCTTGCCGGACAACGCGTTCCCGCCCCACACGGACCGCTCACCGAGCCGGACGTCGCCCGCGCGAGGACGGTGCAGGCGCGCCAGCGAACGCAACAGCGTCGACTTGCCGGAACCGTTCGGCCCGACCAGCGCGGTCACCGTACCCGCGCGCAGGGACAGCGACACGCCGTCCACCACGGCCCGCTCATGATGCGCGAGCACCAGGTCATGGCCGGTGAGCAGCGCGTCTTCCGTCGACATGAGGGGAGCCTAACCTAAGGGAGCGATCAGGCGGATGTCGCGAGAGACACAGAGCGCGGGGTGATTGTCCGGTTACGCCGCTCGTGCCAGCTCGCGCCTGCGCTTGGCCAGCCGCTTCCCCACGATCCCGTGCCGCGGCCCGAACAGGTACACGAGCGTGAACCCCGCGCCCTGCACCAGCACGATCATGCCGCCGGACGCGGTGTCGAGGTGGTAGCTCAGATACAGCCCGGTCACCGCCGCGAGCACCGAGAACGACGGCGCGATCACGAGCATGCGGCCGAACCGGTCGGTCAGCAGATACGCCGTCGCGCCGGGGATGATCAGCATGGCCACCACGAGGATCACGCCGACCACCTGCAGCGCGACCACCGACGTCAGCGCGAGCAGCCCGAGCAGCGCGGCGCCGAGCAGCCGCGGGTTGAGGCCGATGGCGTGCGCGTGCGTGGGATCGAAGGCGTACAGGGTGAAATCACGGCGTTTGAGTACGAGCAGGGCGAGGGTGATCGCGCCGAGCACCCCGATCTGGATCAGATCCGAGACGTCGACGCCGAGCAGGTTGCCGAAGATGATGTGGTTCAGGTCGGTCTGGCTCGGCGTCACCGAGATCAGCACGAGGCCGAGCGCGAACAGCGTGGTGAACACGATGCCGATCGCGGCGTCCTCCTTGACCCGGCTGGTGTCGCGGACGACACCGATCAGTGCCACGGCGAGGAAACCGAAGACGACGGCACCCAGCGCGAAGGGCGCGCCGAGGACGTAAGCGAGCACGACGCCGGGCAGCACCGCGTGTGAGACCGCGTCGCCCATCAGCGACCAGCCGATCAGCACCAGCCAGCAGGACAGCACCGCGCAGACCACGGACGCGACGACCGTGGAGGCCAGCGCCCGCACCATGAAGCCGTAGTCCAGCGGCTCGAGCAGGAGATCGTAGAGGTTCACGCGGGTTCTTCTTCCCGTCGCAGGACATCGAGTCCGAAGGCCAGCGCGAGGTTCTCCGGCCGGAGAACCTCGTCGGGGGAGCCGTGCGCGAGCACCTTGCGCATGAGCAGGATCGCCTCGTCGGCCAGACCGGGCAGCGCGTGCAGATCGTGGGTGGAGATCAGGACGGCGGCGCCGTCGGCCGCGAGTTCCTTGAGCAGGCGGGTGATCGTGGCCTCGGAGCGCTTGTCCACGCCGGCGAACGGCTCGTCGAGGAGCAGGACGCGCGCGCCCTGTGCGATGCCGCGGGCGACGAACGCGCGTTTGCGCTGGCCGCCGGACAATTGTCCGATCTGGCGTTCGGCGAGTTCGGTCAGTTCGACCCGTTCCAGCGCTTGATCGACGGCTTCGTGATCGGCGCGGCGCGGCCGCCGGGTGAACCCGAGCCGCCCGTAGCGGCCGGTCATCACGACGTCGCGCACCGACAGCGGGAACGACCAGTCGACGTCCTCACTTTGCGGCACATAACCGATCACGCCGGTCTTGCGGGCACGGGCGGGCGGGCCGCCGTCGACCGAGACGGTGCCGGTGTCCGGCCGGACCATGCCCATGATCGTCTTGAACAGCGTCGACTTGCCGGAGCCGTTCATCCCGACCAGACCGCAGACGTGACCGTGCTCGAGGGTGACGTCGACACCGTCGAGGGCGAGGACGTCGCCGTAGTGGACGGTGACGTCCTCGACGCGGATCGCGGCGGTCACGGCTTCGCTCCGGTGAGGCCGGCCACGATCGTCTTCGAGTCGTGGCGGATGAGATCGAGGTACGTCGGCACCGGGCCTTCGGGGGTGGACAGGGAGTCGACGTAGAGGACACCGCCGAACGCGGCACCGGTCGCGGAGACGACCTGGCGCATCGGGGCGTCGGAGACGGTCGATTCGCAGAACACCGCGGGGACCTTGTTCTGCTTGACGAACTCGATGGCGCGGGTGATCTGCTGCGGCGTCGCCTGCTGCTCGGCGTTGACCGCCCAGATGTACCGCTCGGTGAGCCCGGCGTCGCGCGCCAGGTAGGAGAAGGCGCCTTCGCAGCTGACAAGCGCGCGTTCGTTCTGCGGCAGGCCGCTCAGCGCACCCGTCATCTCGTCGCGCACCCCCTTCAGTTTCGCCTTGTAGGCGTCGCCGTTGGCCTTGAACACGGCGGCGTCACCGGAGGAGAGCTCGCTGAACGCCTTCACCATGTTGTCCACGTAGATACCCACATTCGTCGGGGACATCCACGCGTGCGGGTTCGGCTTTCCCTGATAGGCGTCTTCGCCGATGGCGATGGGCTGGACACCTTCGCTGACCACCTTGTGCGGCGCGTCGCTCTCCTTGACGAAACGGGCGAACCAGGCCTCCAGGTTCAGTCCGTTGTCGAGGATCAGGTCGGCCTTCGCGGCCTTCTTGATGTCGTCCGGGGTGGGCTCGTAGCCGTGGATCTCCGCGCCGGGCTTGGTGATCGACTCGACCCGGAGCTTGTCGCCCGCGACGTTCGACGCGATGTCGGCGAGGACCGTGAACGTGGTCAGCACTACCGGCCGGTGGTCGCTTTCGCCCGCGCTGGGACCGCCGCACGCGGTGAGGACGAGCGTGGACGCCGCCAGCGCGCACACGGCCTTGCGCAGATTCGCCATGCCGTGAGTCTAGAGTTCGGTGCGCCGAACTTCCAACTCACGTGTGCCTCAAATCTCCGTCGTGGTCCTATCCCGCTCCTTCACGGTTTCCAGCAGCAGCTGGGAGACGTCGCGCACGGTGACGTTCTCGCCACGCTGCTCGCTCTGCCGCTGGACGAGACCGTCGTTCAGCATCACGCGGCAGAACGGGCAGCCGGTGACGATGGTCTCGGCGTCCGTGCCGAGCGCCTCGTCGACGCGTTCGAGATTGATGCGTTTGCCGATCTGCTCCTCCATCCACATCCGCGCGCCGCCGGCACCGCAGCACAGCGAGCGGTCGCCGTGGCGGGGCATCTCGCTCAGCGTGGCGCCGGTCGCGCCGACGAGTTCGCGCGGCGGTTCGTAGACCTTGTTGTGGCGGCCGAGGTAGCAGGGGTCGTGATAGGTCACCGGTCCGGCGTCGACCGGTTTGACCGGGGTCAGCTTGCCCGCGCGCACGAGCCGGTTCAGCAGCTGCGTGTGGTGCAGGACCTCGTAGTGCCCGTCCAGTTGCGGGTACTCGCGGCCGAGCGTGTTCAGGCAGTGCGGGCAGGTGGTGACGATCTTGCGCGTGCCCGGCTCGCGGCCTTCGAACACCGCGTTCAGGGTCTCGACGGTCTGCTGCGCGAGCATCTGGAAGAGGAACTCGTTGCCGGAACGTCGTGCCGGGTCGCCGGTGCAGGATTCGTCGGTGCCGAGGATCGTGTACTTGACCCCGGCCAGATGCAGCAGCTCCGCGGTGGCGCGGACGGTCTTGCGCGCGTTGTCGTCAAAAGCGCCCGCGCAGCCCACCCAATAGACGTACTCGACGTCCTCGGCGAGTTCGCCGTCGAAGATGGGTACCTCGAAATCGAGGCCCTTCGTCCACGCGAGGCGGTCGGAATTGTTCTGGCCCCAAGGGTTTCCCTTGGTCTCCAGGTTCTTGAACAGCACGCCGAGCTCGCTGGGGAACGCGGACTCGATCATCACCTGGTACCGGCGCATGTCGACGATGTGGTCGACGTGCTCGATGTCGACCGGGCACTGCTCGACGCAAGCGCCGCAAGTCGTGCAGGACCAGAGGACCTCCGGGTCGATGACCCCGAAGTCCTCCTTGGTGCCGACGAGCGGGCGCTCCTCGGGAGGTTCCTTGCCGTCGAGAATGTAGGGCGCCTTCTCGAAGAGGTGGTCCCGCAGATCCATGATCACCAGCTTGGGGGACAACGGTTTCCCGGTGTTCCACGCCGGGCACTGCGACTGGCAGCGGCCGCATTCGGTGCAGGTGGCGAAGTCGAGCATGCCCTTCCAGGTGAAGTCCTCGATCTTGCCGCGGCCGAAGGTGTCGTCCTCGCCCGGATCCTCGAAGTCGATCGGCTTACCCGCCGATTCCATCGGCAGCAGCGGGCCGAGTGCGTCCGGAAGCCGTTTGGCGGTGACGTTGACCGGCGCCAGGAAGATGTGCAGGTGCTTGGAGTAGAGCACGATCGACAGGAACGCCAGCATCACGCCGATGTGCAGCAGCAGCCCGACGGTCTCCAGTGGTTCGGTGACCGCGGGGCCGAGGGGCTCCAGGAGTTCGCCCACGCCAAGGGAAACCCACGCGCCCGACTCGTACGGGAAGACGCCGACCGCCGCCGACGCGCCGCGGAAGAGGAACATCGTCCAGATCACGTTGAAGATCATGAACAGGATCAGCCAGGCGCCGCCGGTGTGCGAGCCGAAGAAGCGTGACGCGCGATCTTTCCTTTCGGGTGCCTGGCGGATCCGGATGACCGCGAACACCCCGAGCGAGACGAGCACCGCGACCGCGATGAAATCCTGGAGGAACCCCAGCGCCGCCCAGTGCCCGATGAGCGGGATATGGAAGTCGTGGTCGAACAAGGCGCCGTACGCCTCGACGTAGACCGAGCCGAGGATCACGAAACCCCAGAACGTGAAGAGATGCGCGAGCCCGGGAACGGACCACTTCAGCAGTTTGCGCTGACCGAAGACCTCGGCCAGATGCGTTTTCGCGCGGACGGCCATGACGTCCGAGCGCTTCTCGTCCGGCTGACCGGACCGGATCAGTTTCGCGAGCCAGGCGGCGCGGCGGGCGGCGAAAGCGAGGCCGACGACCGTGATGAGCAGACCGAGGATGAGACGAACGAGCACGAGTCCTCCGGGGGAGAATCGGCTCAGTGAGAGCCGGTGTAGTACCGGCACGCCTTGCAGGCGTACCGCATTTTGGCCACTCGCCACCGTTTTCGGTAGACCTCGAGACGTCCCGGCCGTGGCGGGCGCACGCCGAGTCTTTGGTGACTTCTCCTTTGGTGGCAGCGGATCCGCCGCCCCGTTTCGAAGAGTTCGGTCGCCAGCCCGAGATAGGCGCGCCGGAGCGCGATACCGGTCTCCGGTGAGGGATTGTCCCGGCAGAACCGGTGCAGGAGGGCGAGGTCCGGCAGGCCGGGGGTGGCCGCGCCGGGGAGATGCTCGACGACGCCGAGGCCTGGATGTCCTGGGGGAAGGGAGAAACCGGCGGGGAGTCCACAGTGGACGCAGGTGAGCGTGCAGCTCAGACATCGGGTGACGTGGCGGATCCGCCGTTCGCGCTGATCCCCGTCGATCACCTCGCGAACGTGCCACCCCATGGAGCCTCCCAAGACCGTGGTGTGTCCTGTGTCACTCTCAATACTGGAGAGTAGGGGGCGCCCCCGGTGGCGCGACAGGTCCAACCGGATGGCGTCGGAGCGGCCGGTCGGCGTAACGCTCCGCGTCAGGATGACCGCCGCACGGTTGCGCACACCGTGACCCACTCGTAGCCGAAAACCCTCCTCCCGGCGTCACGCCCTGGTTATAGTCCTGACTCGGGGTAATGGGGGAGGAACGACGGCGATGGGCGGGTTCGTCACCGCGGCTCTGGGGTTCCCGGCCGTGCTTTTCAGCTTCCTGCTGATCGTGGTGATCGGCTATTGGCTGCTGGCACTGCTCGGCGCTGTCGACACCGATGATTTCGACGGCGGCGACGGGCTCCTGGCGGGCTTCGGCGGGGTCCCGCTGTCCGTTTCGCTCTCTTTGCTGATCGCGTTCACCTGGTTCGTCAGTCTGGCAGGGACGGTTCTTCTCGATGACTTGGAGCTTTCGACACCCGCGAGGATCGGCCTCGGCGCCGGCGTGCTCGTCGTCGCGCTCGTCCTCGGCGCACTCGGGACGAGGGTGATCGTGGTGCCCTTGCGCCGGGTATTCGGTCCCGCGAAGGAACCGAGCAGGATGGATTTCGTCGGTCGCGCCGCGGTCATCCGCACTTCGTCGGTGACCCACGACTTCGGGCAGGCCGAAGTCGCCGCCGCCGACGGGTCGACGGCCATTGTGGACGTTCGTCAGGCAGGCGAAGGCAACCTGACGGCGGGCAGCCGCGTAGTTCTCTATGACTACGACTCCGAAGGCGAGTTCTTCTGGGTCGAGTCCTTGGACATCTGAAGCAGAAAAGGAACAGTATGGGTGCCATCAGCGTGGGGGCCGGCGTTCTGATCGCCGTGATAGTTGTCATCCTCCTGGTTTTGCTCTTCACGATCACCAGGTTGTTCAAAAAGGTGCCACAGGGGAAGGCGCTGATCATTTCGAAGGTCCGCCGGGTCGACGTGACGTTCACCGGCGCGATCGTCCTTCCGGTGCTGCACAAGGCCGAGATCATGGACACCTCGGTCAAGGCGATGGAGATCACCCGCACCGGCCGGGAAGGCCTGATCTGCCGGGACAACATCCGCGCCGACATCCGGATCTCGTTCTTCGTGCGGGTCAACAAGACCACCGAGGACGTCATCAAGGTCGCGCAGGCGATCGGCACCGAACGGGCGAGCCACGAGGCGACCCTGCAGGAACTGTTCAACGCGAAGTTCTCGGAAGCGTTGAAGACCGTCGGCAAGCAGCTCGACTTCGTGGATCTCTACACGAAGCGGCACGAGTTCCGGGACCAGATCATCCGCGTCATCGGCACCGACCTCAACGGGTACAGCCTCGAAGACGCGGCCATCGACTACCTCGAGCAGACGCCGATGGCGCAGCTCGATTCCGCGAACATCCTCGACGCGCAGGGTATCCGCAAGATCACCGAGCTGACCGCGATCGAGCACGTGCGCACCAACGAGTTCCGCCGCGGCGAGGAAAAAGAGATCACCCGCCAGGACGTGGACGCCCGGGAGGCGATCCTCGAACTGGAGCGGCGCCAGGCCGACGCGGAGATCAAGCAGCGGCGCGAGATCGAGACCATGCGGGCTCGTGAAGAGGCCGAGATCGCCAAGGTCCAGGCGGAGGAGCGGCTCAAGTCGCAGGCCGCGGGGCTGCGCACGGACGAGCAACTCGGGATCCAGCACCAGAACCAGCAGCGTGAGATCGAGGTCGCCGGCAAGAACCGCGAGCGCGTCATCGCCATCGAGAGCGAGCGCATCGAGAAGGACCGCCTGCTGGAGGTCATCGGCCGCGAACGCGAGACCGAGCTGTCCCGGATCGCCAAGGACAAGGAGGTCGAGACCGAGAAGCGCTCGATCGCCGAGGTGATCCGCGAGCGGATCGCGGTCGAGAAGACGGTGGCGGAGCAGGAAGAGATCATCAAGAAGCTCCGCGTCGTCGAAGAGGCGGAGCGCCAGCGCGAGGCCATCATCATCCGGGCCGAAGCGGAAGCGCAGGAAAGCCTGGTCAAGGACATCAAGGCCGCGGAAGCCGCCGAGGCCGCCTCGAAGCACAAGGCCCGCGAGGAACTGACGCTGGCCGAGGCACGCCAGCAGACCGCCGAACTGGAGACCCGCGCGAAGATCCGCTTGGCGGAAGGGATCCAGGCCGAAGAGGCCGCCAGTGGGCTGGCCGCCGCGCAGGTCAAGGAACGCGACGCCGACGCGCTGGAGAAGGTGGGCCGGGCCGAGGCGATCGTCGCCCGCGAGAAGGCGATCGTGCTCGCCGACGGGATGCGCGACAAGCTCAAGGGCGAGGCCGAAGGTCTCACCGAGAAGGCCGCCGCGATGGCCGCGCTCGACAGCGCCAGCCGCCAGCACGAGGAGTACCGCCTGCGCCTGGAGGCGGAGAAGGAGATCCGGCTCGCCGCGCTCAACGTGCAGCGCGAGGTCGCCGAGGCGCAGGCCACGGTGCTCGGCATCGGACTGGAGAAGGCCGACATCGACATCGTCGGCGGCGAGACGATGTTCTTCGAGAAGATCATCGGCTCGATCGGCCTCGGCAAGAGCGTGGACGGGTTCGTCGAACACTCGGACGTCGTCCAGACGCTCGGGAAGTCGTGGCTCGACGGTTCGGGCAGCTTCACCGACGACCTGACGAAACTGGTCGGTTCGGTGAGCACGGAGGACGTGAAGAACCTGACGCTGTCGGCCTTCCTGGCCAAGCAGTTGCAGGCGGGCGGCCCGGACAGCGACAAGCTGCGTGAGCTGCTGTCGATGGCGCAGCGGCTCGGCCTCGCCGAGACGTCCGTGGCCGCCCTCGCCCCCGCGAAGCAGTGACGACGACCGAACCGGCGGCAGGAACGGAGCAGCTGGACGCGGGCACCTACGAGGTGCTCCGCGCCCGGCTCGCCGCACAGGCCGCCGAACTGGCGAAACGCGCGGACGAACTCAACACCACGCGGCTCGGGGTCTTCGGCAGCGCGCAACTCGCGCTGATCGGCACCGAACGGATCCGCACCGCGAACAACTGCGTGCCGCGCGACGTCGTGTCGGTCGGCGGACGGATGTTGTTCGGCTACAACGTCTTCATCGGGCTCAAGCCCGAGACGACGGTCGACGACGTCTTCTCGCTGCACGGCTTCAGCCATGACGAAGAAGCCTTCCGCTTCGACGACGTGCCCGCCGAAGAGCTGCCGGAGCTGTTGCGCGACGAGCAGTTCGTCCGCGACTTCGCCGAGCTGTACCGGTATTACCGGCAGGCGAAACTGCTGCAGCTGCGGCGGGTCGAGGGCAAGCTGCTCGCGATCTTCCAGATCGGGCCGCGTACCGAGGACATCCGGGTGCTGCGCTGGGGGATCACCGCCGACGGCAAGGTGTCCTATGTGGACAGCCGGGGCGAGCGCGATCACGTCTTCCCGCCGTCACACGACTTCGAATGGATCGAGACCACCCGCGAGCAGCATGTTCTCGGACGGCATCCGCATATCTCGATCGAGGACGAGGTGTTCGTCGAGACCGTCGGCGGCAACCTGACGATCAAGGTCGAGAACAACACCGAGACCGGCGAGGGGATCTACTCCGAACCGGTCGACGAGCCGCTGCAGAGCCTCGCCGACGCAGAGGTCTCCTACGCCAGGATCGGTCCGCTGATCCTGGTGCGGATGCTGCCGTACAAGGAGACCGAGTACCGCTACCTGGTGTTCAACACCCGCACGCGGGACGTGGTCCGCCTCGACGGCATCGGGCAGGCCTGCCAGCGGCTGCCGGAGGACCACGGGATCATCTTCCCCGGCGGCTACTACCTCGACACGGGTGTCAGCAAGACGTTCGACACCACTGTGGACGGTCTCGAATTCGAGCGGGTGATCCGTTCGCCCAACGGCGAGGACGTGCTCTACGTCTTCCACGCGCGGGCCGAGGGACGCACGCTCCTCCTGCCGTACAACGTGATCCGCAAAGAGGTCTCGAACCCGATCCCGTGCCACGGGTACTCGCTGTTCGACGACGGCACGATGGTGCTGTTCCGGGCGTTGTCCGACGAGCCGAGCCGCGTGCATCCGATGCAGGTGTGGCGGACGCCGTTCCAATCGGACACCTACGCCGCGTCGCAGCCGACCGGGACCGGGCCGCTGGAACGGGTCGGCAACGCCGATCTGGTCCGCGGGATCTCCGACTGTCTCTCGATCGGCCGGATGGTCGACGAGATGGCGCCGTCGGCGGCGGTGTTCGAAGCCCTGATCGCCGCGTGCGCGCGGATCTTCGACCACTACCACTGGCTCGGCGAGGCCGAACTCGGCGATCTGCGGTCGCCGCTGTCGGAGGTCCGGGTCACCGCCGAGCAGGTGCTCGACGAGTTCGAGACGGTCACCGCGCTCACCAGTCAGGCGGCCGAAGCTGTCGACGAAGCGGCCGCGCAAACCGCCTCGCTCGTGCGCAAGGTGCGCGGCGAGACGCTGAACGCGGCCGACGCGTGGGTGCGACGGCTCGCCGAAATGCACCGTGCGCGGGGACATCTGGTCACCGTGCGGGAACTGCGGTACGTCGACACCGGGCGCGTGGACAAGCTGATCGCGGACCTGGACACGGAGTTCGGCGAGGCCGCGCAGCGGGCCGTGCGGTTCCTGCAGGGCGAGGACGCGTTCACGAGCTATCACGCCGAGGTGGACGGGCTGATCGCCGCCGCGGGCGCGATCGCCACCGTCGCCGAGGCGGTCCCGGTCGCCGAGCGGCTCGACGAGCAGTCCGGCGGGCTCGAAGTCCTCACCGACGTCGTCGGCGGGCTGGAGATCGCGGACGCCGTGGTGCGGACGCGGATCCTGGAACGCGTCGGCGAGGTCATCGGCGGGGTCAACCGCGCGAGGGCCACGCTCGAAGCGCGGCGCAAGGAACTGCTGGAGACCGAAGGGCGGGCGGAGTTCGCCGCCGAGTTCGCCCTGCTCGCGCAGGCCATCACCGGCGGTCTCGCGGTCGCGGACACCCCGGACCGCTGTGACGAGCAGCTCGGCAGACTGCTGCTGCAGCTGGAAAACCTCGAATCGCGGTTCGGCGAATTCGACGACTTCCTGGTGTCGCTGGGGGAGAAGCGCACCGACGTCTACGAGGCGTTCTCCTCACGCAAGCAGGCGCTGCTCGACGAGCGGGCGCGCCGCGCGGACCGGCTGGTCGATTCGGCCGAGCGGATCCTCACGAGTGTGACCAGACGGGTCGGCACCCTCGGTTCGGTCGAGGAGATCAACACCTATTTCGCTTCGGACCCGATGGTCTCGAAGCTGCGCAGTGTGGTCGCCGAACTGCGCGAACTCGGCGACCAGGTGCGTGCCGAAGAACTCGAAGGCCGGGTCAAGGCCGCCCGCCAGGAAGCGGGCCGCGCGCTGCGCGACCGGCTCGACCTCTACGGCGAGGGCGGGGAGACGATCCGCCTCGGCCGCAACACCTTCGCGGTCAACACCCAGGACATCGACCTCACCCTGGTCCCGCACGCCGGCGGGATGAAGTTCGCGATCACCGGAACCGACTACCGCGCTCCCGTACGGGACGCCTCGTTCGAGGCGACGAGGCCGTACTGGGACCAGTTGCTGGTCTCGGAATCGCCCGAGGTCTATCGCGCCGAGTATCTCGCGACGTCGATCCTGCACGAAGAGCCGGACCTGATCGAGGCCGACCTGCTCGACGTCGTCCGTCGGGTGGCGGGGAACCGGTACGACGAGGGCTACGCCCGCGGTGTGCACGACCACGACGCCGCCGCGATCCTGTCGGCGTTGCTGCGCCTGCGTTCCGCCGCGGGACTGCTGCGGTATCCGCCCGCGTCGAGGGCGGCCGCGCAGCTGTTCTGGGCGTTCGGCGCCGAAGAAGCGGCGAAGGGCGCGTGGACGACGCGGGCCGCGTCGCTCGCGCGGGTGCGGGAGGCCTTCGGGCACACCACGGCGATCGACGCGCTGGCGCGGGAGTTCACCGAGGCGATGGCCGCGTTCGCCGAGAACTCCGGTCTGACGCTCGATCTCGAGTTCGCCGGCGAGTACTTGTTCGAGGAGCTGGCCGACGCCTCACCGGGATTCGTCACCAGCGGCGGGGCGCGGGCGCTGCTCGACAAGTTCCGGCTCGACAGGCGCAGTTTCGCCGGAGACCTGCGCGCGCTCGACGATCTCGCCGATCGCCACCAGCTCGCCGAAGCCTGGCTGACGTCCTTTGTGGACTCTACTCGTTCACCTGGTGACGAACTGGCGGAGGCCGTCGCGATCGAACTGGCCGACCTGCCGCGCTACGACTCGTCGGCGGAACTCTCGGCCACTGTGGACGGTCTGCTCGGTTCGCATCCGCGGATCGTCAACCGGTCCATGACCTTCCGGCTCGACGAGACGCTGGCGCGGACGCAGCGGTTCCGGCGCGATCGGGTCCCGGGTTTCCGCGCGTACCAACGGCAGCGCAACGAGTTGGTGGCGGCCGAGCGGGACAGGCTGCGGTTGAGCGAGTACAAGCCGAAGGTGATGAGCGCCTTCGTGCGCAACCGGCTGCTCGACGAGGTCTACTTGCCGTTGATCGGCGACAATCTCGCCAAGCAGCTCGGTGCGACCGGCGACGCCCGCCGCACCGACCAATCCGGTCTGCTGCTGCTCATCTCGCCCCCGGGGTACGGCAAGACGACACTGATGGAATACGTCGCGAGCCGCCTCGGGCTGGTGTTCGTCAAGGTGAACGGGCCCGCCCTCGGGCACGAGGTCACCTCGGTCGACCCGGCGGACGCGCCCAACGCGACCGCGCGACAAGAGGTCGAGAAGATCTCGTTCGCGCTGGAACAGGGCAACAACGTGCTGTTGTATCTGGACGACATCCAGCACACGTCGCCGGAACTGTTGCAGAAGTTCATTTCGCTGTGCGACGCGCAGCGGCGGATGGAAGGTGTCTGGGAGGGCCGGACGCGGACCTACGACCTGCGCGGCAAACGGTTCGCGGTCTGCATGGCCGGTAACCCGTACACCGAGCAGGGCAAACGGTTCCGGATCCCGGACATGCTCGCCAACCGCGCGGACGTGTGGAACCTCGGCGATGTGTTGTCGGGCAAGGAAGAGCTGTTCGCGCTGAGCTACATCGAGAACGCGCTCACCGCGAACACCGTGCTGGCACCGCTCGTCTCGCGGGAACGGTCCGATGTGGACCTTCTGGTCCGGCTCGCCCGAGGTGACGGCGGTGTCCGGGCGGATCAGCTGAAGCACGCGTATTCGGCGACAGAGCTGGAGCAGATCCTCGCCGTGCTGCGGAAACTGATCCGGGTGCAGCGGATCGTGCTGAAGAACAACCAGGCCTACATCGCTTCGGCGGCGCAGGCGGACGCGTCCCGCGTCGAACCGCCGTTCCAGCTGCAGGGTTCCTACCGGAACATGAACAAGCTGGCAGGCCGGATCGTTCCGGCGATGAACGACGCCGAACTCGAAGCGCTCATCGACGACCACTACGCCGGCGAAGCGCAGACGCTGACCTCGGGCGCCGAGGCCAACCTGCTCAAGCTGGCGGAACTGCGCGGACGGCTGAGCGCCTCGGCGGCGCAGCGGTGGGCGGACGTGAAAGCGGCTTACCTGCGGGCGCAGGCGCTGGGCGGGGACGACGAGGATCCGATGAGCCGGGCGGTCGGCGCGGTGGGCCTGCTGGCGGACCGGGTCGGTGCGGTGGAGGCGGCTATCGAGCGGGCTTCGGAGCGGCTGGTCGTACGAGACGTGATGTGAGGGTCGTGACGCCTCAATAACCTGAATCGCCATTCCCCGTTGTCGGAAATCGGCAACGTCTTACGGTGGGCGTGTGATCGGAAACTGTCGGTGGTCGATCGTATGTTCGTCGGGTGGATACCTACAAGGCGGCGCCTGTGGCGCTTCTCGAGGACATTGTTGATCCTGATCTTTTGGAGTTGGTCAATGCTTCGGTAGTTTCGTTGGGAGATAAGGATTCCGTGGCTGTGGCGAAGGCTGCGTCGGCGGGGATCGCGCGGTTGGAGGCGGTGCGGTTCCGGGCGTTGGCTCAGCTGAGCCGGCATCGTGGGGGTGCGGGGAGTGTGGTGCAGGAAGTCGCGGTCGAGTTGTCTTTTATGGACAATCACGCGGGTGCGATGGTCTCTGCCGCGGCCGCGTTGACTACGCGTCTGCCTTGCACGCTGGCGTTGATGGATCGGGGGAAGCTGTCTGGTTTCGGTGCGATGAAGGTCGTCGCCGCCACGGCGTGGTTGTCGGATGAGAACGCGCGTGCCGTGGATGCTGTGCTGGAGGATCGGTTGCCGGGCAGGAATGCCGATCAGATCCGGAAAGCGGCGAATCACGCGGCGAACATGGTGGATCGTGATGGTGCGGATAAGCGTGCGAAGCATAACCGGGAGGGGCGTCGTCTCAGGGTGCGGCAGGGCGAGACCGGGGTGGCGTCGATCGAGGTCGAGGACGGTCCCGCCGAGAAGGTCACCGCGGCTTACCGGCGGATCGATCGTGAAGCCCGCGCCTTGCGGAAGGATGGGGAGACCCGGACGCTGGATCAGCTGCGTGCGGATATCGCGCTCGATCTGCTGCTCGGCGGGCAGGGCGGTACCAGCGAACGCACCGAGGTGTTTCTGTACATGGATCTGTTCACCTATCTCGGCCTGAACAACGACCCCGCCGAGCTGGCCGGACACGGCCATATTCCGGCGGGGTTGGCACGGCACATCGCGACCGGGCCGGACACGGTGTTGCGCCGGATCATCACCGACCCGCTCTCCGGGCAGGTGCTGGATCTCGGGCGGGATCGGTATCGGCCGTCGGCGGGTCTGGGCGAGTTTGTGCGAGTCCGGGATCGTGAATGTCGAAGACCCGGCTGCGGGCGTCCGGCGCAGGCCTGCGATCTGGATCATGTGGTGCCGTGGCAGTTCGGCGGCCACACCAACGCCGATGAGTTGATCGACCTCTGCCGCCGCGACCACCGCCTCAAAGACGAACCCGGCTGGAGTTATCGCCTCGCCCCTGACGGCACGCTGACCGTCACCACCCCCACCGGACACAGCTACGACAGCACACCACCGCCCCTCCACGAACCCCGCACAGAAGGCCCTCTGGCCGGCGAACCGCCACCGTTCTGAGCGCCGTTGCCGGGAAACGGCGATCGCGACCGGGTACAGCCGATGTGTAGCGCTGACAGTCGAGTCGCTCCGGCTCCCGACCGACGGACGAAACCCTTCATCGCCGAAAAACGGCGACAGCCCACCGTCAGCCACCCCCTCGTCGACAGAGCCCTAAAACTCACGACCCCAAAGCCGCCAACTGCGCCGCAGTCAGCCGCTCCACCAACACAACCGCCCGGAATTCCCCGCCCCCATCCACCAGCCCCACCGGCCCGGCGATATGCGGGTACTCGGTGACCACCCGCAAGGCGGTCGAAACCCGCTCGGAGGACCACCCCAGCGCCGCCGCGAGAGCCGGAGCGGACAGTGCGCGGCCGGCGTGCAGGAGTGCGGCGAGGACGGTCGGCGCGTCGCCGGCGTAAACCGCGACACGGTCGTCCAGCATGACCTCGTTGATGCGCGCGTGGAAGCGGGACAGGTCGTCCATGCGGGCACCCGCCGGGGTCGAGGTGCCGAGGACTTCGGCGCCCTGGCGGGAGATCTTGACCCATTCCTGGTTCGAGCGGACGCTCTCGGCCCACACTCGCTGCGGCATCTCCTCGTCGATGACGTACCGTTCGCGCCGGCCGTTCCGTTCCCGTTTCAGCATCGCCTGCTTTTCGAGGTAGGCGACGGCGTTCGAGATCGACGCCGGACTGACCTGGAGCCGCTGGGCCAGCTCTGCCGCGGTGAGGACACCGCCGTCGCTGACGGCCAGGCACGCGAGCACTCGCGCGGTCATCCGGGGCAGTCCGGTCGCCACGATCATCTCGGTGAAGTCGGCCGCGAAGGCGCGCACGGCTTCCGGGTCCCGCCCGTAACCGTTCGAGACGACGGGGATGGCCCGTGGCCGTGGTTTGCGGCGCCGTGCGCGGTCCCCGGTCATCCGGTTCGCTTCTTCGGCGCGGTAACCGGAATGACCGCTGTTGCGCGCGACCTCCCGGCTGATCGTCGACGTCGGGCGACCGAGCCGCCGGGCGATCTCGGCGTAACCGAGGCCGTCCTTGAGCCAGGTCGCGATCAACCGTCGGTCCTCCTGGGTCAGCCTGCCGCCCGGCATGGGCACCTCCGGTGCGTTCAGTCGCATATCAATGCAACACCGTGTTGCATTCATCGACAAGACCGTTGCAACGATTTCCGGAAATCTACCAGGCGCAACACCGAAAAGACCAGGATACGTTTTTGATGAACCTGTAAATGCAACGTAGCCTTCGGATATGGCTGAAAATCTGGGAGGAACAGCTGTGACCACTTCGGTACCCCATCTCACGGAATTGCCCCTCGACCGGACGGCGGGCTGCCCGTTCGATCCGCCCGCCGAGCTCGGGCCGCTGCGCGACGCACATCCGCTCGTCCGGCTCACGTTTCCCGACGGTCACGAAGGCTGGTTGGCGACGGGCCACGAGCTCACCCGGGCCCTCGTCGCGGACCCCCGTTTCAGCGCACGACAAGAACTGCTGCATTCGCCGCTACCGGGTCCGGCGGCGATGATGGTGCCGCAGCCCGCGCCGCCGGGGATGTTCATCAAGATGGACGGAGCCGAGCACGCGCGCTATCGCAAGCTGCTCACCGGCAAGTTCACCGTCCGCCGGATGCGGCTGCTCACCGAACGGGTCGAGCAGGTGACCGCGGCGCGTCTCGACGCGATGGAGAAACAGGGGTCACCCGCCGATCTGGTGACGGACTTCGCACAGCCGATTCCGGCGCTGATGATCTGCGAACTGCTCGGTGTTCCCTTCGAGGACCACGACTTCTTCCGCCGTAACGTCGCCCCGCTGAACCAGCCGGACGCTCCGGTCGCCGAGCAGGAAGCCGCCATCAACGCGCTGGGGGAGTACCTCTACAAGCTCGTCGTGGCCAAACGTGCCGAACCGACCGATGACATCCTCGGTGAGCTGACCACCACGGAACTCACCGACGAGGAACTCACCAGTATCGCGTTCCTCTTGCTGGGGGCCGGTTTGGACACCACGGCCAACATGCTCGCGCTGGGCACCTTCGCGCTGCTGCGGCATCCGGACCAGCTCGCGGTCCTGCGCGAGGACCCGGAGAGTGTCGATGGCGCGGTCGAAGAACTGCTGCGCTACTTGAGCATCGCGCATACGGGTGTGCGGACCGCGCTCGAAGACGTCGAAATCGGCGGGCAGCTCGTCAAGGCCGGGGAATCGGTCGCGCTTTCGGTGCAGGCCGCCAATCGTGATCCGCTGAAGTTCCCCGACCCGGATCGGCTCGACCTCCGCCGGAAGGCCGCCGGGCATGTTTCCTTCGGGCACGGTGTCCACCAGTGCCTCGGTCAGCAACTCGCGCGAGTGCAGATGAGGATCGCTTTCGCCGGGCTGTTCGCCAGGTTCCCGGGGCTGCGCCTGGCCGTCCCGGCCGACGAGGTCCCGCTGCGGACGGACTCCGATATCTACGGCGTGCACGCGCTCCCGGTGGCGTGGTGAACCCCGCGACGATCCCCGTGGGAAGGTGACCGGCCAGG
This sequence comes from Amycolatopsis sp. NPDC039088, assembly GCF_055598845.1. NCBI lineage: Bacteria > Bacillati > Actinomycetota > Actinomycetes > Pseudonocardiales > Pseudonocardiaceae > Amycolatopsis > Amycolatopsis sp. NPDC039088. The sequence goes on along the minus strand of NZ_JBVKAE010000001.1, from coordinate 388,216 downwards.
GGGTGCCGGGCGGGCACCCCCTGGCGTGGGATCAGCCGACGTCCACGAGGACCTTGCCGGTGTCGGCGTTGCGCACGGCGGTGCCGGCGTAGTTCTGCTGAACCCTGGCCTTCTCCTGGGCGTTGGGGTTCACGTTGGCGCAGCTGACCCCGCCGGTCGAGCCGGACATCAGCGACGAGCACGGCCCGGGCTTCACGTCGGGAAGGCCGAGGCTGTGGCCGAGTTCGTGGGACGCGATCCGGGTCTTGTTGTAGCCCTGCTGGACGGCCTGCCTGCCGTACCAGACGGTGACCGTGCCGCTCGGGCGAACCGGTCCGAGGGTGGCGCGCGGCCAGCCGTCGTCGGCGATGATCCGGATGTTGACCCGCTGCCCCGGCGTCGCCTTCACGATGCGGACGTTGGTGACGTTGGTGTTCCAGACGTTGACGCCGGCGGCCACCGCGTCCTTGAACTCCGCGGCCTGGCTGTCGTCGTAGGTCAGGGTGGTCGCCATGATCTCGGCGGCTCCGGCGGAGGGCGCCGAAAGCATCGAAAGGGAGAGCGCGGCGCCGGTGAGCACCGCGGCGAAGGTACGTCGAAGCACGTTTTACTCCTCGCGTTAAGGCGTGCTGGAATTGCGGAGCAGTGTCGACACTTTGGTTCGGGCGAGAGGGACCTCTGAGTAGTCCTCCGTTGCCTCCGCGTGATGTTAGGACCTGTCGAGGTCGTCGCGGAACCCGCCGATAGTCGCCTGTCGTTAACCATGATCTTGACGCGACCGGAAGACTGTCCGGCTATGACGACGGCACGTTTCACCGGACACGAAGAACCCATCCTCGCCGTCGCGGTGCACGGAAACCGGCTGGTCACCGGCGGGACGGACAAGACGGTGCGGGTATGGGACCTGGAGACGGGCACGCAGCGGTTCGCGTTGAGCGGCCACGAACGGCCGGTCCTCGCGGTGGGTATCTCGGGTCAGTACGTGGTGGGTTGCGATGGCGCGACGGTGCGGCGCTGGCGGCTCTCCGGTCGCGAGGCGCAGCCCCCGGAGGTACAGACGACCAAACGGGCACTCGCGGTCGCGGTGGCGAAGGAGTTCGTCGTGTCCGGAGTGGGAAGCACCGTCGAGGTCCGGCGGCTGGACGGCGTGACGGAGCGCGGCTTCCGTACCGGTGGCCCGGAGATCGAATCGGTCGCGGTGACCCCGGACGGCCGGGTCGTGGTCGCCGGTGACGACACCGGCGGTGTGCGGCTGTGGGACCGCGAAGTCGTTTCCCACTACCGGTTCGGCGGCGCGGGCGCGGTACACGTGGTCGCGGTTTCGGCCGACGGCGCGCGGGTGCTGTCCGGCGAGGGTGAGACGGTCCGGTTGTGGGGGCGGAAAGGCGATCCCGCCCTGGTCTTCCCCGGGCACGCCGGGGTGGTGCGGGCGCTGGCCTTCAGCCCGGACGGGAAGCTGGTGCTCTCCGGCGGTTCCGGCGGCCAGATGTACGTCCGCGACATCGAGAACCCCGCCGAATACACCCTCCTCAAGGGACACGAGGGCAACGTCCGCGCGATCGCCTGCACCGCGGGCAACGAGAAGATCGTCTCGGTCGGCGACGACCGCACGATCCGGGTGTGGGACCGCTTCGGCAATCAGATCGACGGCACCGGTTTCGTCGAACCCAAACCGGGGCGAGCCCGGCCGCGGATCACGCCGGACGTCGAGAGCGCGATCGATCTGATCGGCTTCCAGGACGACGTGCGCACGCTCGCCGCGGTCATCGCCGACCGCGAGACGAGCCCGCCGCTGTGCGTCGCGCTGCTGGGCCCCTGGGGCTCCGGCAAATCGAGTTTCGTACGGCAGGTGGCCGATCGCGTGGCCGAACTGGCCCGGCGATCCCGGGGCGACGCCGCCAACAGCGTGTTCGCCGGCGAGATCCGGCAGATCCGGTTCAACGCCTGGCAATACCACGACGACCATCTGTGGGTCGGCCTGGTGGATCACCTGTTCCGGAACCTCGGCGCGCCCGAGACGCACGCGGACGCCGACGAGGTCCGCGCCGAACGCGAGGAACTGCGGACCCGGCTCGCCGGTCTGCGGGCCGTCAAGGCGGATTCCCCGCTCACCTGGCGCTGGCGGCTGCTGGTGTCCGGGGTGGACCGGGCCGAACGCCGGCGGCGGCGGCTCGCCGTCGCCGGGTACGCGGTGCTCGGTGTGCTCGGCCTCGTCGCGGCGAGCACCGGATGGGCCTTGTGGCACAACGCGATCCTTGCCGCGGCGGGCGCCATCGTGGCGCTCGGCGCCGTGCTGACCCCGGCGCTCACCACCGCGAGAGCCGCCCTCGCGCCGGTGAAGTCCACATTGGACAAACTGCGGCACGACGTCGACAAACGGGCGGAACGGTTCGAGACCGAGGTCCGCGAAGCCGAGGAGCGACTTCGTCGGCTGGACGCGGCCACGCGGCTCGGCGAGCTGATCGAAGCGGCGAAGACCGGCAGATACGGGGACTACCAAGGGGTTTTCGCTCGCGTCCGGGAGGACCTCGCGCGGCTGAGCGCGGATCTGGGGGACGCGCGCAAGGACTGGCAGCTGGCTGGCGGCAAGGGCGAGCCGCCGCTGGAACGGATCGTGCTCTACATCGACGACCTCGACCGCTGCCCGCCGTCGAAGGTGATCGAGGTGCTCGCCGCGGTGCACCTGCTGCTGGCCCTGCCCGCGTTCGTCGTGGTGGTGGCCGTCGATCCCCGCTGGCTGCGGCGATGCCTCGATCAGCACCACGAGGAGTTGTTCGGCGCAGGGGAAGAGCGCCGGTCGGAGTATCTCGACAAGATCTTCCAGATCGTGTTCGCGTTGCGCCCCATGGGAGGCGCGGCCGACGAACTGATCGACGCCCTGATGCCGATCGAAGGCAGGGAACCGGCGGCGCGCGGACAGGAGGAATGGTCCGACGACGGGGAAACCCTCCAGCGTGGCGAAAGCGGTGAGCCGAGGGAGGTCATCGTCAAGGACACGGCCCCGCCCACGTTCTACAACATGCGGCCGGACCGGTTGCGGCTCACCGAAGTCGAACGCGATTTCGTCCACGTGCTGCGGAAACGGCTGAACACGCCACGGGAGATCCGGAAACTGGTCAACCTCTACCGGCTGGTGCGCATCGGTATTCCCGACGCGGAACTGGCGCGGTTCGTCAGCGGACCCTACCGGGCGGTGCTGGTGCTGCTGACCCTGCTGGTCGCTGATCCGGACTCCGCGCGCTCGACCTTCGTCGCGCTGTCCGATGGGGAATCGTTGTCCGAATCCTTTCCACCTGAATGGCGGCTAGACGTCGAATCCTTCGATGATCTACAGGTCTACCGGAATTGGGTGGGCACCCTCGCCCGCTTCAGTTTCGAAACCTACGATCTGGTGACCGAGGAAACAGAACCGGGAACCACGTTGTAGCTACACTTGCCCGCTACGACGTCGAGGGGGCGCGCATGGGGAGATCAGGCTGGCTTTCGCTCGCCTTCGGCGCGCTGGTCGGGACGCTCGTGATCGTCCTGCTGGCGACCGTCGTGACCGCGCCCTCGAACGCGCTCAGGACCGATTGCGTCCGCCTGGTCACGAGTTCCTCCACGGAGAAGGGCGACCTGATCCGCGAACTCGCCGAGCGGTACAACAACACCGGCCGGACGTTCGACGGCGGCCGGTGCGCCAAGGTCGAGGCGTTCAAGAAGACCTCGGGTGCCGCGCTCGACCTCATCGCCGACGGCTGGAACGACATCGACGAGCAGCAACCGGAACCCCAGGTCTGGCTGCCGAGTTCGTCGCTCTGGGTCGATCTGCTGCGCCAGCGCGGAAAGGGCGAGCGGATCAGGACCGGGCCGAAGACCTCGCTCGCGACCAGCCCGATGGTGATCGCGATGCCGGAGCCGATGGCCAAGGTGCTCGGCTGGCCGGAGAGAACGCCCGGCTGGGGTGACGTCCTGGAAATGAACCGCGACGGTGGCTGGGCCTCGAAGGGGGCGGCGTACGCCCAGTGGGGGAACTTCACGCTCGGCAAGGACAACCCGCGGCGGTCGACGTCCGGGCTCGCCGCGACCATCGCGACCTACTTCGCGGCGACGGGCGGCGACTACGGCAAGATCGGGACCGCGGAGACCGTGCAGTTCGTCCGCGGTATCGAGGCGTCGGTCGCCTACTACAGCGACGATTCGGTGGCCTTCCTGAAGACGCTGTACGAAGAGGACCGCAAGAAGCCGACGCCCTACATCAGCGCGATGGCGATGCAGGAACAGATGGTCTATCTCTACAACCGCGGCGTGCCGACCGGGGACCCCGCGCAGCTGAAGGGGAATCCCGTCGCGCCGCTGCGCCCGCTGGTCGCCGTCCACCCCAGGGAAGGGACGATGCTGATCGACCATCCCTTCCTGACCACCGCGAACGCGACACCGGAGCAGCAGGCGGCGGCCAAGGACTTCTACGACTTCCTCCTGGAGACCGAACAGCAGAAACGGTTCCGTGATCTCGGGTTCCGGGACCCCGGTGGTAGCGGGAACCCCGAGCTGGCCAAGGCCGTGGGCACGCAGGAGACCCAGGAGCCCCCGAAGATCGGCGTCCCGACCGGTGAGCAGATCCAGAAGATGCTGGACGGCTGGGAGTACACGCAGCGTCGCGGCCGGATCCTGCTGGTGCTGGACCTGTCCGGATCGATGAACGAACCGTTCGACAAGAACCGCAAGGACAAACCGTATTCCGAGAGCCGGATCGCCCTGCTGAAACCCGCGATCCGGAAACAGCTCGAGTACCTGCATCCCGAAGACGAGGTCGGGCTGTGGACGTTTTCGACCAACGGGCCAGAGGAAAAGATGCCGATCGGCAAGGTGAAGGACGTCCGGGGCCCGATGATCGATCTGGTCGAGAACCTGAAACCGAGCGGGGAGACCGCGCTCTACAAGTCCGTGGTGGAAGCCAACACCAAGATGCGGCGGGAGTTCGACCCGAACGTCATCAACGCCGTCGTGGTGCTGACCGACGGCGAGGACACCGCCGCCGGGGTCACCAAGGATCAGGTGCTGCAGAACGTCGACGCCGAACGGCTGGACAACTCCGTCCGCATCTTCACCATGGCCTACGGCGCGCAAGCCGACAGCCGGGTCCTCGACGAGATCGCGCAGAAGTCCAAGGCCCGCAGCTACCAGGCCGTCGACCCGCACGGCATCGACAAGATGTTCGTCAACGTCTTCAGCAACTTCTGACATGGCCGATCCCGACAACCGCCCGTTCCACGTCGTCACCGGTGTGCTCACGGTCATCGCGGGCCTGCTCGGTCACTCGGTGACCTTGCCGCATCCACAGGCCTGGCTTTTCGGTGCCGTCGCCGCGTTCGCCGTGCTGATCCCCGCCGAGGCCGCGTTCTTCGTGCTGAGTGGCAGGCGACCGGCGAAGAGGACGGAATTCCGCGCGCCCGAGCCCGCCGCCGGCTACGACCATTACAGCCTGCTGGGCCGCGCGCTGACCGCCATCGAAACGGCGCAGCCTGGCGAGACGGAGCTTGCGAGAGTCATCCGGCAGGCGGTGGCGAAACTCGAAGAACGGGCCGGGGACAACTCGCCCGCGGTCGTCGAACTGCGGGTGACGGTCAAGCAGACCACCGAGAAGCTGGAGCGGCACGCGCGGGACGAGAACCCCGATCCGATCATGCTCGGCTATCGGCTCACGCTGTACCGGGAAGCGCTCGAAGAAGCGATCGCGGCCGTCGAACCGGGCTGATCGGTGGCGAGTGTTCGCTGCCGAACAGACTACGGCCGTGCGTCATGCTGATCTGACAGTATGCCGTTGATCGGGCGCCGGGTTGTCGAGGGCGTGGAACATGTGGTCGTGCCGGTGGAGCACCGGTTCAGCCTGGAGGAGGCCGTGCTGGCGGTGATGGCCGCCAAGAGCACCGTGCGGCCGGCCCCCGGGATCAAGGTCGCTCCGTTGAAGGTGTCAGAGGTACGGTCAGCGCTGCTCTACGCGGCGAAACACGCCGACAGACGACACCAGATCGTGGACAGCTATTTCGTCGAGGCCGAAGACGGACCGTTGCACCGGCTGGCCGAGTGGATCAGATCGGAGCTGGTCCGGCTGGGCATCTTCACCACGCACGATGGTTCCGCCGCCGGAACGGGTGGCCGATTCGGTTACTCTCCGCGATAGGTGTTCACGACTGCCTGGGAGGGTGTTTCGTGGGTTTGGGCCCGGAGGCCGCCGAAGAAAGAGAACGTCCGTTCCTGGAGCGGCTGGACGAACCCGTCCGTGCCCGGTTGCTGGAAATGGGCACCCCGCAGACCTACGAGGGCAGACAGGCGCTGATGCGCGCGGGTGAGCCCGGTGACTTCGTCATGCTGCTGCGGCACGGCTACGTGAAGGTGACCAGCGCCGACCGGATGGGGGCGACGGTCATCCTCGACGTCGGGGTGCCCGGCGATCTGCACGGCGAGATCGCGGTGATCGCGGGCGGCATCCGGATGGCCGACGTCGTCGCCATCGAGGAGGTCCACGTCCGGCGGATCGCGGCGAGCGAGTTCAACCGCTTCCTGCTGGACCATCCGTCGGCGATGCGGGAGGTGCTCGTCAGCGTCGCCCGCCGGTTCGTGCTCGCCCAGCGTCAGCGGACGCAGTCGTGGAAACCGCAGGCGGTGGCGCGGGTCGCGACGCGGCTGGACTACCTCGTCGACGTCTGCGGGATCCGGACGCCCGCCGGCTGGCGGATCGGGATCCCGTTGAGCCAGGACGAACTCGCGCAGTTCATCCCGATGGGCCGGACCATGGTCGCGCAGGCACTGGACAAGCTCCGGAAGGCGGGAGTTGTGGCCAGTTCGCGCCGTGCGATCACCGTCGTCGATCGCGAAGCATTGCGGGTGATCACGGAAAAAGGTGTGACTTAGCTCACTGGCGTTGACCATGGCGGGGTCAGGTTCTGTTCGGTTCCGAACAGAACTTCCGGTGAGGAGTGGGAACACTGCTTCGTGCCGCCAGTTTTCACCGATCAGGGGAGGGGTCGCAGAGATGCAGGTGCTGACCTCAGGCCATTACAACGCGCACACCCATGCCGTGCTCGCCGTCGACATCGTCGGTTCGTCCAAGGCCAGCGATGACCTGCTGGATCCGATGAAGACCGAGATGGAGACGCTGGTTTCGCGCTCCTTCAACGCGGTCGGGCTCGCGCCGGGGGAAGCACGTCATTTCCGGGAGACCGGCGACGGGCTGATGGTCGCGTATCCGGATCGGGCCGTCGGGCAGCTCTGCGAGGTCGTGTTCCATCTGGACCATCTGCTGCGGTCCCGCAACCGCTACGCCCGCGTCCCGATGCGAGCGCGAGTGGCCGTCCATATGGGACCGATGGCGGACAACCACCGCTACCACCGCACGTACATCACGCTGACCCGGCTGTTGTGCGCGTCGACCTTCAACGACGCCGTCGGCTACTGGTGCCGTCTCGACCCGACAGGCGACAAGTTCGGCGCCGGGATGATCGTGTCGCAATCGGTGTGGCGCAACGTGGTCGAGCCTTTCGGTGTCGCATTGGTCCCGCCGGCGCGTTGCGGCCGGATCAGTGTCACCACACCGGATTTCGCCGACAGCGCGTGGATCCACCTGCCAGGCCTTGACGCCGACGCCGTGCTGGCCGAGGTCGACCCGGCGGTGCCCGCGCCGCTCGTGTTCGACCGGGTGAGCCGGTTGTCGACGACGGCCTGACCCCAGACCGGGTGGTCCGGCTTCCAGGGAGGGAAAGCCGTATCGCTCGCCGGTTCCTGGCCCGGTACCCCTACGCCGGGCCAGGAACCGGACCCCGGCGCGGGGGTGGGGGCGCGGGTCATCCCCGCCGCGCCCCCACCTCTCACGGCGCAGCTACTGGCGGCAACTCTTCCCGCTGTTGATGCACTTCACCAGCTGGTTCATCAGGCACTGCGACATCACGTTCGCGAAGTCGTCGTGGTCGGAGCGCGGGTTGTGCTTCTCCTGCGCGAACGCGTCGACCGCGTATTGCCCGGCGAGCTGGACGGCGGGCGGGATGTCGTAGGTCAGCGTGATCCGCAGCTGCGGCACGTTCTTGAAGCCGCGCGGGCATTTCCCGTTGCGGTCGGAGAACACGATATGCGTGCGGTGGTTGGCGCTGTCGGTGTTCTTCCCGTCCCAGCAGTTCGGGAAGGCGTGGACACGCGTGACCTTGCTGCCCTGCGGGCAGATCGGGTAGAGCTCGGTGAGCCGGTCTTCGAAGCCGCTGCAGGTCCAGCTGGGCCGGGCGTTGGCCGGGCCGTTGGTGGACTGCTTGGCGTCGCCGTAGAGCACCCGCAGGAACTTCGGCATCGCGACGACGCGACGGGCGCCGCCGCTGGTGAAGGTCAGGTCCACCTTCGCGGGGCGCTGGATCTCGCCTTCGTTGTCGCCGATCTCGTTGTTCTCGTCGACACCGGGAAGTTCGGCGGCCTTGCCGTCGGCCTTCTTCTTCTCGACGTCACCGCCCTTGGCGACCTTGCTGTTCTCGCCGCCGTTGTCGAGGCCGCCGTCACCGTTCTGCTTGACCGCGCAGCCGGTGAGCTGGTCTTCGGGCTTCGCGACCGGTTTGCCCGCCTGCTTCATCTGGTCGGCGATCTTCTTGATCGCCGCCTTGCGCTTGTTCTTCAGCTCGTCGAGCACCGGGGCGGCCTGTTTGCCTTGCGCCAGCTGGTTGTTCGCGTTGTCGACGTCCTGGTCGATCTTGATGAGGCCGTCGTTGACCGCGTTCATGGCCTGGTCGGGAACGTCCTCGAGTTCACTGGCCACGTCGGGGCAGTCGGCCTGCGGGGAGGCTTCGTCCTTGGCCGCGTTCACGCGGTCGGCGGCGAGCTTTTCCTCGTTCGCCGCTTCGTTTTCTTCCTCTTCTTCGGTGTTGATCCGGATGACCGGCCAGAAGTAGGCGGATTTGTCGCCGTTCTTGCAGGTGGTGCCCGCGCGGAGAAGGCTCTTGTTGTTCGAGTCCGCGTTGGTCGAGAGGTTCCCGACGTAGTCGTGAAGGTGCTCGGCTCCATTGCGGACACCGGGCTGCGCGATGAAGTTGTCGCCGTTGAAGTGGCCGTTCTCGTTGCGGCCGCAGTCGACGGTGAACGTTCCTCGTGCACCTCGTTTCGCGAGGTCGAGGTTGACGTTGTTGCCGCGGGGGACCTTCGTGATGTCGATGAAGAACGACTTGTCCGCGCCGTCGGCCCTGGCCGCGTCGGGGGTTCCGGTCGTGTTCACCACGACGATCCCGCCGACGGCGAGAGAGAGCGCGATGGCGCCGGTGGCGAGTTTGGTCCGGCGTGCCATGCGGTGGCGGCCGGCTGATCTTTCGTTACGGGGCATGAAATTGTTCACCTCGTTCGGTGTCGTTTCGCGGGGCCCGGGGGATGCGTGACCGGCATCACCGGCGTCGCTGACCCCGCGTTGGCTGAAACGGCCACAGCACGAGGGCGGTTCAAAACGCGATCTCGCTGTTATCCTTTCGTAATATATGGCGAGGTGATGCAAGGCACACGAACGACGGCGCGAGACGGTTCACCGCGACGAAAAAGAAGACCCGGCCTCGGGGCAGTCGAGGCCGGGTCTTGATCGGGGTTACCGCAGGTCAGACGTCCACCTTGTCCTTGGGTTCCGCCTCGGCCGCGGGCGGCCGGGAAGGCAGGAGACGTTTGATCAACGGGAAGAACACGATCAGCAGGATGATCGCGTAGACCACGATCGAGAACGGGGTGTTGAAGAGCCCGCCCAGATCGCCGTCGCTCAGTTGCAGCGCGCGCCGCATCTGCTGTTCGGCGGCCGGGCCGAGGATGACACCGATGATCGCCGGCAGCACCGGCAGGCCGTAGCGCCGCATCGCGAAGCCGAGCAGGCCGATCACGAACATGACCAGAAGGTCGAAGATGTCCGCGTTGACCGCGTACGCGCCGACGCTGGCGAAGAACAGGATGCCCGCGTAGAGGTACGGCCGCGGGATCCGCAGCAGCTTCGCCCACAGCGGCGCCAGCGGCAGATTCAGCACCAGCAGCAGCGTCAGCCCGACGAACAGCGACGCGATCAGGCCCCACACCAGTGACGACTCCCGCTCGAACAGCAGCGGTCCCGGCTGGATGCCGTACTGCTGGAACGCCGCGAGCATTACGGCCGCGACCGCGGTGGTGGGCAGCCCGAGCGTCAGCATCGAGACCAGCGTCCCGGCGGCGGAGGCCGACGCCGTCGCTTCCGGGCCCGCGACGCCTTCGATGGCGCCCTTGCCGAACTCGTCCTTGTGCTTCGAGAGCCGCTTTTCCGTGACGTAGGAGAGGAACGTCGGGATCTCCGCGCCACCGGCGGGTACCGCGCCGAACGGGAAACCGATCAGCGGACCGCGCAGCCACGGCTTCCAGGTCCGCTTCAGGTCGGCGCGCGAGAGCCACGGCCTGCCGACCGGGATCGGCTTGAACGCGTTACGCCGCAGATGCGCGGCGACCCACAACGACTCGCCGACCGCGAACAGCGCGACCGCCACGATCACCACGTCGATACCGTCGGCCAGATGCAGCGAGCCGAAGGTCAGCCGCTGCTGGCCGGTCATCTCGTCGAGCCCGACCAGTCCGATGGTGAGCCCGATCAGCAGCGAAGCGACGCCGCGGATCCGGGAACCGCCGAGCACCGAGGTGACCGCGATGAACGCCAGCACCATGATCGCGAACAGGTCCGGCGCGCCGATGTCGACAGCGTGTTTCGCGATCACCGGGGCCAGTACGACCAGCGCGATCGTGCCGAGGATGCCGCCGACGAAATGCCCGATGGCCGCCGCGGCCAGCGCTTGCGCGCCGCGTCCCTTACGGGCCATGGGATTGCCGTCGATGGCCGCGACGACCGCCGCGCTCTCACCCGGCGTGTTCAGCAGGATCGACGTCGTCGAGCCGCCGAACATCCCGCCGTAGTAGATCCCGGCGAACATGATGAACGCGCCGGTGGGCTCCAGCCCGTAGGTGACCGGGAGCAGCAGCGCCACCGCCATGGCCGGGCCGATACCCGGCAGCACGCCGATCGCGGTGCCCAGCAGGACCCCGATCGCCGCCATCGCGATATGGGTCGGCGTCAGCGCGGTGCCGAAGCCGTCGATGAGTTGCTGAAGCATCAGAACACCTCCATCAACGGGCCACCGGGGAGCGGGACACCGAGCAGGTTGTTGAAGATCAGGAAGGTCGCGACGGACATACCCGCCGCGATCAGCGGGTCACGCACCAGGTTGCGGCTGCCGAGCGCGTACGCCGCGCCCCAGAACAGGATCGCGCCCGAGATCGGGAAGCCCACCAGGCCGATCAAGGCCGCGTTGGCGAGGAAAGCACCGCACAGCAACAGAACCGTGCGCAGGTCGGCGGGTGCGGTGAGGTCGATGTCCTCGCCGCCCTCGGCCTCTCCCTTGCCGCCGCGCAGCACGTCGCGGGCCAGCAGGACGGCGACGATCAGCAGCAGCGAGCCGACCAGGATCGGCACCGCCTTCGGTCCCACCGGTCCGCGCTGGGCGAAATCGGTCGGAATGCTCAGCGCGTCGGTGAGCACCAGCGCCCCGAGCACCAGAAGTACCACGCTCACCCCGAGTTCGGAGCGCTCCTTCAGCCACGTGGTCATGCCAGACCCAGCTCTTTCAGCACCGTTGCCACTCGAGTGTTCTCCTCTTTGAGAAACGAACCGAACTGCTCCCCGGGCGCGAACGCCCCGGTCCATCCGTTGCGCTGCAAGGCTTCCTGCCATTGCGGCGTCTTCTGCAGCCGCTCGAACAGGCCGACCAGCTTCGCGCGGTCCGCGTCGGTGATGCCCGGCGGCGCGACGATGCCGCGCCAGTTGGTGAACTTGACGTCCACACCGGACTCCGACAGCGTCGGCGCGTCGATGCCGGGGATCCGGTTCGCACTGGTCACCGCGAGCACTCGCAGCGTGCCCGCCTGGATCTGGTCGCGGTACTCGCCGACACCCGAGACACCGAAGGCGACCTTGCCGCCGAGGACCGACGCGAGCAGCTCACCGCCGCCGTCGAACTGGACGTAGTTGACCGCCTTGGGCGCGAGCCCCACCGCCTTCGCCATCAGCATCGGCGCCAGGTGGTCCGGCCCGCCGGGCGACGAACCGCCGCCGACCTGGACCGCGCCGGGGTCGGCCTTCCACGCGTCGACCAGCTGGCCGATCGTCTTGTACGGCGAGTCCTTGCCGACCACCACGATGTCCGACTCTTCGATCAGCTTCGCCACCGGTGTGGTGTCGAGCAGCGACGACGGCGACTTGTTCGTGAACACGCTGCCGACCACGCCGAGTCCCATGGACATCACGAGCTTGCCGTTACCGCGTTCGGCCACCGTGCGGCCGAGGCCGACCGTGCCGCCGGCACCGGGGAGGTTGAACACCTCCGCGTTGCCGAGCAGGTCGGCGTCCTCCATCGCCTTGGTCGCCGTGCGGGCCGTGATGTCGTAACCGCCGCCGGGCGCGTTGGGCACGAGTACCCGCAACGACCGGATCTGCGAGCCCTCGTCGGCCTCGCCGCCCGGGGTGAGCAACGGTGGCACCAGCAAGACGGCGACTAGCGCCGCCGCGATGGCCAACCAGCTACTGGGCTTCACTGTGATCCCCGCCTCTCTGCCGCGTGGTTGGACATGTTGCACTCGTGTAAACAGAGATGTCCCGCTTGCGGGCCCAATGGTTGTTGTGTTCGTTTTGGTCACGCGGAGGTGGCGATGGGTGCTCGGGGTTCACTGGCCCGTCAGCTCCTCGTGTGGCAACTAGTAGTCGTCACCTGCCTACTGTGCGCGGTGGGCGTGCTGGCCGTCGTCCAGGCGGGGAGCAACTTCCGCACGACCGAGGGACGCCGGGCGCTTTCCGTCGCGGAGAGTGTCGCCGCGCAGGGTGTCGTGGGCGACCTCGAGAACGGCCCGTTCGAACTGAACGCGCCCGCGGAGACCGCCCGGAGCCTCTCCGGAGTGGACTTCGTGGTGATCGCGGGAGCGGACCGCTACGTGCTCGCGTCACCGGATCCGGGTCAGTTGCGGACGCTGTTCGACATCGGGGACAGCACTGTCCTCTCTGGACGGTCCTGGGTCGGTGAACTCGACGGTTCGATCGTGGCGCACGTCCCGGTGCTCGACGAAAAGGGCGGCAAGGTGGTCCGCATGGTCGCGGCGGGCTCGAAGTCGCCCGGTTTCTTCGCGGGCGTGCTCGACTCGCCGGACAACGCCCTGCGGGTGCTGGGTGTCGCGCTGGTGATCGGGGTGAGCGGTTCGCTGCTGCTGGCGCGGCGCGTGAAGAACCAGACACTCGGCCTGGAACCGCACGAGATCACCGCACTGGTGGAAAACCGGGAGGCGCTCCTGCACGGCATCAAGGAAGGCGTCGTCGGCCTGGACCCGCAACACCGGATCACCCTGGTGAACGATCAGGCCCGCGAACTGCTGGCGTTGCCGGAGGACGCGGTCGGCCGGTCGGTGGAGGATCTCGACCTCAACGAGCGGATCCGCGACCTGCTCACCGGCCGGGCGACCGGTGCCGACCAGATCGTGTTGCGGCAAGGGAAGGTGCTGACCCTGAACCGGATGCCGATCGACGTGCGCGGCGCCGTCGTGACTTTGCGAGATCGCACCGATCTGATGACCCTGCGGGACGAACTCGACGCCAGCAGGCACGCCACCGACACGTTGCGGGCGCAGGCGCACGAGTTCAGCAACCGGCTGCACACCATCTCCGGGCTGCTGGAACTCGGGGAGTACGACGAGGTTCGCGGCTACGTCAGCCGGATCAGTTCGGCACAGGGAGAGTGGCGTGCGGAGGTCGGCTCGCGGATCGGCGACCCGGCGGTGGCGGCGCTGCTGATCGCGAAGGCGTCGCTCGCCGCGGAACGCGGCGTCGGGCTGCGGATGGCCCCGGACAGCGAACTGGACCGCGTCGAGGACGGGTTGTCCACGGATTTGGTGACGGTGCTGGGAAATCTCGTCGACAACGCCTTGGACGCGCTGAGTTCTCACATGCGGCGTGGCGAACAGGGCTGGATCGAGGTCGGCGTGTGGCAGGAGGATGACGAAGTGCGTGTGGAGGTCCGTGATTCCGGGCCCGGTGTCGCCCCGGAGATCGCCGAGGAAGTGTTCGAACACGGCTTCACCACGAAGGCGGCCGCGCACGGTCAGCGTGGTCTCGGGCTGGCGCTGATCCGGCAGGCGTGCGTCCGGCGGGGTGGTTCGGTCGAGGTGCACAACTCCGGCGGCGCGGTGTTCACGGCAAGGCTTCCGCGATGATCCGGGTCCTCGTCGTCGACGACGATTTCATGGTCGCGAAAGTCCACAGTGGATACGTCGCGCGCACTGACGGGTTCGCCGTCGTCGGGGTCGCGCACACCGGCGCCGACGCGCTCCGGCTGGCGCGGGAACTGAAACCGGACCTGGTGCTGCTGGACGTCTATCTTCCCGACCTGGACGGGCTTTCGGTACTGCGGGAACTGCGCGCCACCGAGGACGTCGACGTCATCCTGATCACCGCCGCGACCGACGTGGAAACCGTGCGGCAGGCGATGCGAGGCGGGGTCCTGCACTACCTGATCAAGCCGTTCGAGTACGCGTCCCTGCGGGACCAGCTCACCCATTTCGCGTCGCTGCACCAGCGGCTGGACCGGCTGGCCGAGGCCGGGCAGGCCGACGTCGACCAGGTCTTCGGTGCCCGGCCGAGCGCGAAACCCGTGCTGCCCAAGGGACTCACCGCCGAAACCGCGCGACTGGTGGAGACCGCGCTGCGCGGCGCGCCGGGCGGGATGTCCGCGAGCGAATGCGCCGAGGCGACCGGCGTCGCGCGAGTGAGCGCGCGGCGGTACCTGGAGCATTTCGTGGCGACCGGGAAGGCCGAGGTGAACCTCAAGTACGGCGGCACGGGCCGCCCCGAACGGCGCTACCTGTGGAGCTGACCCCTCGAGTCACTCGGCGGACGGAGGCTCTGCGGGTGAAGACGCCTCGATGAAGCCTGCCAGCCGTCGGATGCCCTCGCCCAGTTCGTCCCGGGTCAGGGAACTGAAGCCGAGCCGGATGACGTTCGCCCCGCCGTCGCCGACGTAGAACATGCGCATCGGCGCCCACGCCACCCCGTGATCGCGGGCGGAGGTCTCCAACGCCGCGTAGCCGGCGTCGAACGGCACTTCCAGGAGCAGGAAGAATCCGCCGCCTGGCACGTTCCAGCGCACCCGGTGCCGGGCGTACTCCGCCCGCGGGAAATGCTCTTCCAGGCAGCGCAACGTCGTTTCGAGATGCCCGACATAGAGGTCGGCGAGCTCACGGGTGGCCTTGCGCAGACTGTGTCCCGCTTCGGCGAGCAGCCCGCCGATCATGGCCTGCGAGACGCCCGCGGTGTTCACCGTGAACATGCTCTTGACCTTGGCCAGCTCCTCGGCGAACGGCCTGGGTTCGCCGGTGCCGCCGAGGACCGGCTGATCGGCGACGAGATAGCCGACCCGGGCGCCGGGGAACGCGGTCTTGGCGAAGGAGCCCAGGTAGATCACCCGCTGCTCGGTGTCGAGCGCCTTCAGTGTCGGGATCTCCTCGCCTTCCCGGCAGAAGAGCCCGTACGGGTTGTCTTCGAGGAGCAGCAGATCCTCGTCGCGGGCGACCTCCAGCAGCCGCCTCCGCGTGGCGAGGGAGAGTGAGTGCCCGGACGGGTTGGAGAAGTCGGCGGTCACGTAGCAGGCCACCGGCCTGCGGCCTGCCGCCCTGACCCGCCGTGCGACCTCGGCGACCGTCTCCGCTTCGAGCCCGTTCTCGCCCTCCGGTACCGGCTCGATGTCGATGTCGAGCAGCTTCGCCGCGCCGGCGATGCCGACATAGCAGGGTGACACGGTGAGCAGGACGTCGTCCGGTCCGGCGAACAGGCCGCGGAGCGCGATCATCATCGCCTCCTGGCAGCCGTGCGTGATGAGGATCGACTCCGGTGCGACGTGGATGTCCTCGTCCGCCTCCAGCATGCGGGCCACCGCGTCCCGGATCACGCCGTTGGTGGGGCCGTACTGGAACACCGCCTTCTTGACGCGTTCCTCGGGCAGTCCGCGCGCCAGCGAGTCTTCGACGAATCGGTCCAGGTAGCGGTGCAGGTCCGAGAACCCGAAGAAGCCCTCGTACGGCCTGCCGGAAGCGAACGACAGCGCCTTCGGGTAGCGGAAAGCCGTCTCGCTGAGCAGGCGCATCGAATCCATCCGCGGATCGGCGACGCCCGGATGCAGCCGGGACAGGTGGAGGCCAGAACTCATCGGTAGCCTTCTTTCAGAGCTGGACAGTGCGGATTCGGCTGAGTAGGGTCCCGGCGATTCGCCTCATTGCCCTCCAAAGTGACTCTTCCACGCTTCGCTGGAATGCGGGTATCGCAATACTCGAAGAGCAAAGTGACGCCAAGTGGTCCAGCTCACTCGCGCTGGTCTTTTCGAGTGAGCAGCCCGGTGTGCCGGGTCAAATCCTTGACCTGCACTGTCCGCGTTCGTATACATGGAAGAGGGTCATATATGGCCTTAATGGGGTCTTAATTAGGTATCGCTCCGGTTTCCCGATTAATCCGGATATCAATCATTTATTGAAATTTACTTGGGGGTTGACTTCAGTGCAAATCGACCTGCTCGGTCCTTTGGTGGCGCATCAGGCCGGTATTTCCTTCGTGCCGACGGCGGTGAAGCCGAAGAAGGTGCTGGCCCTGCTCGCGCTGAACGCGAACCGGTTCGTGCAGCTGCAGGCCATCGAGAACGAACTCTGGGGCACGACGCCCCCGAAGAGCGCGCTGACCACCATTCAGACCTACATCATGCAGATCCGGAAGCGGATGGACGCCGCACTTGACGGCGAAGGGCACAGGGCGAAGGACGTGCTGGTCACCGGTACCACCGGTTACCAGTTGCGGATCTCGCCACCCGATCTGGACCTCGCCCGTTACCAGGATCTCGTGGCCAGGGGCGAACTGGCGCTCATGTCGGGTGAGTATCACCAGGCGGCCTGCCTGTTCGCCGACGCGCTGGCGGTCTGGCGTGACGACGCGCTGGTCGACGTGCGGCACGGCCCTGCCATCGAAACCGAGGTACGGGAGCTCGAAGCCTCACGGACGCTCACCCTCGAGCGGCGGATCGAGGCGGAACTGCGGCTCGGCCAGCATTACGGCGTGCTGACCGAACTGACGGTGCTGACCAGGCGGCATCCCTTCAACGAGAATCTGCACGGTCAGTTCATGCGTGCACTGTATCGATCCGGGCGCAGGGCTGAAGCGCTTTCCCTTTACCGGCGGCTGCGGGAACGGTTCATCGACGAGCTGGGTATCGATCCTTCGCCCTGGTTGCGGGAGTTGCACCAGGTCGTCCTCAACTGCGACGACTACCGCGACGACGTGTTCTCGCCGGGAAACCCCGACGTGAAATCCGCTTGCTGAAAAGGACATTTCTGGCAGTTTTCGGTAATTCTTCAATGGGTGAATAAAGACGGCCATTCGGCGGAACTCCGATCACCCGGAGTCCCGCCGAATGGCTATCGCTATGCCGATTCGGTGCAGGCGCGTGCCTCGTTGACCCGGTCCAGCAGGAACCGGGGCGTCGTGGCCTCGGCCACGACGTCATCGGGGAGTGCGATCCCCATTTCACGTTCTATTCGGCCGACCGTGTTGAACAGGGCCAGCGAGTCGTAGCCGAGTTCTTCGAAGGGGGTGTCCAGAATGTCTCCATCGAGGTCGACGCCCTCCTCCTCACCGGCGCTTTCGCGGAGGATGGTGGTCAGTTCCCGCAGGTGCATCTCGTTCCTTTCTCGTGGTGAACGGGCTCAGCCCGCCCGGCGGAGCACCATCGCGGAGTTGAACCCGCCATGGCCTCTGGCGAGCACCACCGCGATCCGCGGCGCGGTCGCCCTCGGCTCGTCGCGGACGAGGTCGAGCAGGTCAGGCCATGCCGGGTGTCCGATGTGGATGGTCGGCGGGACGACGCCGTCCCGCAGCGAAAGCGCCGCCGTCGCCAGGTCGAGTGCCGCTCCGCCGGCGAGCAGCCGTCCGGTCGTCGTCTTGGGCGCGGTCACCGGGACGCCCCGCGGCCCGAACACGCCCGAGATGGCCTCGGCCTCGGCCGCGTCGGGCTCGGGGAGTCCGCTCGCGTCGGCGAACACGACGCCGACCTCGTCCGGCCGGATCCTGGCCCGGTCCAGCGCCAGCTCGATGGCCCGGCGCAGGGCGGGACCCCGGCCGGAGCCGGGCCGCGGGTCGAAGGTCGCGGCGTAGCCGGCTATTTCGCCGTAGTTCCAGGAAACACCTCTGGCCAGGGCGTCCGCCCGGTCTTCCAGCGTCAGCAACGCCCCGCCCTCACCGGGCACGTGACCGTTAGCGCGGCTGTCGAAGGGCAGGTAGCCCTCCGCCGGATCGTCGGCCGTGCTCAGCCCGCCCGACGCGATCATGCAGATCCAGCCCCAAGGACACAGTGAACCGTCGACCCCGCCGCTGACCATGAGCGACGTCCCGAGCCGCAGCCGCCGGACCGCCTTGGCGACCGCGTCGAGCCCGCCCGCCCCTTCGGCGACGACGGCGCCACTCGCGCCGCGGATACCGTGCCGGATGGAGATCTGCCCGGTGTTGACCGGGTAGAACCACGCGAAGGACTGGTACGCGCTGACGTAGGAACCGCCCTTGCTCCACAGCGCTTCGAGTTCTCGCTGGCCGAACTCGAAACCGCCACCCGAGGCCGCCGTCAGCACGCCGACGGCGTATTCCGGCAGTTCCCGGGGATCGGCGCCGGCATCGGCGAGTACCTCGTCCGCCGTGATGAGGGCGAGCCGGGTCATATGGTCGGTCTGCGGCAGCAGCCTGCCCGGCAGGTGCTGTTCGGCGACGATGTCCACCTGCCCGGCCAGCCGGGCCGAATAGCCGGTCGGGTCGAACCGGGTCACCGGCGCGATGCCGCTCTTCCCGGCCAACGTCGCGGACCAGTACTCCTCGACGCCCAGCCCCGTCGCGGCGACGACGCCGAGCCCGGTCACCACCGGGCGGACCGTCCGCAGGGTGCCGCCGCGCCCGGTGGCGGGTTCGGTCGCGGCGGTCATGACCGGAGCCGATCCGGTGCGGTCAGCACGATCGCGCTCTGGAAACCGCCGAAGCCGCTTCCGACACTGAGCGCGACGTCGACCCGCCGTTCCCTCGCCACCAGCGGTACGTAGTCGAGGTCGCAGGCGGGATCGGGTTCGTGCAGGTTCGCCGTCGGCGGGATGATCCCGTGTTCGATGGCGAGCGCGGACGCGGCGATCTCCAGCGAGCCGATCGCACCGAGCGAATGCCCGACCATGGACTTGATCGAGCTGATCGGGACCCGGTAGGCGTGTTCGCCGAGGGCGAGTTTGTACGCGCCCGTTTCGTGCCGGTCGTTCTGCTTGGTCGCCGAGCCATGGGCGTTGACGTACCCGAGGTCGCCCGGTTCCGTCCGCGCCCTCGCCATCGCACTGTGCACGGCGTCCGCCAGTTCACGGCCGTCGGGCCGCAGACCGGTCATGCTGAACGCGTTGCAGCGCGAGGCGTATCCGCCGATCTCGCAGTAGACGTGCGCGCCTCGCCGCAGCGCGTGTTCCCGTTCCTCGAGGACGAAGAACGCCGAGCCTTCGCCGAGGACGAACCCGTTGCGGGTCCGGTCGAACGGCCGGGACGCGGTGTCCGGTTCATCGTTGCGGGCGGTCGTCGCCTTGATCGCGTCGAAGCAGGCCGTGGTGATCGGCGAGATCGGTGCGTCGGACGCGCCGGCGATCATCACGTCGGCCGAGCCGTCCGCGATCTGGTCCGCGGCGTGCCCGATGACGTCGATCCCCGACGTGCACCCGGTCGACACCACGCCGACCGGCCCTTCGGCCTCGACGAGCCAGGCGACCTCCGCCGCCATGGACGACGGGACGAAGTAGTCGTACAGATGCGGCGAGCCGAGCGTTTCGTCCACCAGCCAGTTTCGGCCGCCCTCGCTGACCACGCCGTACTCGCGGTCGAGGCTCATCGTCAGCCCGACCGCGGTCCCGGTGAGCACTCCGGTGGACGGCGGGTCGAGCTCACCGAGCAGTCCGCTGTCCAGTACCGCTTCCCGCGCGGAGACCAGCGCGAACTGGGTCGCCCGGTCCCAGCGCCCGACGTCTTCCGGGGCCAGCCCGGCCGCGACCGGGTGGAAGTCGCATTCGGCGGCGACCCGGGACCGGAACGAACTCGCGTCGAACAGCGAGATCGTCCGGGTGGCGGTCCGGCCCGCGGTCAGCAGTTCCCAGAACTGCTTGGTGCCGATCCCGCCGGGAGCGACGACGCCGATCCCGGTCATCACCACTCTTCGTTCCTCGGGGTGCATTGGCTCTCCTCGCCCGGTCAGGCCTTCTCGGCGACGAAGACGGTGTGCTGTGCCTTCGGCCCGGTGAACATCCGTGTCCCGGTGAACCCGCTCGCCGCGAGCATCCGCTCGTAGGTCTCGATCGAATGCGTCTCCCCGTCGTGGGTCTGCACGAGCATGCTGACCGAGAACAGGAACGGCATCGGCGTTTCAGCCGGGTCCGCACCGTCGGGGAAGGTGTGGCCGACCACCGCGATGCGCCCGCCCGGTTTCACCGCGGTCGCCAGCCGTTTCACCAGCCCTGTCGCGGTCTCCTCGGCGAAGTGGTGCAGGACGTTGGTGAGCAGGACGAGGTCGTACGGTCCGCCGAGCGGGACCGTGAACATGTCGCCGGGAATCTCTTCGAGCCGGTCCGCCAGGCCGAACCGTTCGGCGTTGCGCCTGGTGTGCGGCAGGACGTTGGGCCAGTCCAGACCCCAGATGCGGGCCCGCGGTTCACGGCGGGCGAAGGAGAAGCCGTACGACCCGTGACTGCACGCGACGTCGAGGACGTCGACGCTCTCGCGCTCCTTCGCCCACGGCACCAGCTGGTCGGCGAGCAGCTCCGCGGCACCGTTGTTGAACCAGGTGGTGTGCTCGGCGAAGTCCTCCCAGTAGTCCAGATCCGGGGTGAGGTAGTGCTCGTCGAGTACGGTGCCGCCCTTGCGGACCGAGTCGGTGAGCCGCTTCTGCGCGTCCCACTCCCAGTCGCTCGCGCCGAGCCGCACGGCACCACCGAAGTACTGCGGGCTCGACGTCGGCAGGTAGTCCTCGCCGCCGTCCGCCAGCCGGTAGCCGGTGCCCGCCTTGGTCAGCAGCCCGATCGCGACCAACCCGTCGAGCAGGATCCGCAGCGCCCGCGCGTCGACGCCCAAGGTGGTGGCGATCGCGGCCGGTTCGGCCGGGCCGGTGGTCATCGTGTCGAACAGCCGCAGCTCGATCGCGGTGCGCAGCATGGCCGTCTTCAGGTAGCCGCGCGAGATCTCGTGCAGGGTCTGCTTGGTGATCATGGTCGCCTTTCTTGGGCTACTGGGAGGTTCAGGACTCGACGAGGGCGGCGGCACGCGTCCAGCCGGCTCCGGCGCCGGCGATCTTCACCGGCAGGCAAAGCACGGTGAAGCCGGTCGCCGCGGGGAGAGCGGCGAGGTTGGCCAGCCGCTCGATCTGGCAGTACTCGCGGCGGCGTCCGGCGAAATGCGCCGGCCACAGCACGTTCTTGTCGCCGGTGCGCCGGTACTCGCCGATCATGTGGCCGAACGGCGCGTCCAGGCTGAACGCGTCGGTGCCGATCACCCGCACACCGAGGTCCAGCAGGAGCTCGGTCGCCGGACCGTCGAGGCCGGTGAAATCGGTGAAGTACTTCGGGGTCCCGGAGAACTCGTCGGCGCCGAACCGCAGCAGGACGATCTCGCCGGGGCGCGGCCGGTGCCCGATCTCCTCGAAGGCCTCTTCGAGACGCCGGACGCCGACCGTGCCGACAGGTTCCTCGCTCAGGTCCAGCAGCACGCCGGGGCCGACGAACCAGTCGAGGGGGAGTTCGTCGATATGGCGTGGCCTGCCGTAAGCGGCTTTCGTGCCGTAGTGCGACGGCGCGTCCACGTGGGTGCCGGTGTGGGTGGTCAGGGTGAGGGTGTCCAGGGACAGCAGTTCGCCGTCCGGCAGGTCGGCCGGGTCGAAGTCGATGCCGAACTTCTCCGCCATCGACTCGGCCATATGGCGCCCGCCCGCTTCAGGCGAGAGGATCCGGTGTTCGACCGGATCGGGTTCCCATTGCCCGGCGTCGACCGGGGTGGACAGGTCGATGATCCGCATACGTCTCCTCTTCGTTCGGGGGATGGCTTGATTTCCCGTGTTCAGGCGAGCAGGGAGAGCCCGCCGTCCACGGTGAGCACCTGGCCGCGCAGCGCCGCGGCCTCCGCTTGGCACAGCAGGAAAACGGCGTCCGCCAGGTCTTCCCGGCAGGCCAGCCGCCCGGTCGGCGTGCGGAGCGCGACCATCGCGGAGATCGGGTCGTCGCCCTGTTCCGCCCGCTCGTCGAGCTTGCCGCCGGCGACCGCGTTCACCGTGACGCCGCGCGCCGCGAGATCGACGGCGAGGTAACGGACCAGGTTCTCGAGCGCCGCCTTGGCCATGCCGAGCCCGACGTAGCCGGGGATCACCGACCGCGCGCCCAGACTGGAAACGACGACGATCCGCCCACCGGTCACCGGGAACAGGTCGGTGAGTTTCTTGATGCCGTGGAGGAACGGTCCGAGGGCGACCCGCATATCCGCCGCGCAGGAATCCGCGTCGAGCGCGGAGGCGGGCATCGGGTGGTAGGTCGCGGCGTTGTGCACGAAAATGTCGAGGCCGCCGTGCTTTTCCCGGATTCCGTCCAGCAGGTCGTCGACCTCGGGTGCGGCGCCGAGGTCCGCCCGGACCGACGTCACCTTTCCCGGCAGGGTGGACAGTTCGCGGACCACGGCCGCCGCGCCGCTCTCGTCCCGGGCGTTGGCGATGACGACCTCGCAGCCGTCGGCCGCGAGTTTCCGCGTGATCGCCAGGCCGAGGCCCCGGTTCCCGCCGGTGACGACGGCGAGTTTTCCGCGCAGGCTCATCGGTTCGCCTTCGGTCGCAGGTGAACCCGGTCCAGTACGGAAGTCAGGTCCGTGTCCGCGAGCCTGCCGCGGGCGGCGAGGTAACCGTCCGGTCTGATCAGCAGGAAGTCGCCTTCGTCGGCGTCCAAGCCGGTGCGCAGGAGGTTCCCCGGATCGGCGAGCCGGTTCGGAAACTGGTCCACTGTGGACACCGCAAGCACGGATACCGCGCTCCGGTATCCGTCGTCGAGCTCGGCCAGTGCACGTCCGATGCCCGTCTCGGCACCCGGGAACGCCAGCAGGATCCAACGCGGGTCGGCGAGTTCGGCGCACAACGCCCGCCAACCGGGAGAGGCCTGTTCGGTCTCGGCGGAGCAGCCGATTCGGTCACCCGCCTGCAGCACGTCCGCCGCTTCGATTCCCTGGCTCAGCGGGCTTTCCCGGTAGTTGAGGGCGAGCCCGGACATTCCGCGCAGGATCTTGCGTTCGATCTTGCGCCGCAACGGGGTGACCCGCTTCACCACGCCGAGTCCCAGCGGGAGCAGCACGGGTGCGGCGAAGTTGCGCAACGCGATGAGCGCGGTCGCGGTCTTGGTCGAGCCCAGCAGGACTTCGCCCACCGGGACCCGCTCGGCCCCGTAACTGTCCAAAAGCGGCTCTTCGGCCTCGCCGCGGACGACCTGCGCCAGCTTCCAGCCGAGGTTGTGCGCGTCCTGGATGCCGGTGTTCATTCCCTGACCGGAGGCCGGGCTGTGCACGTGCGCCGCGTCCCCGGCGACGAAGCAACGGCCGGACCGCATGGCCGGGATCATCCGCTGTTGGATGGTGAACGCCGAAACCCAAGTCGGGGTCGAGACCCGCACCGGCTTTCCCAACGCGCGCTTCAGTTTCTCGGCGAACCGGGCACCGACGGCCTCGTAGTCTTCGGCGTTGTCGACGTCGATGGTGTCCAGGAGCCGCCACTTGCCCGGTGCGGCGAACGGGACCAGCAGGACGGTGCCGTTCCCGGTGTGCAGCCAGTGCAGGCTGTCCCTCGGCAGGTCGAGGTCGATCATCGCGTCCGCGACCAGCCAGGTCTCGGTGGAGTCGCCGAGCAGTTTCAGCCCGAGGCTCCGGCGGACGAAGCTGTGCGCGCCGTCGGCGCCGACGACCCACGGAACGGTGAGCTCTTCGGTGCCGCCTTCCCCGCTCATCAGGACGGTGGCGCCGTTCTCGTCCTGGTCGAGCCCGGTCACCTCGCGGGACCATTCGACGTCGACCCCGAGTTCGCTCAGTTTCTTGCGGAGCACCTCTTCGGTGAACACCTGGTCTATCTGAAGGGTGAACGGGAACCTGGTCGGCAGTTCCGAATAGTCGGTCCCGAGTCGCGCCAGCATCCGCCCGCCGCGGTGCATCGAGAAGTGCCCGACCCGCTGCCCGCGGGCCAGGAGTTCGTCCAGCACGCCCATCTGGTGGTAGACCTCGAGGGTCCGCGCGTGTGTCGCGGTGGCGCGGCTGGTGGGCGCCGGCCCGTCCGCCCGGTCCACCACCCGGACGCCGACCCCCCGGCGGCGCAGTTCGTGCGCGACGGTCAACCCCACCGGTCCCGCTCCGACGACGAGTACATCGACCGCGTCCATCACGTTCCTCCAATCGGCATGACGCCAGCCTCACCGCAGCTGCTCTAATCCGGGCACAACGGCGGTGGAAGGCGGCGTTCGGTCGTTCGACCCGTTTTCCAGCCGGGGCTGTGAGCCTGGAATCCGCGAACGGAAACCGGCGGAAGGACGGCCATGACGGCGGGTGCGGAGAAAACGGGTGACGGGATTCTTTCCGGCCCGCCACTGGAGTCGCTCGGCCCGTTCGGTCCGCGGGTCGACGATCTCCTTGCCGCCGCGGCGAAAGCGGCCCCGGATCGCATCGCGCTGCGCTCGCCCGACGCGTCCGTCACCTATCGCGAACTGGATCGGCGAGTGACGGCTTTCGCCGCCGCGCTGTGCGAAGCGGGCGGCTCCGGGGAGACCGTCGCGATGGCCGTCGGACTCGATTTCGCTTTCGCCGTCACCTATTTCGGTGTTTCCCGGGCCGGTGCCGTGAGCGCGATCGTGAATCCGTTCCTTCCCGACGACAGGCTGGCCCGGTCGATCGCCGGATCCGGGGCGAGTGTCGCCGTCGTGACACCTCAGGTGTACCGCCGGCTGGTCGCCCGGCGGTCGAGCTTACCGGGGGTGCGCCGGTTCATCCTGACCCATCGCGACGGCCGGCCGGCCGCCGACGGTGTCGATCTATCCACAGTGGACGAATGGGCGGTGGCGGATTTCCCGTTGCCTGCGGTAAAGGCGGATGAGATCGCCGCGCTCCAGTTCACCAGCGGGACCACCGGCCCGCCCAAGACCGTCCGGCTGACCCATCGGAACCTCACCGTGAACGCGGCCCAGACCGCCTACGGGAACCGGCTCTCCGCTTCCTCGGTGCTGTTCAACTTCCTGCCGACGTTCCATCCGATGCATCTGACGATCGGGGTGGCGGCGAAGGCGACCCACGTCCTCTTCCCCGGGCAGGACCCGGCCGAATCGGTGCGGTTCGCCGCCGAGACCGGGGCGACGCACTACTACAGCCTGCCTGTCCGGCTGTCCCGGCTGGCCGTCGATCCTCGGCTTCCGGAGCTGAAAGCGCCCACCCTGCAGGCGATCCTCTGCGGCGGGTCGATGCTCCCGCCGCCGTCCGCCGCCGCGCTTTCCGAGCACTTCGGCGTGCCCGCGGTCCAGGGTTACGGACTGGCGGAGACCTCGCCGTCGGTCACCCTCGGCGATCTGGACCGGCCGAAACCCGGGTCGTCCGGGGTACTCGTGCCGGGTACGGACTGCCGGATCGTCCACGTCGACACCGGTGCGGTGCTGAGCCCGGGAGAGAAGGGGGAGATCCAGGTCCGCGGGCCCCAGGTGATGAAGGGCTACCTCGACGGCCCCGACCTCGCTCCCGGGGACTGGTTCCCGACCGGTGACATCGGCCTGCTGGACGACGACGGCCACCTCTTCGTGGTGGACCGGATCAAGGACGTCTTCAAATGTGACAACTGGCTGGTCTCACCGACGGAGATCGAACAGGTGCTGAGCAGCCATCCCGCGGTCGCCGACTGCGTCGTCTTCGACCGGCCGGACGAGTTCCGTGGCGCTGTCGCCTGCGGTATCGCCGTCCTCGCCGAACCCGTCGAGCCGGAGGAACTCATCCGGTTCGTCAACGACCGGGTCGCCGAGTACGAACGGCTCCACGCGGTGCTGCCGGTGCGGGAGATTCCGCGTTCGCCGACCGGCAAGGTGCCCCGGCGGGCCTTGCGCGACCGGTTCCTCGCCGACCGAACCGACTGAACCGAGAACACCGAGAAATCGAGAAGGAGAGCGATGTTCCATTTCATCAACCGCTTCACCGTGACCGGCGACCACGCCGAGTTCGAGCGGATCCTGGGTGACATCAACAAGTACATGTCGGCGCAGCCGGGTTTCCGCAAGCACCGGCTGTACCGCTCGGCCAGGGATCCGCAGGTCTATGTCGAGACGGCCGAGTGGGAAAGCGCTGAACTGCACAAGAAGGCCATCAGCGGTGACGGCTTCCTCGCCGGCGTCAAGCGGATCATGGCGCACGCGACCGCCGAGCCCGCTCCGTTCACCGTGGTCCGCGAGAACAGTGCAGCCGGTGTCCGCTGACCCCGTTTCCCCGTCCACACCGCGAAAGGCGGCCCTCATGACCAGTTCGGTTCCCCTCGGCGTGCGGCAACTGCGGGAGATGGCCCTCAGTGCCGCTTGGTCGGCGTCGATCCGTGCCGCCGCCAAGCTCGGCGTCGCCGACGCCCTCGGTGACGAGCCCGCCCCGGTCGACGACATCGCCAAGGTGGTGAAAGCCGATCCCGATGCGCTCAACCGGCTTCTGCGGGCACTGGCCTGTCACGGCATCTTCGCCGACCGGGGCGACGGCGTGTTCGCGCACACCGAAATCTCCCGTCTGCTCCGCGACGACCACCCGAACAGCCTGCGGTACATGACCTTGTGGGCGACCGAGCCGTGGACCTGGGAGCTGTGGGCGAGGCTGGACGAGGCGATCCTTTCGGGAGAAAACGTCTTCCAGTCTTTGCACGGCAAGGACTTCTTCGAGTATCTCCACGCCGACGCCCCGGAATCGGCCGAAGTGTTCGACAAGGCGATGACCCAGGCGAGCAGGCTTTCGGCCCGGCGTCTCGCCGACACGCTGGACTTGTCCGGCGTCGAGACCGTGGTCGACATCGCGGGCGGGCAAGGACAGGTGCTCGCGACCCTGCTGGAGGCCAATCCCGGGGTTCGCGGGGTACTGTTCGACCTGCCGGAGGTCGTCGCGAATCCGGATCCGCGGCTGGCCGAGGGTGGGGCGCTGGCGTCCCGTGCCGAGCTGGTGGCGGGTGACTGCCGCCGCAAGGTCGGCGTGCGCGCGGATCTCTACCTGCTCAAGAACGTCCTGGAATGGGACGACGACAGCACCGTCGACACCTTGCGGAACCTTGCTGTCGCCGCGAAGCCGGGTGCGCGCATCGTGATCGTGGAGAACCTCATCGACGGCAGTCCCGAATCGCGGTTCACCACCGCGATGGATCTCTTGCTGCTGCTGAACGTCGGCGGCAAGAAACACACGCAGGACGGGCTGGTCAAGCTCGTCTCGATGGCCGGGCTGCGCGTCGAGGAGGTCCGCCCGGTGAACGCCTACCTGCACATGGTCGTGGCGACGGTGTCCTCGTGAGCGGCGAGCACGCGCTGGTGCGGGCGGAGATCGGGGCACCGGCCAAGGTGGTCTACGACCTGCTGACCGATCTGCACACCTGGCCCTGGCTGTTCCCGTGGATCCTGCACACCGAACGGCTGGCCGGGGACGGGAACGAGGACGTCGTCCGCTACTGGGGTGTCACCGCGGACGAGACCGTCCGGACCTGGGTGTCCAGCCGCCGTCTCGACTCGTCCGCGCCGCGGATGGACTTCACGCAGCAAGGGGCCGTCGGGGAGGTGACGCGGCTGAGCGGTTCGTGGACCTTCGCGGACCTGCCCGGCGGCGGCACCAGGGTCGAGTCCGACCACGAGTTCGAGGTCGCGGACGGCGTGCCGCCGGAAAAGGTCGCGGCGATGTTCGCCGGACGTGGTGAGGTCCAGCTGGCGCGGCTGCGCGAATGCGCCGAAAACCAGGCGGACGTCGAGCGGCGGACGTTGTCCTTCGTGGACACGCTGTTCGTCGCGGCGGACGACGGCACGGTCTTCGGTCTCCTGGAGGACGCCGCCGCCTGGGCGGTACGGCTCACCGGTGTCCGGCGCTCGGACGTCGTCCGCGAGGAGGCGGACGTCCGGTTCGTCGAACTGGAGGCGGCGGCCGGTGAATCCCGGTCCGCCCGGCTTTCGCTGGCGGAGCAGCGGAAGATCGTCTGGAAACAGCTCGTCCCGGCGGATGGGATCGAGCTGCACACCGGATTCTGGCAGTGTGTGCCGACCCCCGAGGGCACGGTGGTCGTGGCTTCGCAGCTGGCGATCCTCGCGCCGTCGGACGAGCCCGTCGAGCGGGCCCGGCGCCGAGCCCGCCGGGACCTGACCGGAGAAGGTCTCGGGTTCCTGACCGAGGTGAAGAAGTTCGCGGAGTCCTGACGGGACTCCCGGGTCACGGGGTCGAGCGCCGGAGTCCGGAGATCAGCAGCTGGAGGCCGAATTCGAAGGATTCGGCCGGATCTTCGTGGTGCTCGACCCCGCTTTCGTCTTCGACGTGCTGCTGTTCGTCGATCGCGCAGCCGAGGGTGTACCGGCTCACCGCCAGTATCGCGTGCACGGCGTCCTGTTCCGGGAAACCCGCTTCCAGCAACGGTTTGATCAGCGGGAGCATCGAGGACTGTTCGGTGGGCCGCGAGCCGGCGTGCAGGCGTGCCCCGTCCCGGTAGGACAGCAGGGTCCGGCGGATCGTACGGGCGCGTTCGGCGAGCCAGTGTGCCCAGTCGGTCATCGCCGCGGGGTCGTCGAGGGGGGCGAGTCGCTCGTCCAACATGGTCTCGGCCATCTGATCCAGCAACGCCCGCTTGCTCTTGAAGTGCGTGTACAGGGCAGGACCCTGCACGCCTAGTTTGTCCCCGAGCTTGCGCAGGGTCAGTCCGTCGAGCCCGACCTCGTCGAGGAGTTCGAGCGCGGCCCGTACGTAGCCATCCCGTCTTACGACCATGGGCACACTTTCGCCGGTTGGTGTCCGGCTTGACAACCTGAAGCCGGTCCGCCCAATATTAGCACCGTTAAGTTCTTAATGGTGCTAAGGTTTGGATTCCGATGACGAAGACGGCCCCGGTCGAGGTCCCTGACGACGAGCGCATCACGCCCGCGCTCTGGGGGATGGCCTCGATCCTGACCCTGGGCGGGGTCATGTCCATGTTCACGTCGACCGTGGTCAACGTGGCGCTGGGCACGGTCAGCGAAAAGCTGAACGCGCCGCTCGGCACGGTCCAGTGGATCGCCACCGGCTACCTGATCGCGCTAGCCGCGATGGTCCCGGTGAGCGGCTGGGCGAGCAGGCGCTACGGCGCGACCAAACTCTGGCTGGTGTGTGTCGGCCTGTTCGCGGTGTTCTCCGCGCTCAGCGCCATGGCGACGTCGATCGAGATGCTGATCGTCTTCCGGGTGCTGCAGGGCGTGACCGGCGGTCTGCTGGTCCCCGCCGGGCAGATCCTGTTCGCGGTGGCCGCGGGCCCGAAGCGGCTGGGCCGGATGATGAGCGTGCTGAGCATCCCGATCTACCTCGCCCCGGTGCTCGGCACGCTGTTCGGCAGCATGCTGACCGAAGGGCTCGGCTGGCCGTGGCTGTTCCTGGTGAACGTGCCGGTGTCGGTGATCAGCCTCCTGCTCGGCTGGAAATGGCTCCCGAGGGAGACCCCGACGGGTGCCCAGCCGCTGGACTGGCCCGGACTGCTGCTGGCCGTGGTCGGCCTGCCGTTGCTGGTGTACGGCGTGGCGGAGTTCGGCGAGTCCGGTGGGCACGCCGGTGCCGGGCAGCTCATCCCGACGATCGTCGGCGCTATCCTGCTCGTGGCCTTCACCCTCAACGCGCTGCGGTCGAACCACCCGCTGCTCAACCTGCGGCTGTTCCGCGACAGCGGGTTCTCCTCCGCGGCCGCGGTCATCTTCTGCATGGGTATCGCGCTGTTCGGCGCGATGATCGTGCTGCCGCTGTACTACCTGGACGTCCGGCACGAAAGCCTCGTCGACACCGGTCTGCTCACCGCGCCGCTGGCACTCGGGACCGTGGCGGCGTTGCCGCTGGCAGGCAAGCTGACCGACAAGATCGGCGGCGCACGGGTGATCTTCGCGGGCCTGATCATCACCGTCATCGGCACCGTGCCGCTGGCGCTGATCACCGAATCCGACAGCTACTGGTGGCTTTCGGCGGTGCAGATCGTCCGCGGCGTCGGCATCGGCCTGACCACGACGCCGGCGCTGGCCACCGGGCTGGTGATGGTGCCGAAGGAACAGTTCTCCCACGCGATGCCCATCTTCAACATGCTGCAGCGGATCGGTGGGTCCTTCGGGACCTCGATCCTCACCGTGATCGTCGCCTTCCAGCTGGCCAACACCTCCCCCGGGACGGCTGCCGGAGCGGCGTCGGCCATCGCCTACACCCATTGGTGGATCGTCGGTGTCACCGCGATCGTGCTGATCCCGTCGGTGATCCTCGTCCGGGCCGAAGCCCGGCGCCGTCGGGAAGCGGCCGCCGCTTGACAACCCCCAGCCGGCGATCGGGTGGTCAGTGCGATCGGCGCGTGAAGGACTCCTTCCCTCGGCTCAGTCGAGGGAAGGAGTCCTTCACGCGCTTTCCACCACCTTCCCGGAGTCAGCCCAGCGCGGTGACCTGCCGGACGGCCGCTTCGAGGACGGCTTCCGGTGTATCGGCGGCGCCTGTCGCGCGCCAGGCGACCTGCCCGTCGGGACGGACGAGGAGCGCGCCCGACGATTCGATGCCCGCCTTGCGTTCCCATGCCCCACCGGTATCGAGGGCGAAGGCGGTGATCGGGACGCCCGTGGCCTTCGCCGCCGTTCGCGACGCCTCCGTCCACCCGGTGCCGTCCCGGCCGGCCAACAGCGTGAATCGCCCGTGTGCGATGTCCACTGTGGACATCCGGACGCCCTCGTGGTCCAGTTCGAGATGCGGTACCCGGGTTCCCGGTGAGCCGTCCAGGTTCACCGCGGCGTCGGTGCCGGAGAGCGGCTCGGTTCGAGGGTCGACGATCGCCTCGGACCGGTAGACGTCGCAGAGATGAGCGATGGCGTGTTCCGCGATGCCGGCGGCGGCGCGGTCTTCCGCGGTTCCCTTGCCCCAGTGGAGATCGGGATGCCGCATCCGCAGGAGTACCTGTTCGGTGAGGAAGACCGAACGCGGGCGTCGCTCGGCCTCGTAGGAAGCGAGCAGTCCTTCTCCCGCCTCACCCCGGAGCACCATGGCGAGTTTCCACGCCAGGTTGTGGGCGTCACAGATCCCGGTGGTCAGCCCGAAGACGCCGACCGGCGGCAAGGTGCGGGCGGAGTCCCCGGCCAGGAAGACGCGGCCGGCGCGGAACCGGTCGGCGAGCCAGGCCGTCGGCCGCCACGGCGAAGTGCTCAGGATCTCCAGCTCCTGGTCCGGTTTCCCGAGCCCGGCGCGGATCACTTCGCGGCAGCGCTCCGGCGTGTAGTCCTCGGGCGTCGCGTCGCGGTCCTCCGGAACCATGATGTGGTAACACCAGCGGTCCTTTTCGGACAGTGCGATCAGCATCCCCGCCGCGTCGGGGTGGGTGATGATGCTGGGGGAGAAGAACCCCTTGCTCGCGATCAGCTCGCCGAGGTCGGCGCGGAACAACACGTTGATGTGGTAGCCGCCCACGATCCCTTGGCCGTCCCGGGTGATCCCGGCGAGCTCCCGCGTCCGGCTTTCCGCCCCGTCGGCGCCGACGAGGTAGTCCGCCTCGATCGGGTAGGTCCGCCCGCCTTCGCGCACGGTCGCGACGACGTGGTCCGCCTTCTGCTCGAACGAAAGCAGCTCGGTCGAGCGGCGCACCTCGCCGCCGCCGGATTCGATCACGCGCATCAGGACGGGGTCGAGCTGATGCTGCCCGCAGCCGCCGAGGTCGAAGGCCGGGGTGTGGTCCCGAATCAGGTTCACGAAGGACTTCGACACATCGGAGGGCGGTCCGGGCGCGGACGGATCGAATTCGGCGATGCTCCTGGCCTTGATCGGTGGCTTGCTCTCACTGCGGCGTTCCGCCACCGCGAGGAACTCCTCGCTCCGCCCGACACTGAGCAGCGCCTCCCAGGCCCGGGGCCCGATGGAGGTGGCTCGCGGATGGTCGGACAGCGCCGCCCGCTGCTCGACCAGCAGCGGCCGGATGCCCTGCCGGACGAGGAAGGCGGCGGTCGCCAGGCCGACGGTGCTGCCACCGGCGATCAGCACCGGCACACGTTCCGGATTCATCGGTTTCCCTTCAGGCGAAGTCGTCGCGAGTGACGAAGCGGCTGCGAACACGTAGTCCGCCGTCCTCGCGCACCAGGACGTCACGGCATTCGCAGACACGATGCAGCCGCGAGGGCCCACCCTGGGGCGAGGCGAAGACGAGCGCGTAACAGACGACGTCGAGCGCACCGTCCGGCCGCTCGTCGACGGTGATCATCCCGTGCCAATGGCGGTGTTTCTCGCCCTTTGCGGCCAGTTCCGTCCGGGTACGCCGGACGGCGGCGATCAGCGCGGCGCGGCCGCGGGTCGGCTCGGGCAGGGTCGGCACGGCGAAGGTGCCGTCCTCGGTGAACGTCTCCGCCCACGCTTCGGCCTCGCCGGCGTCGAGCAGTTGCAGGTGCCGCGCGTAGAACCGTTCGATTTCGAGATAGGTACCGTCGGAGACGGTTTCTTCGGTCAGCTGCCGGGTCCGCATCGCCACTCCTCGAAGTCTCTGTCCGTCGTTCACCGACACGATCCCGATTCCCGTTGGAGCAGCTCTGGAGGATCCGCGACATGACTTCCACCGGCGATGAACCCGTGCTCCAGCCTCGATCCCGAGAATTGTCCTGGTCGGCGACTGGGCAGGCACAGAACGGAGAGGAACCGGGTAATGACTCGGAAAATTCACCGGGTGGAAGAGAGCCGTGTCATCGCGGCGGGGGCCGAGACGGTCCGCGGCCTGATCGACGATCTCGACACCTGGTCGCACTATCACCCGGCGGCGGTCCACGCCGAATACCTGGAACGCAAGGACGGTGAGGCACTGGTCGCGCAGTGGGCGCTGATCGGTGGCGAGACCGTGCGCACCTGGAAGATGCGGCGCTGGGACAAGGACGGCAGCATCGCCTTCGCACACGAACCGGCCGCGGCGCCGTTCGCCGACGTGCACGGGGAATGGATCTTCGAGAAGCGGGACGACCAGAGCACCCTGGTGCGGATGGTGCACGAATTCAAACTGGCCGAAGAGGACGCCGGGATCGCCGAAGGGCACCGCGAAAAAATCCGTCAGGGCAGCATCGGCTTCCTCGACACGCTGCAGTACGTCGCGGAGAACCGCGACGAACTCGCCCGGTTGACGATCACCTTCGAAGACCCGCTCTTCATCGCCGGGTCGATCGAGGACGCGTACGCCTATCTCTACGAAGCCGACAAATGGCCGGAGCGCATGCCGCACGTCGCCGCGCTCCGGCTCGAGGAGACCGTGCCCAACATCCAGTTCTTCGACATGGACACCGCCGACCCGGACGGCGCGCATCGGCACAGCACTCGTTCGGTCCGGATCTGCCTGCCGCACCGGAAGATCGTGTACAAGCAGATCAAACTGCCCAAGCTGCTGGACGGCCACACCGGGCACTGGGACTTCAGCGAAACCCCCGAAGGGATCATCGCGACCACTCGGCACACCGCGACGATCAAGCCGTCCGCGCTGGACGTGCTGGGCGAAGGGACGACCGTGCAGGACGCACGCAACTACCTCCGTCGCGTGCTGACCAACAACAGCATGAGCAACCTGCGCCTGACGAAGGCCTACGCGGAAGAGCGTGCGGGCTGGTGACCGCGCACGAGGAGCGCGCGCTGGCCGGCGTCCAGAGCTACAGCCGGAAGATGCTCGCCGTCTACGACCTGTGGATCCTCGGCGTCGTCTGCCCGGCGGTGTGGCACTGCTCGCGCGCGACGATGGCGGCGCAGTACGCCCGCAACGTCGGGGCACGGCATCTCGAC
The DNA here is from genome assembly GCF_055598845.1 of Amycolatopsis sp. NPDC039088. Classification (NCBI taxonomy): domain Bacteria; kingdom Bacillati; phylum Actinomycetota; class Actinomycetes; order Pseudonocardiales; family Pseudonocardiaceae; genus Amycolatopsis; species Amycolatopsis sp. NPDC039088. The sequence continues at coordinate 354,126 of NZ_JBVKAE010000001.1, read as the reverse complement.
ATCGGCCCAGGCACCGGATACTTCCTGCGCCGCACCAGGTTCCCGGTCGAGCGGCCGGAGGTGACCCTGGTCGACCTCAACGAGGACGTGCTGTACACGGCGTCCCGGCGCCTGGCGAAGTACCGGCCGTCCACCTTCCGCCGCGACGTGCTGCGTCCCCTCGACCTCGGTGAGCGCCGGTTCGACTCGGTGGGGATGAACCTGCTGCTCCACTGCCTTCCCGGTGACCTGACCGAGAAGGCCGTCGTGTTCGATCACGTGCTGCCCCATCTCGAACCGGGCGGGCGCGTCTTCGGCAGCACGGTCCTCTCCCATGGGGTGAAGCACGGGTTCCTGGCACCCAAGGCATTGGAGGCGCTGAACCGGGACAACGACATGAGCAACGCGGACGATTCGCTGGAACAGCTGGAAGCCGCGCTGGCGAACCGGTTTCCGCAGCACCGGATCACCGTTCGCGGTTCGGTCGCCTTGTTCGAGGCGACGCGGTCCTAACCGCACCTTCGCCGTCGCGTGGGTTTGTTGCCGCCCGCGCGCGGTGAAGGGTGCCGGATACCGATCGCTCGCCTCCGCCGTGGCCTTCGGGACAGGAAGTGGACAACGCCGTAGGCTCGGCTGAATGAGCACGGCATCCACCACGGAGCATCCGATGGTCGAAACCCGGCACCAAACCCAGTTGCTCACCTTGCTGCGGGACGAGGGCCCGATGTCCCGGGTCGAACTGGGGGAGCGGCTGGAGCTGCCGCGTGCCCGGGTGGGTGCCGAGGTGACCCGCCTCGCCGAGGTCGGCCTCGTCGAGACGGCGGGTCCGTCGGCGAGCCGGGGTGGCAGGCGGTCGACGCTGGTGCGGCTGGCGGGAGACCTGCGCGTGCTCTCCGTCGACGTCGGCGCGACGTCGGTCGGGGTCGCCCTCACCGACGCTTCGTGCGAGGTGCTGGTGCACACCGTCGAGGACTGTGACGTCCGGCAGGGGCCGCACGCCGTCCTCAAACGCATCGTGGAGCTGGCGGAGAAGATCCGCGAAGAGGCGCCGGGAAAGCTGATCGCCGCCGGGATCGGCCTGCCGGGGCCGGTGAGCTTCGCCGAGGGGATGGCGGTGGCGCCGCCGATAATGCCCGGCTGGGACCGGTTTTCCGTGCGCGACCATCTCGGCGGGCTGCTGCGCTGCCCGGTCACCGTCGACAACGACGTGAACTCGATGGCGCTCGGGGAACGGCACGCCGGGGTCGCCCGGTCCATCGACGATCTGGTGTTCGTCAAGATCGGTACCGGTATCGGCTGCGGGATCGTGCTCGGCGGCAAGGTGTACCGCGGTGTCGCGGGCACCGCGGGCGACATCGGGCACATCCGCCTCGACGACTACGGCCCGACCTGTGCCTGCGGCGAGACCGGCTGCCTCGAGGCGTACTTCGGCGGCGCCGCACTGGCCCGCGACGGGCTGACCCTGGCGCGCAGCGGCCGGTCGGCGTACCTCGCCGACGTCGTCGCGGACCGGGGGGCGATCACCGCCGCGGACGTCGGCCGCGCGGCGGCGTCGGGCGATTTCGGCGCGGTGAACCTGATCCGCGACGGCGGTCGGCGGCTCGGCCAGGTGGTCGCTTCGCTGGTGAGCTTCGTGAACCCGGGGATGGTCGTGATCGGCGGCGGCGTGGCGCAGCTCGGGCATCAGCTGCTCGCCGAGATCCGCAGCTCGGTCTACCGCCGCTCGCTGCCGCTGGCGACCGGGAACCTGCCGATCGTGCTGTCCGAACTCGGGGACACCGCCGGGGTCATCGGGGCCGCCTGGTCGGCCACGGACCGCGCGTTCACGTTGAGCGGCTGAGGCGGCGGCGCAGAGCAGGATCACCCGCCAGGCGAGGCCGCCCCAGGTGCTGCGTTCGTGGCATTCCGCGCACGGAGTGCTTTCCCTGCAGGCGGTCGTCGCCCAGCTCGGTGCCCATGTTCGACGGCTGCGCTCCGCGCCGCAGGGCACACCGGAGACCGTACGGGGTTTCCGGGTGGGGGCGGAGATCGCCGACATCGCCGCCACGATGGCTTGGGATACGGGCGAAAGCAGCACGGCCCAACGCTATTTCGTGCTTGCCGCACAACTCGCCCACGCCGCGGGCGACGACGCGCTGGCGGCGGTCGCCTTGGGGTCGCTCGCGCGTCAGTGCTTCGACATGGGACGCCCTGATGACGGGCTCGAAGTCGTCCAGCTCGCGCAGTACTGCACGAGGCGCATCGCGACGCCGAGGCTCCGAGCCGTCCTGGCGACGCGCGAAGCGTGGGCATACGCGCTTCGAGGCGAACCGCGAGCTTTCCGGCGCGCGGTCGCGCTCGCCGAGGACTACCACGGCGAAGGAGTGCGTGAGCTCGATTCGCGTACGCCGTCGGCGAGGAGTCTCGACAGCGCGGAACTCGCGGGCGTCATCGGTGCCCGCTATCGGGATCTCGCCCGCTACGAACCGCGGTACGCCGTGACCGCGCAGGAGTACATCAGCCGAGCGCTCGACCTGCGAGATCCGGGCAGGGCGCGCAACCGGGTTTTCGATCTCATCGGGCTGGCCAGGGCGCACCTTCTGTCCAGGGAGCCCGATAGGGCCGCGGAGCTGGTGGCGGAAGCGCTGCCATCCGCCGGTGCGTGGGCGTCCGGGAGGGTCGGCGTACGCCTGAGGGACTTCCATCGTGAAGCCGCGGTGTTCGCTACGGTGCCCGCCGTGCGGGACGTCCGTGCCGCCATCCTGGAAATGACCGCCGCTTGACGAGAGGAACTTCGTTGCGCCGCATCGGAATCACCGGGCACTCGAATCTGTCCGCGACCACCGCGCCGTTGATCGCCGATGCTCTTCGCCGGACGCTCGCCGCGCTGACGGACGGCCCGCTCGTCGGTGTGACTTGCCTGGCTCGTGGCGCCGATCAGCTCTTCGCCCGCGCGGTGCTGGAGCTCGGCGGGTCGGTGGAAGTCGTGCTTCCCGCGCACGACTACCGCGCCAGGAAGGTCAAGCCGGACAACGCGGCCGACTTCGACGAGCTGCTCGGCCTGGCGGGGGCCGTCCACACCCTGCCGTTCCCCGAGTCCGGCCGCGAGGCCTACATGGCGGCCAGTGAACGGGTGCTGGGGGAGGTGGAGGCCATGATCGCGGTCTGGGACGGAGGTCCTTCCGGTGGCCACGGAGGCACCGCAGACGTCGTCGACGCGGCGCGTGAGCGAGGTCTGCCGGTGACGATCGTGTGGCCCGACGGGGCCTTGCGCGAGTGACATCTCGGCACGTTGGGCACTCACCTGATTCCGATTAGTAACGTCAAGATCGTACAGACTTTCGCTCGCAAAGTACAAAAGTCTGCACCGATTCGAACGGCTAATCGGGTGACAGGGGTCATTTCTGTCTTGTTGTCACCTTGACGAGTGACAGCAGTCACCCTACTTTCGCTGGCTAAGTAACAAAGTTTGTTACGGCCGATTCGTAAGTGAGGCGTCGTCAAATGAGGCAGTGTGGCCGCGACTGATCCCGGGCAGCTCGACCCGGTCAGCCCACGCACGGCGAATGGCGCCCATGGGTTCTCGGCGGGGAAACGTACCTCGAACCTCGCCGCGCTCCTGCGGGCGCTGCGCGCTGGGCCGCTGTCGCGTACCCAGCTCGCGGCGCGGAGCGGGATCACCAAGGCGGCCGTCTCCGGTCTGGTCACCGAGCTGGCCGAGCGCGGCCTCGTCCGCTCCGCCGGACTCCAGGCGGGCGGCAACGGCAGGCCCAGCCAGCTGGTCGAGCTGAACGGCGCCAGCGCCTACGGGCTCGCGCTGAGTGTCGAAGCCGATCGTTTCGCCGCCGTCGTCACGAACCTCGACGGCCGTGTCATCACCGAACGCGCCGAGTCCGCCGACGTCGCCGCGCTCGGTCTGCACCGGAGCATGGACGAACTCGCCTTCCTCGCCGGTCAGGTGCTGAGCGCCGAGCAGCCGGTCGGCGTCACGGTCTCGGTCCCCGGCCTGGTCGACTCGGCCGCCGCGGTGCTGCGGTTCGCGCCGACGCTGCGTTGGCGCGACGCCGAGATCGCCGATCTGCTGGCCGCCCGGCTCGGTCTGCCGGTCGACGCCATCGCGGTCGACAACGAGGCCAACCTCGGTGCGGTCGGCGAGGCGGTCGCGGGGATCGGCCGTGGTGTGCGGGAGCTTTTCTACCTCAGCGGCGGGATGAGCGTCGGCGGCGGACTCGTCTCCGGCGGCGCGATCCTGCGCGGGGCAAGAGGTTTCGCCGGCGAGGTCGGGCACATCACCGTCGACCCGTCCGGCGAGCAGTGCCAGTGCGGCCGGGTCGGCTGCCTGGAGACCAAGGCCGGGCTCAACGCCGTGTTGCGGGTCGCCGCCTCGCCGGGAGACCCGCTGCACGATCCCGCGCTCGGCGTCGACGGCCGGGTGGGGCTGCTCAAGCATCGCGTCCAGCGCGGCGACCAGCGCGCCGTCGCGGCGGTCTCGGAACTCGGGGTCGCGCTCGGCATCGCGGTGTCCACTGTGGTCGATGTGCTCGACCCGGACGTCGTGGTGCTCGGCGGTTACTTCGCCGAACTGGGCGAGTGGCTGGTCGAGCCGGTGCGCCGCGAACTGTCCGCACGGCCGCTGGGGCACGAGCCAGCCTGCCGGGTCGAGCCGTCGCCGCTGGGCACCACCGCTCCGCTGCGCGGGGCCGCACACCTTGCCACCGAACGGCTTTTCGCCGACCCGACGCTCGTTCCAGTGCTCACCGAGGAGGCGCCGGCATGACCTTGCTATCGGTCCGGGGGATCGTGAAGACCTTCCCGGGGGTCCGCGCGCTCGACGGGGTCGACTTCGACGTCGAACCCGGCGAGGTGCACTGTCTGCTCGGCCAGAACGGCGCGGGCAAGTCCACGCTGATCAAGACCCTCGCCGGGGCGCACCGTCCCGACGGAGGCGAGATCTTCTGGCAGGGCGAGCCGGTCACGTTGCCCTCACCGGTCGCCGCGCTGAAGATCGGCATCGCGACCATGTACCAGGAACTCGACCTGGTACCGGGGCTTTCCGTGGCGGACAACATCTTCCTCGGCCGTGAGCGGGCCAGCTTCGGCTTCACGCGGATCAGCGAATCGCGTGCCATGGCCGCGAAACTGATGGCCCGGCTCGGGCATCCGGAGATCACGCCGTCGACCGAGGTCGGCAAGCTCTCCGCGGCGGGCCAGCAGCTGGTCTCGATGGCGCGCGCACTCGCGTACGACGCGAGGCTGCTCGTGATGGACGAGCCCACCGCGGCGCTGGCGGGGGAAGAGGTCGACAACCTGTTCCGCATCGTCGGCGAACTGACCGCCGAGGGCGTCGCGATCGTCTACATCTCCCACCGGCTCGAAGAACTGCGCCGGATCGGCCACCGCGTCACCGTGCTCAAGGACGGCAAGACCGTCTCCACCGGCCTCGACGCCAAGGAGACGCCGACGTCGGATCTCGTCGCGCTCATGGCGGGCCGCAAGGTCGAGACCGTGTTCGGCCCGCGCCACCAGGAACACGTGAACCCGGACAAAGAGGTGCTCAAGGTCGAGAACCTGACCACCGTGGGCGAGTTCGAGAACGTGAGTTTCACCGTGCACGCCGGGGAGGTCGTCGGTATCGCGGGTCTCGTCGGCTCCGGGCGCAGCGAGCTGCTGGAGACGATCTTCGGCGCGCGCAAACCGGACGCGGGCACGGTCTCGGTCGACGGCGAACCGGTACGGGCGGGCAGCGTGTCCGCGGCGGTCAAGGCCGGGATCGGCTTGGCGCCGGAGGAACGCAAAAGCCAAGGCCTGCTGCTGGACCTGCCTGTGGTGCATAACGTGACGCTGGCCAGCCTGTCCAAATACTCGACGTTCGGGTTCTCCGAGCGGTCGAGGGAACTGGAGGACGCCGGGGAAAGCCTGCGGCGGCTCGATCTCCGGCCGGCCGACCCGCACCGGATCATCCGCACGCTGTCCGGCGGAAACCAGCAGAAGGCGGTGCTCGCGCGGTGGCTGGTCCGCGGCTGCCGGGTACTGCTGCTCGACGAGCCGACCCGCGGGGTGGACGTCGGCGCGCGGGCCGAGCTGTACCGGCTGATCGAAGAACTGGCCGCGACCGGGGTCGCGATCGTACTGGTCTCCAGCGAGATCCCCGAAGTACTCGGACTGTCCGACCGGGTGCTGGTGCTGCGTGAAGGACATGTCCTGGCTGAAAGGCCGTCTGCGGAGCTGACAGAGGCGGATGTGCTCGACGTGATTCTCGAGGGGAGTGCGGCGTGACTGACCAAGCCGAGTCGGTGCGTACGGGACCCGCCGTGGAACCCGTACCACCCAAAGAAAAGCGGAGCTTCTCGCTCGACACCCGGCTGCTGGGGTTGACCGGTGTGCTGGTGATCCTGTGCATCGTCGGCCAGGTGACCCGGCCCGACCAGTTCTTCACCGAAGGCAACATCTCGACGATCCTCCGGCTGGCCGCGGCCATCGGCGTGGTCAGCGTCGGGATGACCTTCGTGATCATCGCCGGCGGCATCGACCTCTCGGTCGGGTCGATCGTGGCGCTCTCCAGCGTCTGGCTGACCACACTGGCCACCCAGGCCTACGGCCCGTTCGTGATGATCCTTTGTGGACTCCTGGTCGGCCTCGGCTGCGGGCTGATCAACGGGATACTGGTCTCCTACGGGAAGATCGTGCCGTTCATCGCGACCTTGGCGATGTACGTCGCGGCCCGCGGGCTCGCGGAACGCATCAGCGGCCGCCGCACGCAGGTGGTCGCGGAGACGGGTTTCCTCGACTTCTTCCGCGGTGACCTGCTCGGCATCCCGGTGCTGATCTGGATGTTCGCGCTGGTGTTCGTCGTCGGCTGGGTGCTGCTGAACCGCACCACGTTCGGCCGCCGCACCTTCGCCGTCGGTGGCAACGCCGAGGCTTCGCGCCTCGCGGGTATCCACGTCAAGCGGCACACCGCACTCGTCTACGGCGTCGCAGGTCTTTGCTGCGGTATCGCCGCGCTGATGGTCGTCGCCCGCACCACCGCGGGCGCGTCGACCAACGGCATGCTCTACGAACTCGACGCCATCGCGGCGGTCGTCATCGGCGGCACCCTGCTCACCGGTGGCCGCGGCTCGCTCATCGGCACCCTGATCGGCGTGCTGATCTTCACCGTGCTGTCCAACATCTTCACGCTCAACAACCTGGACACCGACATCCAGAACATCGCCAAGGGCGTGATCATCGTTTTGGCCGCGCTTCTGCAGTTCCGCTCCGTGAAGAACGCAAAGACGAGTACTTGATCATCGTGGATGGAGAGTCGTCATGACCGAACAATCCCTGCACCGCCGCCGTTTCCTGCTCGGTGGCGCGGCCGTCGGAGCGGGCGCGCTGCTGACCGCGTGCACGTCGAACGAGGCACCGGCACAGAACAACGCCGCCAACGTGGCCAACGCGGGCAGCAACTCGCAGCCCGGAAACCCGGTCACCATCGGGTTTTCGGCGCCGGCCGCCGACCACGGCTGGATGGCGGCCATCACCAAGAACGCCCGCGCTCAGGCGCAGAAGTTCAGTGAGGTCACGCTCAACGCGACCGAGGGCACCAACGACGTCAACCAGCAGATCTCCCAGGTGGAGACGCTGATCAACGCCAAGGTCAACGTGCTGGTGATCCTGCCGTTCGACGGCAAGGCGCTCACCGCCGTCGGACAGCAGGCGATGGACGCCGGTATCCAGGTGATCAACCTCGACCGCGTCTTCGACACCCCGCTCGCGTACCGCACCTGGATCGGTGGCGACAACTACCGGATGGGCGTCAACGCCGGGAACTACATCGCCAAGCAGATGAAGGCGAAGAACATCGCCAGCCCGGTGATCGGCGAGGTCGCAGGGATCGACTCGCTGCCGCTGACCCAGGAACGCAGCAAGGGTTTCAAGGACGCCTTGGCGCGTCAGGGTTTCCAGGTGGGACCGCGCGTCTCGGCGCAGTTCACGCCGGAGTCGGGCGAGCAGCAGACCTCGAACCTGCTGCAGTCCGCGCCCAAACTGGACGCGCTCTGGAACCACGACGACGACCAGGGTGTCGGGGTCATCGCGGCGATCAACAACGCGAACCGCAAGGACTTCCTGATGGTCGGCGGCGCGGGTTCGAAGAACGCGATGAACCTGATCAAGTCCGACGCCGAGCCGCTGAAGGCGACGGTGCTCTACAGCCCGTCGATGGCGTCGTCCGCGATCTCGCTCGCCAGGCTGCTCGGCCAGAACAAGGGCGCGGGCGATTTCGCCGAGCACGAGATCCCGTCGGAGATCACCACGTACTCCGCGGTGGTCACCAAGGAGAACGTCGACCAGTACATGGACGTCGGCTTCGACTCGTAGCACAGCACTCCCGGCACACGTAGGCGGATCTAGGAGGGGCATGAGCACGGCAAAGGAAACGATCGGGGTCGGCATGGTCGGTCACTCGTTCATGGGTGCGGTGCATTCGCACGCGTGGCGCAGTGTCCACCGGTTCTTCGCGCCACCGCTGATCCCGAGACTCGCCGTGCTCGGCGGACGCGACGAAGGGCGGGCGAAGGCCGCGGCGGAGCGGTTCGGCTGGGAAGACGTCGAGACGGACTGGCGCGCGCTGGTCGCCCGCGACGACGTCGACCTGGTCGACATCTGCACCCCGGGCGACAGCCACGCCGAGATCGCGATCGCCGCGCTCGAGGCCGGAAAGCATGTGCTGTGCGAGAAACCGCTGGCCAACACCCTCGCCGAAGCCGAGGCGATGGCGGAGGCGGCGGCGAAGGCCCGCGGAGGCGGCGTCCGGTCGATGGTGGCCTTCAACTACCGCCGGGTGCCCGCGCTCGCGCACGCCAGGAACCTGGTCGCGAGCGGGGCACTCGGCGAGATCCGCCACGTGCGGTCGGTCTACCTGCAGGACTGGCTGTCGGATCCGGAGTCGCCGATGACCTGGCGGCTGCACAAGGACAAGGCGGGCTCCGGCGCGCTGGGCGACCTCGGCGCGCACATCGTCGACGCCGCCCAGTTCGTCACCGGCGAGATCATCACCGGGGTCTCCGCCTTGACGAACACCTTCGTCAAGGAACGGCCGGACGGCGACGGCGGGACGGGGCAGGTCACCGTCGACGACTGCGCGCTGTTCCTCGGCCGGTTCTCCGGCGGGGCCGTGGCGAGTTTCGAGGCGACCCGGTACGCGCTGGGCCGCAAGAACTCGATGCGGCTGGAGATCAACGGATCGAAGGCGAGCCTCGCGTTCGACTTCGAGTCGATGAACGAACTGTCCTGGTACGACGGAGGCCAGCCCGCCACCGAGGCGGGGTTCCGCCGGATCCTGGTCACCGAACCGGACCACCCGTACGTCGGGGTGTGGTGGCCGCCGGGCCACCTCCTCGGCTACGAGCACACCTTCACCCACGAGGTCGCCGATCTGCTGACCGCGATCGGCGAAGGCACGGATCCCGAACCGTCCTTCGAGGACGGGTTGAGGGTTCAGATGGTCCTCGACGCGGTCGAGCGCAGCGCGGCCGAAGAGGCGCGATGGACCGCTGTGCCCGGCGTCACCACGGAGGCGGGTAACTGAGAAGTAGTTCCAGCCGAAAGTCGCATGACGGTTATCGCTGCGACTTGGTTCGATCCGAAACGTCCGACCATCCGAGGAAATAGCCCCGTCGGACGTTTCGGATCTTGGAAAGGTGGAGAAATGCCTGCTCAGGAGCGCACGGGCATCTGGTTGATCGGCGCGAGAGGATCGGTGGCCACGACCGCCGCGGTGGGCCTGCTGGCCCTGCGCGCCGGCGTGACCGGTCCGGTCGGCTGTGTCACCGAGCTACCCGCGTTCGCGGGGGTTCCGTTGCCGGGCTGGGACGATCTGGTCCTCGGCGGGCACGACATCGCGCACACTCCGTTGGAGAAGCGCGCCGAACAGCTGGCGGGCGCCGGCGTGTTCGGGCACTCGGTGTTCTCGGCGGTCCGGTCAGGACTGGCCGAAGTGGACGCCGAGATCCGCGACGGTTACCACCCGGCGACGCATACGGGTGCCCAGGCCGACGCCGCCGCGCGGCTCGGCGCGGACATCCGGGCTTTCGCGGACCGGCACGGCCTCGCGCGGGTCGTGGTGGTCAACGTGTCCTCCACCGAGGCCCCGTGCCCCCACCTTCCCGAACACGACGACCTCGACGCGCTCGAAGTGTCGCTCGCGGATCCGGCGAGGGCGGTCCTGCCGTCCAGCTCCCTGTCGGCCTACGCGGCGCTGAAGGCGGGGAGCCCCTACGTCGAGTTCACGCCGTCCCCCGGCGTCACCCTGCCCGCATTGCGGCAGCTCGCCGAACGGGAGGGCCTGCCCTACGCCGGTTCCGACGGCAAGACCGGCGAGACCCTCCTCCGCACCGTCCTCGCGCCGATGTTCAGCGCGCGGGCGCTGAAGGTCCGCTCCTGGTCCGGCACCAACCTGCTCGGCGGCGGTGACGGCGAGACCCTCTCCGACCCGGTGACCGCGAACAGCAAGCTGGAATCGAAGGCCCGCGGCCTCGCGGCGCTGCTCGGCGAGGACGTCACCGCGCCGCTGCACATCGACAACGTGCCCGACCTCGGCGAGATCAAGACCGCGTGGGATCACGTGTCGTTCGAGGGTTTCCTCGGCGCGCGCATGAGCCTGCAGTTCACCTGGACCGGCTACGACTCCGCGCTCGCGGCGCCGCTGATCCTCGACCTCGCGAGGCTCGTGACCGCGGCGCACGCCGACGGCCAGAGCGGCGCGCTGACCGAACTCGGCTTCTTCTTCAAGGATCCGCTGGGCAGCGACGAACACCGCTTCGCCGAACAGGCCGCCCGCCTGATCACCTGGGCGGGAACCCTGTGAAGGCTTACGTGGAACTCGTCCGCGCGCCCGCCGCGCTGACGGTGCTCGGTGACACGGTCGCCGGGTCCGCCGCGGCGGGGCTCAAGATGACCGGGCGACGGCTGCTGCTGCCGCTGTCCTCGGTCGCCTTCTACTGGGCAGGGATGGCCCTCAACGACTGGGCGGACCGGAAGCTCGACGCGGTCGAGCGCCCCGAGCGGCCGATCCCGTCCGGGCGGGTGAGCGCGGACGCGGCGCTCACCACCGGGGCGACGCTGACCGCGGCCGGGCTCGGCCTGGCCGCACTCGGCGGCGGACGACAGGCGATGCGGGTCGCGGTCCCGCTCGCCGCCGCGGTGTGGGCCTACGACACCGTGCTCAAGCCGACCCCGGCCGGACCGGTGGCGATGGCGGCCTGCCGCACGCTCGACGTCCTGCTGGGCGCAGGCGACTCTCCGAAGAAGGCTCTCACCGCCGCGGCGGCCGTCGGTGTCCACACGCTCGGTGTCACGGCGCTGTCCACCGGCGAAGTGCACGGCGCGAAACCAGGGACGGCTCGGGCCGCACTGGCCACCAGCTGCGCCGCGACAACGTTGGCATTGACCGGACCGGCGCGGGGCGGCTGGCACCGGCTCGCCTCGGTGGCGGCCGGTTCCGGCTACGCGGGCCTGGTCGGCAGGGCACAGGCGGACGCCGTCCGTGACCCGTCGGCCAAATCCGTGCGCTCGGCGACGAAGTCCGGCATCCACGGCATGGTCCCGCTGCAGGCGGCGGTCACGGCCAAGGGCTCGGTACTGGGTGCCCTGCTGGTCGCCGCCGCGCTGCCGATCGCCCGCAAGCTGTCGCGGAAGGTGAGCCCCACATGACGTTTTCGTTGGGATACGGCACGAACGGGTTCTCCAACCACCGTCTCGACGACGCCCTCGCGATCATCGCCGACCTCGGCTACACCGGGGTCGCGCTGACGCTGGACCACGACCATCTCGACCCGTTCGCCGACGACCTGGCACAGCGGGTCGACCACGTGGCTTCGCGGCTTTCGGCGCTTGGCCTGAACCGCGTCGTCATCGAAACCGGCGCCCGGTACCTGCTCGACCCGTGGCGCAAGCACTCGCCGACGCTGCTGTCGGACGACCCCGCGCTCCGGATCGACTTCCTGGCACGGGCGATGCGGATCGCGAGCGACCTCGGTGCCGACTGCGTCTCGTTCTGGTCCGGTGTGTCTACTGTGGACACGGAGACCGCCTGGGCCCGGTTGCGTGAAGGCGTCGCCGCGGTCCTGGAGGAGGCTTCGCGACTGAACGTCCGGCTCGCGATGGAACCGGAACCCGGGCACCTCGTGCAGCATTTGAGCCAGGTCTTGGACCTGCGCAAGGAACTCGGCGAACCGGAGCTGTTCGGTGTCACACTCGACGTCGGGCACTGCGTCGCCGTCGAGCCGGTGAACGCGGCCGAGTGCGTCCGTCTGGCCGGACCGCTGCTGTGGAACGTCCAGCTGGACGACATGCTGCCGAGGGTCCATGAGCACCTCGAATTCGGCGACGGGCACCTGGACCTGCCGGGAACGCTCGCCGCGCTGGCGGAGATCGGCTACACCGGGCTGGCCGCGGTCGAACTGCCCCGGCACAGCCACGCCGCACCGGACACCGCGCGCAGGGCCTTCGAAGCCCTCACCAGCGCGTTGCCGCAAACGTGGCTGGACAAGGCGGAACGCCGGATCCGGGAGAAGCCGTCGGTCGTCGGCTCGCTCTTCCCGGCCGTCGGCCGCGAGGTCGGCCGGACCGCGTTGCGGCCGGAGACGGATCCGCAGGGGCTGGTGCACGGCACCGTCGACGACCGGGCGCGCGTCCGGCTCGTGACGACGCTGGCCGACGTCCTCGACGACGCGGCGCTGGCCGCTGAGCTGCGGGATCTCTACCGCTACGGCGACGACGCCGAGCGGCGCGGGGTCCTGCGGGCGCTCAACGCGCTGGAGTCCCCGGCCGCCGAAGTCACCGACACCGGCATCAAGCTGGTCGAAGACGCCTTGCGCGCCAACGACATCCGCCTGGTCGCCGCCGCCATGGGCGCGTTCGCCCGGTTCCTGGACGACCACACCTGGCGGCACGGTGTCCTCAAATGCGTCTTCGTCGGCGTTCCGCTCGCCGCCGTCGCGGATCTCGAAACCCGCGCGGACGACGAGCTGAGGCGCATGCTCGCCGACTTCGCCGACGAACGCAGGGCAGCCGGACGTGACGTTCCCGCCGACGCCCTCGAACTCCTCAAGGAGAACTAACACAGTGCGCATCTTCGATCCCCACATCCACATGTCCTCCCGGACCACCGACGACTACGAAGCCATGTACGCGGCAGGCGTCCGCGCGCTCGTCGAACCCGCGTTCTGGCTGGGCCAGCCGCGCACCAGCGTCGGCTCGTACACCGACTACTTCGACGCCCTCATCGGCTGGGAACGGTTCCGCGCCGCCCAGTTCGGCATCCGGCACCACTGCACGATCGCGCTGAACCCCAAGGAGGCCAACGACCCTCGCTGCCGCGAGGTGCTCGACGTCCTCCCGAGGTACCTGGCCAAGGACGGCGTGGTCGCGGTCGGCGAGGTCGGCTACGACTCGATGACGAAGGAAGAGGACGAGGTCTTCGCGCGGCAGCTGGCGATGGCCCTCGAACACGACCTGCCCGTCTTGGTGCACACCCCGCACCGCGACAAGCTCGAAGGCACCAAGCGCACGCTCGACGTCGTCCGTGAGGCCGGGCTCGCGCCGGAGCGCGTGGTCGTCGACCACCTCAACGAGGTCACCGTCAAGCTGGTCAAGGATTCCGGCGCCTGGATGGGGTTCTCCATCTACCCGGACACCAAAATGGACGAACACCGGATGGTCGAGATCCTGCGCCAGTACGGGCTGGACAACATGATCGTCAACTCGGCCGCCGACTGGGGCCGCTCGGATCCCTTGAAGACCGCGAAAACCGGGCAGGCGATGCTCGACGGCGGCTTCACCGAGGCCGACGTCGACAAGGTGCTGTGGCAGAACCCGGTCGACTTCTACGGCTTGAGCGGCAGGCTCACCCTCGACCCGCTGCCCGGGTTCACCGGCGAGGCCGCGACCTTCGAGGGCAACTCGGTGTTGCGAGGTGCCCGCAAATGATCTCCTACTGTACGAACGTCCATCCCGCCGAAGACGTCGACGGCATCGTCGCGCAGCTGGAGCGGTACGCGCTTCCGGTCCGCGAACGGCTGGGCGCCGACCGGCTCGGCGTCGGGCTGTGGCTTTCCGCGCCGGTCGCGCGCGGACTCGCCGGCGACGCGGGCGCACGCAGGGCGTTCCGCGCGGAACTGGACGCGCGCGGACTGTCGGTGTACACGCTCAACGCGTTCCCGTACGGCGGTTTTCACGACGACGTCGTCAAGCACGCGGTCTACCGTCCTGAGTGGACGAACCCCGACCGGGTCGCCTACACGATCGACTGCGTGAACGTGCTGTCCGATCTGCTCGCCGAGGACGCCACGTACGGCAGCATCTCCACGCTGCCGCTCGCCTGGCGCGAACCGTGGACCGAGCACGACGACCGCCGCGCGGCCGAGGCCTTCGGCCAGGTCGTCCGGGCGATCGGTGACCGGCCGATCAAGCTGGCCGTGGAACCCGAACCCGGCTGTGTGCTCGACACCGTGGCCGACGCGCTGGGCTGGCTTTCCGGCCGCGTCGACCCGGAGTACGTCGGGCTGTGCCTGGACACCTGTCACCTCGCGGTCTCGTTCGCCGACCCGGCGGAGACACTGGCCGCGATCGCGAAGTCCGATGTGGACATCGTCAAGGTGCAGGCCTCCGCCGCGCTGCACGTCGAAGATCCCGCCGAGGCCCGTGAGGCGTTGGCCGCGTTCGCGGAACCGCGCTACCTGCACCAGGTCCGGGAGCTTTCGGGTGGTGTCGTACACCAGGCCGACGATCTACCCGAGGCCTGGACGGAGCTGCCTGGGGAGGGGCCGTGGCGCGTGCATTTCCACATGCCGCTGCACCAGGCCCCGGCCGCGCCGCTGTCCACCACCACGGACGTCCTGCGCACCGTCGCCGCCGGGCTGCCCGGAGAACCGCATATCGAGGTCGAGACCTACACCTGGAGCGTGCTCCCGGACGCCGGTGACCTCGTCGGCGGAATCGCCGCGGAACTCGAGTGGGCACAGGCGAACCTCGTCAAGGAAGGGGTTTCCGCGTGAAGCCGCTGGTCGTCATCGACGTCGTCGGGCTGACCCCGAAGGCGTTGCGGGACATGCCGAAACTGTCCGCCGTCGCCCGCGACGGCTGGCAGGCCGAACTGGGCACGGTGCTGCCGGCCGTCACCTGCAGCGCGCAGTCGACGTTCCTCACCGGGCTCACGCCCGCGCAGCACGGGATCGTCGGCAACGGCTGGTACTTCCGTGAAC
Source organism: Amycolatopsis sp. NPDC039088 (assembly GCF_055598845.1). Lineage (NCBI taxonomy): Bacteria > Bacillati > Actinomycetota > Actinomycetes > Pseudonocardiales > Pseudonocardiaceae > Amycolatopsis > Amycolatopsis sp. NPDC039088. The sequence continues at coordinate 338,923 of NZ_JBVKAE010000001.1, read as the reverse complement.
TCGGCGAGATCTTCCTGTGGCGCCAGCACAACCGGCTCGTCGGCGGGGAGAAGCTGTGGGAGACCGCGCGGGCGGCGCACCCCGGCTACACGTCGGCGAACGTCTGCTGGTGGTACGCGATGGGGATGAGCACCGACGTCACGGTGACCCCGCGGCCGATCTACCACGCGGACGGCCGCAAATCGCCGGACGCCTACGTGCGCCCGCCGGAACTGCACGATCAGCTGACCGGCGCGCTGGGGGAGTTCCCGCTCTTCCAGTACTGGGGCCCGACGGCGTCACTCAAGTCGAGCAAGTGGGTGATCGGCGCCTCGCGGCAGATCCTGCGCGAGAAGCGTCCGGATCTGCTGCTGACCTACGTCCCGCATCTGGACTACGACCTGCAGCGTTTCGGCCCGGACGCGCCGCAGGCGGCGAAGGCCGCGCGGGAACTGGACAACGCGCTCGCGCCGCTGCTCGACGACGCCCGCAACGCCGGGGCGACCGTGGTCGCGCTCAGCGAGTACGGGATCACCAACGTCAGCAGGCCGGTCGACATCAACCGGGCACTGCGTCGCGAAGGACTGCTGGAGGTCTACACCCAGGCGGGGATGGAGTACCTCGACCCGTGGGCGTCCCGCGCGTTCGCCGTCGCCGACCACCAGGTCGCGCACGTCTACGTCCGCGATTCCGCCGACGTCGAGCGAGTGCGCTCGATCGTCGGTGAGCTGACCGGCGTCGACGAGGTCCTCGACCGTGAGGCGCAAGCTCGTTACGGGTTGGACCACGAACGGGCAGGCGAACTCGTCGCGGTCGCCGAGCCGGACTCGTGGTTCACCTACTACTACTGGCTCGACGACGCGCGGAAGCCCGATTTCGCGCGCGGTGTCGAAATCCATCGCAAGCCGGGCTACGACCCCGCCGAGCTGTTCTTCGACCCGGAGGACAAGTTCGCCAAGGCACGGGCCGGGCTCAACCTGGCGAAGAAGTTCGCCGGGCTCCGCTACGCGATGGACGTCGTCCCGACCGATCCGCGCTGGGTGCGAGGTTCACACGGACGACTGCCGGATTCCACCGATGACGGTCCGGTGCTGCTGTGCAGTGACCCGGCGTTCCAGCCGTCCGGTCGCGTCGGCGCGACCGACGTGCATCCGTTACTCCTTTCCCTGCAAGGCCTGAAATAGAAGGGAAGCTTCACCCGCATTCCGTTCCTTGATCGCCGTCGCTCATCGAAAGGATCGCTACTGCTATGTCCTTGAAACGACGACTAGGCGTGCTCGTCACGTCGATGGTCACCGCTCTGACAGGCGTCGCGCTACCGGTGCAGATCGCATCGGCGCATGAAGCGGCCACGGTGCTCGTGTTCTCCAAGACCGCGGGCTTCCGGCACGATTCGATCCCCGACGGGATCAAGGCGATCAAGGAACTGGGTGCGCAGCACCACTTCGGGGTGGAGGCGACCGAGGACGCGGCGGCCTTCACCGACGCGAACCTCAAGCGGTTCAACGCGGTGGTCTGGCTTTCCACCACCGGTGACGTGCTGAACGCGGAGCAGCAGGCCGCGTTCGAGCGGTACGTGAAGGGAGGCGGCGGGTACGTGGGTGTGCACGCCGCCTCCGACACCGAATACGACTGGCCCTGGTACGGCGAATTGGTCGGCGCGTATTTCAAGTCGCACCCGCAGATCCAGCAGGCGAACGTGAAGGTCGAAGACCACGAGCACGTTTCCACCGCGGGACTTCCGGAGACCTGGCCGCGCACCGACGAGTGGTACAACTACCGCCAGAACCCGCGCAGCAACGTCCATGTGCTCGCGAGCCTGGACGAGAAGAGCTACCAGCCCGGTCACGGCGCCATGGGCGATCACCCGATCGCCTGGTGCCACGAGAACTCCGGCGGCCGCTCCTGGTACACCGGCGGCGGGCACACCAAGGAGTCCTACGCCGAACCGGCTTTCCGTGATCATCTGGCGGGTGGCATCAAGTACGCCACCAAACTGAGCGAAGCGGGCTGTGCCAAGGAGACCCAGGAAGACCCGGTCGACGCGGACTTCGACCAGATCACCCTGGCCAAGGGCGAGGAGAAGACCGGCGAGCCGATCGCGCTTTCGGTGCTGCCCAACCGCGACGTCCTGCACACTTCGCGGGACGGCCGCGTCTGGTACACCAGCTCTTCCGCGACGACGTCGCTGGCCGGGCAGATCCCCGTCTACAACCACGACGAGGACGGCCTCCAGGGTGTCGCGATCGACCCGGACTTCGCCAAGAACCGCTGGGTCTACCTCTACTACGCGCCCAAGCTGAACACCCCGGCCGGTGACGCGCCGGAGAACGGCACCCCGGCCGACTTCGAACCGTTCAAGGGCTACAACCAGCTCTCGCGGTTCAAGCTGGGCACCGACAACAAGCTCGACCTCGCGAGCGAGCAGAAGATCCTGCAGGTCCCCGCCGAACGCGGCATCTGCTGCCACGCCGGCGGCGAGATCGACTTCGACGCACAAGGCAACCTCTATCTGTCCACAGGGGACGATTCCAACCCGTTCGCCTCCGACGGGTTCACCCCGATCGACGAGCGCGCCGACCGCAACCCGGTGTACGACGCCCAGCGCACCTCGGCCAACACGAACGATCTGCGCGGCAAGGTACTGCGGATCAAGGTCGCCGGGAACGGCTCGTACACGATTCCCCGGGGCAACCTGTTCCCGAAGATCAAGGCCAAGACCCGGCCGGAGATCTACGCGATGGGCTTCCGGAACCCGTTCCGGTTCGCCGTCGACCGCAAGACCGGCTGGCTCCACCTCGCCGACTACGGTCCCGACGCCGGCGCGGCCGATCCGAAACGCGGTCCGGGTGGCACGGTCGAGTTCAACCTGATCAAGAAGCCGGGTAACTACGGCTGGCCGTACTGCGTCGGCGACAACCAGCCGTTCATCGACTACGACTTCGCCACCAAGCAGTCCGGCGCCGCCTTCGACTGCGCCAAGCCGAAGAACACCAGCCCGCGCAACACCGGGCTGACCGACCTGCCCCCGGTTGAGAAGGCCTGGATTCCCTACGACGGCGGTTCGGTGCCCGAGTTCGGCAGCGGTCCGGAGTCCCCGATGGGTGGGCCGGTCTACCAGTACGACGCGAAGAACCCGTCCCTGACCAAGTTCCCGGAGTACTTCAACGGCAAGACCTTCGCCTACGAATGGGAACGCGGCTGGATCAAGGAGATCACCGTCGGCCCGAACGGGGAACGCGGTGCCATCAAGCCGTTCTTCGACTCGATGGAGCTGGTCCGCCCGATGAACGTCGAGTTCGGTCCGGACGGGGCGATGTACGTCCTCGACTACGGCACCGGCTACTTCGGCGGCTCGAAGGAATCCGCGGTCTACCGCATCGACTACACCAAGGGCAGGCGGACGCCGGAGGTCAAGGTGGCCGCGGACAAGACGTCCGGACAGGCGCCGCTGACCGTGAAGCTCGACCCGGCCGGGACGAGCGACCCCGACGGCGGCACGCTCACCTACGCCTGGGACTTCGATGGCAACGGCACGACCGATTCCACCGAAGCGGGCCCGGTTTCCCACACCTACGTCGCGAACGGCCAGTACACGGCGAAGCTTTCGGTCACCGACTCCACCGGGCTGACCGGGGCGGCGAGCGTGGTGGTCACCGTGGGCAACACCGCGCCGGTGGTCACGCTGAAGACGCCGGTCAACGGCAGTGTGTTCAGTTTCGGGGACATGGTCCCGTTCAAGGTCGAGGTGACCGACGCCGAGGACAACCCGATCGACTGCTCGAAGGTGACCGTCGAATACATCCTCGGCCACGAGGGGCACGGGCATCCGTTGAGCCGGGCCACCGGCTGTGAGGGCACCATCGCCACGCCCGCCGACGAAGGCCACGGCGCGGACGCCAACGTGTTCGGGGTCATCAACGCCAGCTACACCGACAACGGCGCCAACGGCGTGCCGGCGCTCACCGGCGAGGCCGAGTCCATCCTGCAGCCGAAGCTGAAGCAGGCCGAGTTCTACAGCCAGTCCAGCGGGATCGAGGTCGTCGGCCACGACGGCGCCAGTGGCGGCAAACGCGTCGGTCACATCGAATCCGGTGACTGGATCAAATTCGACCCGGTGAACCTCACCGGCGTCAGCGGTATCGGCTACCGGGTCTCTTCCGGTGGCGCGGGCGGCACGATCGAGGTGCGCTCGGGCGCGGTGGACGGGCCGCTGGTCCAGACGGTCACCGTCGCCAACACCGGCGGCTGGGACACCTACGCGGACATCCCGGCCTCCGCGATCACCGACCCCGGTGGCACCGGCCCGCTGTTCCTCGTGTTCAAGGGCGGTTCCGGCGGCTTGTTCGATGTAGACGCGATCACTTTCGAGGAGTCCTGATGAGTCGTCCGATCACGCTGTTCACCGGCCAGTGGGCGGATCTGCCGTTCACCGAGGTGTGCAGGCTGGCCAGCGAATGGGGCTATGACGGCCTCGAGATCGCCTGTTCCGGCGACCATTTCGAGGTCGACCGCGCACTGTCCGAAGAGGACTATGTGCCGGGGCGCCTGAAGCTGCTGGCCGACCACGGCCTCAAGGTGTGGGCCATCTCCAACCACCTCGTCGGACAGGCCGTCTGCGACGATCCGATCGACGAACGCCACCAGGCCATCATTCCCTCCCGGGTGTGGGGCGACGGTGAACCGGAAGGCGTCCGGCAGCGGGCCGCGAAGGAGATGGCCGACACCGCCCGCGCGGCGGCGAAACTCGGTGTGGACACGGTGATCGGCTTCACTGGTTCCAAGACCTGGAAGTACGTCGCGATGTTCCCGCCGGTCTCGCAGGCGGTCATCGACGACGGCTACCGGGATTTCGCGGACCGGTGGAACCCGATCCTCGACGTCTTCGACGAGGTCGGCGTGCGGTTCGCGCACGAGGTGCATCCCTCCGAGATCGCCTACGACTACTGGACCACGAAGCGTGCGCTCGAAGCCGTCGGCGACCGTCCGGCGTTCGGGCTGAATTGGGATCCTTCGCATTTCATCTGGCAGGACCTCGACCCGGTCGGTTTCATCCTCGATTTCGCCGACCGGATCTACCACGTGGACTGCAAGGACACCAGGAAGCGGTTCGACGGACGGAACGGAAGGCTCGGCTCGCATCTCCCCTGGGGAGATCCCCGACGCGGCTGGGACTTCGTTTCGACCGGGCACGGCGACGTGCCGTGGGAGGACTGCTTCCGGGCACTGAATTCGATCGGCTACGCCGGTCCGATCTCGGTGGAGTGGGAAGACGCCGGCATGGACCGGCTCCGGGGCGCGGCGGAAGCCGTGACCTTTCTGCGGGGGCTCCTGTTCGACAAGCCGTCGGCGGCCTTCGACGCGGCTTTCAGCAACCAGAAGTGAGGGCGGTTTCATGTGCGGTGAAGAAGCTGAGCGGTTCCACTCTCGACGGTCGCTCCTGCGAGGTGCCGCGACGGCGGCGGTCGCGGTGGGGGCGGCGGTAGCCCTGCCGAGCGTGGCCAGTGCGGCCACTGAGGCCACCGAGGGAGCCGGCCACCACGGTCGGGGCCGGGTCCCGGTGGACAAGATCAGCATCCAGCTCTACTCCCTGCGCACCGCGTTGCAGGCCGATCTGCCGGGAACCCTGTCCGCGCTCGCGGACATCGGCTACCGGAAGGTCGAACTCGCCGGGACCTACGGTCGCACGGCCGAGGAGTTCCGTGGCCTGCTCGACAAGTTCCACCTCCGTGCGACGTCAACGCACACCGGTATCGACGGCGATCTCGACAAGACCATCGCGGACGCGAAGGTCCTCGGGAACACCCGGGCGAACGTGCCGTGGGCCAGCTTCGACACCATCGAAGGCTGGCAGCAGTTCGCCGGACGGCTCGACACGGCCGCGCGGAAGTTCCGCCAGGCCGGGATTCCGCTCGGTTACCACAACCACGCGCACGAATTCGCCCCCATCGGCGGCGTGCGTCCCTACGACGTGCTCACCAGGAACACCAACCCGCGTTACGTGCACCTGGAGATCGACCTGTTCTGGGCGGTGGAAGGCGGGGTCGACCCGGTTTCGCTGTACCGGCAGCACTTCCCGCGCGTGGTGCAGTACCACGTCAAGGACCGGACGGCCGACGGGAAGATGGTCGACCCCGGCAAGGGTGTCATCGATTTCCCGCGCATTTTCTCTCGCACCCGTCCCCACCTGGCCGAATACATCGTTGAGCACGACAACCCCACGGATCCCCTGAGCACCGCCCAGACCGGATTCACCTATCTCCGTAACGTCCGCTTCTGACTGGGGAATCCACAATGGACAAGCACAACCGCGGGCTGTCCCGCAGATCGATGCTCGCGGGCACCGCGGCCGGGGTGATCGCCCCGGTCGTGGTGTCGGCCAGCGCCGGATCGGCACCGGCCGCCGCGGCCGGGATGACCCGCAACATCACCGTGTACGCCGACTACGTTCCCGGCTCGACCCGGGTCGGCTACGGGCTGGAGCCCGGCAAGCCGACGATCCCCGGACCGCTCCTGGAGTGCTACGAGGGTGACACGCTGGTGATCGAACTGGTCAACAACACCGACCAGCGGCTCTCCATCCACCCGCACGGCGTCAACTACGACACCAAATCCGACGGTTCCCCGTTCAACGACTCCTTCAACAAGCCCTACGAGACCAAGACCTACACCTGGAAGACCCGGACGGCCTACCAGGCGGCCAACGGTTTCTGGATGCCGGGCAGCGCGGGCTACTGGCATTACCACGACCACGCGTTCGGCGGCGACCACGGCACCGTGGGCCTGATGAAGGGGCTCTACGGCGGCCTGATCGTGCGCAAACGCGGGGATCTGCTGCCCAGCAAGCAGTTCACCGTGGTGTTCACCGAGATGTGGATCAACCACCAGGTCGCCCCGAACACCCCGATCTTCGAAGCGAACCTCGGGGAACGCGTCGAGTTCATCTGCATCGGGCACGGCAACCTGATGCACACCTTCCACCTGCACGCGCACCGCTGGGCGGACACCCGCACCGGCATGCTCACCAGCGCGACCGACAACGCCCCGATCGTCGACAACAAGACCCTCGACCCCGGCAACTCCTTCGGGTTCCAGGTGATCGCCGGTGACGGCGTCGGCCCGGGCGCGTGGATGTACCACTGCCACGTCCAGCAGCACTCCGACGACGGGATGTCCGGGGTGTTCCTGGTCCGCAACGCCGACGGCGGGATGCCCGCGGGCGCACAGGAGGCGATCGACCGCTTCAAGGGACACCAGCACACCACCACGTCCACTCCGGACGCCACCGGCGCTTCCGCCCACCACCACTAGACTTCGAAAGGAGCGAGAACTTGAGACGAATCTTTTCGCAACGTCGGCTCCGCAGACGGTCACTGGCCGCACTGGCGGTCGGCGCCGTCGTCACCTCCGGGCTTCCGCTGGCCATCGCGCCGGTGACCGCCGAAGCCGCGACGAACGTTCCGGTGAACGTCCTGGTCTTCCACGGCACCGCCGCGGATCAGAAGGACCCCGTCCTGCGTGCCACGGACGCGATCGCGAGCCTCGGCCAGGCGAACGGCATCTCCGTGTCGTCCTCTTCGGACCCCGCGGTGTTCACCGAGGCGAACCTCGCGAAGTACCGCGGCGTCGTCTTCCTTTCCGCGCAGGGCATCACGCTCAACCGTGACCAGGAAACCTCGCTGCAGAACTACATGAAGGCGGGCGGCGGCTTCGTCGGCCTGTCGGACGCGGCGCGGGCACAGGACGGTTCGCAGTGGTTCACCGGGCTGATCGGCGCGCGTCCGGTGGGGGCGCGGCCCACCCCGGAGGCGGTCGCCTCGGTCACGGCGAGCGCGGAGAACCCGCCCAACGAGACCAAGGAAAAGCTGACCGACAACAACGAGAACACCAAGTGGCTGACCTTCTCGCCGACCGGCTGGGTCGCCTACAAGCTGGCCGCCCCGGTCGCCGTGAGCAGCTACGACCTCGTGTCGGCGAACGACTTCCCCGGTCGTAACCCGAAGAACTGGACCTTCCAGGGGTCCAACGACGGCACCACCTGGACCGATCTGGACACCCGCACCAACGAGGTGTTCACCGACACGTTCCAGAGCCGCAAGTTCACCTTCGCCAACACCACGGCGTACTCGAACTACCGGCTGAACATCACCGCCAACGCGGGTGAACCGCTCATCCAGCTGGCCGAGTTCAAGCTGTACAAGGACAACTCGACCACCCCGCCGCCGCCGGAGAGCGCACTGGCCGAGGCCACGGTCGACGTCCTCGACAAGGCGAACCCGACCACCGCGGGACTGCCGCAGAAATGGGTCCGCACCGACCGGTGGCTCAACTGGGAGGTCAACCCGATCGGCACCGTGCACACGGTCGCGCAGGTCGAGGAATCGACCTACAAGCCGGGTGTCGGCGCGAACGGCGCCTTCCACCCGATCTCGTGGTGCCGTGACTACGACGGCGGCCGCTCCTTCTACACCGGGATGGGCCGGACCGAGGCGAGCTACGGCGAAGCCCAGTTCCGCAGCCACCTCCTCGGCGCGCTGAAGTGGACCACCGGCATGGTGCGCGGTGACTGCAAGGCGGGCATCGCGGCCAACTACAAGGTCGAACGCCTGACGGGGATCAACCAGACCGGCCAGCTGGACCAGATCGGCGAGCCGCACGGGCTCACCATCGCGCCGAACGGCCGGGTCTTCTACATCGGCCGCGCGGCCTGCGCCGGCAACGTGGTGCCCGCGCCGAACGACTGGACCAACCCCGAGATCGGCGCCGGCTGCGGCACGATCCACCAGTGGGACCCGGTCACCAAGAAACCGAAGCTGCTCACCACGCTGAAGGTGATGGGCAACCGCGGCAGCGGCGACGAACTGGTCAAGAACGAGGAAGGCCTCCTCGGTCTCGTGCTGGACCCCAAGTTCAGCGAGAACGGCTTCATGTACGCCTACTGGATGCCGCACGCGTCGGTCGACATCGACAAGCGGATCGGCAAGCGCACGGTCTCGCGGTTCACCTACGACCTGAAGAACCAGACGCTGGACCAGGCGACCCGCAAGGACCTGCTGTCGTGGGACGTCCAAATCCACAGCTGCTGCCACGCCGGTGGGGGCATGGACTTCGACAAGGACGGAAACCTCTACATCGGTTCCGGTGACAGCAACTCGTCGCAGGGCTCCAACGGGTACTCCGGCAACAACTGGACCCAGGACTACAAGGGCGTCTCGTTCCAGGACGCGCGCCGCACCGCCGGCAACACCAACAACCTCAACGGGAAGATCCTGCGGATCCACCCGGAGGCGGACGGCACCTACACCAACCCGGCCGGGAACCTGTTCCCCGAGGCGAACGACCCCGGAGACAAGACCAGGCCCGAGATCTACGTGATGGGCGTGCGGAACATCTCGCGTCTGCAAGTCGACAAGAAGACCAACTGGCTGACCGCGGCCTGGGTCGGTCCGGACGCGACCTCGCCCAGCCCGGAACTCGGCCCGGCCAAGTACGAGACCGCCACGATCATCACCGAGGCGGGCAACCACGGCTGGCCGTACTGCATGGGCAACAAGCAGCCCTATCGCGACCGCAGCAGCACCGACGCCGCGGTGCTCACCGGCTGGTACGACTGCGACAACCCGGTCAACACCTCGCCGCGCAACACCGGCCTGGTGAACCTGCCGCCGGTCAAGAAGAACATGATCTGGTACTCGCCGGACGGCGGCGGACCGGTGTTCCCCAACCGGCCCAACAGCTCCGTCCCGACGTACAACGCGGCCGAGGCCACCTACACGCAGCCCTACCTCAAGGGCGGCGGCCAGGCGGTCATGACCGGGCCGACGTACCACCGCGAACTGGTCAACACCACCAGCGGTGTGGCGTGGCCGTCGTACTGGAACGACAAGTGGTTCATCGGTGACCAGAGCAACGGGCAGAACCGGATCGCGGTCACCGTCGACCCGAACGGCGTCCCGAAGCAGGATCCGCCGGTGTTCGCCGAGACCGTGCGGCAGATCATCCCGACCGGTGGTGGCGACACCAAGCTGAACCAGTGGATGGACGCCAAGTTCGGGCCGGACGGCGCGCTGTACGTGCTCGACTACGGCGGCGGCTTCTTCACCCTGACCAACAACCAGAAGCTGCTGAAGATCAGCTACGTCGGCGGCGAGGCGACCCCGTCGGCCGCGGCGGCGTCGACCATGGTGCAGAACAAACCGCTCACCGCGGCCTTCACCGGGTCGAAGTCCGGCGGCGTCTCCTACAAGTGGGAGTTCGGCGACGGCACCATCTCCACCCAGCCCGACCCGCGGCACACCTACCCGCGCACCGGGCTCTACACCGCCAAGCTGACCGTGACCTACGCGGACGGCGAGACGGTGACCACGCGGAACTCGGTGAGCGTCGGTTGTCTCGTGGCGGATTCCGGTGCCACGGTCACCATCGGCGACACCGACACCGGAGTGACCAACCGGAACGCCGGTGGCGGCTGCACGGTCGACGACATGATCGACGACGAGAGCACGTGGACCTCCCACGCCGGTTTCGTCAATCACGTCACCCAGGCCGTGGACCGGCTGGGCGACCTCGGGGTGCTGAACTCGGCCGAGTCGGACAAGATCAACGCCGCGGCCGCCGCCTCGCCCATCGGCAACCCGGGCGTCATCGGCTACGACGCGATCTACGACGGCACGGCCGCGTCGTTCCGCAACTGGTCGCAGGCGCCGTCCGGGCAGTTCGCCATCCAGCCGGACGGGTCACTCCGACCGTCGGGTGGGCTGGGCATGCTGTGGTACTCGGCGCGGCAGTACGGCAACTTCTCGGTGAAGCTGCAGTTCAAGGACATCGCGCCGACAGGCAGCGCGAACAGTGGTGTGTTCGTCCGGTTCCCGGATCCGCGCACTCCGCTGGAGCAGCGTCCGCCGGGCAGCTGCGGCACCGTCGGTTCCGCGAAGACGTCGCAGGCCTGGGTCGCGATCTACTGTGGACACGAGGTCCAGTTGTACGACGGGGCCACCGGTGAGCCGCAGAAGACCGGGTCGATCTACAACTTCGACCCGCGGCCGCTGGACCAGGCGGGTGTGAAGCCGAAGGGGACCTGGAACGAGTACGAGGTCAAGGTCGTCGGGCAGAAGTACACGATCAGCCGCAACGGCGTCGTGATCAACGAGTTCGAGAACGCGCCGGGGATCAACTCGTCGCGGGCGGGCGATCCGTCGACCGACTTCCGGCAGTTCGTCAGCGGGTTCATCGGTCTGCAGAACCACGGTGACAACGACCTGATGGAGTTCCGCAACATCCGGGTGCGGCAGCTGTAGCGCGAAAACCGGCCGGGTGCGACCTCCCTCGCGCCCGGCCGGTCTCCCTGTACGGAAGGTTTCCCTGCGATGTCCCCAAGAACCCTCGTCGTGGCCTTGCTCGCCGCGGCGCTCGCGATCATGGGCCTGGTGTTACCCGGCTCGTCCGCACCCGCCGTCGCCGCACCCGTCCAGACCCTGGAATGGACGGCGGGCGACAGCACCGACCACTATCTCAGCGCGCCCGCCACCGCGGTGGCGGGCGAGACCACGATCCTGTTCAAGAACACCGAAGCCCTCGGCTCGACGATGTCGCACACGCTGACGTTCGACACGTCGACGCCCGGCTACAACCACGACGTCAACCTCAACATCCTCGCCAACCCCTACGACGAGCAGAACGGCGAGCACCAGGCGACGGTGACGCTGACGCCGGGCAAGTACCGGTACTACTGCACGATCCAGGGGCACAGCAAGATGGTCGGTGAGTTCGTCGTCACCGACGGCGGCGGCTCCGACACCACCCCGCCGACGGTCACCGCGAACGTCACCGGCACCAAGGACACCGCCGGGAACTACGTCGGGTCGGCGACGGTGAACCTGGCCGCCACCGACAGTCAGTCCGGTGTGGACAAGGTCGAGTACCAGCTCGACGGCGGCGCTTGGACCGCGTACACGGCGCCCGTGGTGGTCAACAGCGTGGGCTCGCACATGGTCCACTATCGCGCTTCGGACAAGGCCGGCAACGTTTCCCCGGAGGGGATGGCGTCGTTCAGCGTCGTCACCGGCCAGCCAGGGGACACGACACCGCCGACGGTGACCGCCGAGGTGACGGGAACCAAGGACGCTTCGGGGAACTACCTCGACACGGCCACCGTGAAGCTCACCGCGACCGACGCCGGGTCCGGCGTCGACAAGGTCGAGTACAAAGTGGACGAAGGCGCGTGGACGGCGTACACGGCACCGGTCGCGGTGTCCGCGCCGGGGATGCACATGGTCTCCTACCGTGCCTCGGACAAGGCGGGCAATGTCTCACCGGAGGGCATGGCGCACTTCACCGTCGTCAGCAGTGACACGACCGCGCCGACGGTGACGTCCGAGGTGACGGGCACCAAGGACGCCGCGGGCAACTACGTCGGCAAGGCGACCGTGACCCTCGCGGCCACCGACGCGGGTTCGGGTGTCGGCAAGGTCGAGTACAAATTGGACGGTGCCGCCTGGATGACGTACTCGGCGCCGCTCGCGTTGACCGTGGCCGGCGCGCATACGGTGAACTACCGGGCGACGGACAAGGCGGGCAACGTCTCGCCGGAAGGCACGGCGACGTTCACCATCGTCGAAGGCGACGACAGCACCGCGCCGGTCGTTTCCGTGGTGGTGAGCGGTGATCTCGACGGAAGCTGGTCCTACATCGAGGACGCGACCATCAACCTGACCGCGACCGACACCGGGTCCGGTGTGGACAAGATCGAGTACAAACTGGACGGCGGGGCCTGGACGGTCTACACGGCGCCGGTCAAGGTGACCGCGCTCGGCACGCACACGCTGACCTACCGCGCGTCGGACAAGGCGGGCAACGTCTCGGCGGAACAGGGCGGCGCGTTCACCATCGTCGCCGCGCCGCCGGGTCCGGACGCGTGCCCGGACTCCGACCTGCGGGACACCGTGATCCTCGGCTCGGCGGACAGCCAGGTCGAGAACCGTGACACGGGCAACGGCTGCACGATCAACGACGTGCTCGACGACGAGTCGGACTACTCGTCGAACGACCAGTTCGTGGCCTACGTCAGCGCGGTGACGAAGGAACTGCTCGACCGCGAGGTCGTCTCCTCCGACGAGCGGAACCTGATCGTGACGGCGGCGATCGAGTCCGGCATCGGCGGCTCGACCGTCGAGCCCGAGCCGCAGAAGAGGCCGGAGACGAAGAACCCCGGCATGAAGAAGGTCGTGAAGACGCCGATCCGGGACGTCTGAGCCGGATTCAGGAGGGCTCCATCGGTTACCTTTCTCGCGTCGCGCTCGTCATGTCCATGACGGATCAGGCGCGAGAAAGGTAACGACATGACCGGCGAGGCCCTGGCCAGCGCATTCGAGGAACAGCGCGGGCGACTGGTGGCGGTGGCACACCGGATGCTCGGCTCGCGCACAGACGCCGAGGACGCCGTCCAGGAGGCCTGGCTGCGGCTGGCCCGGCAGGACACCGACACGATCGACAACCTCTCCGGCTGGCTGACCACCGTCGTCGGACGGGTCTGCATCGACGTCCTGCGCTCCCGCAAGACCCGCCCCGAGGATTCCTACGACGAGCCGCCCGAGCTGCTTGTGTTCGAGGACTCGCCGGAAGAAGACGCGATGCTCGCCGAGTCGGTCGGGGTGGCGTTGCTCGTGGTGCTCGACACCCTCGGCCCCGCCGAGCGGCTGGCGTTCGTACTGCACGATCTGTTCGCCGTCCCGTTCGCCGAGGTCGGCGAAATCCTCGGCAAATCCCCGGACGCCGCCAAGATGCTCGCCAGCCGCGCGCGCCGGAAGGTGCAGGGACGGCGTCCGGCCGACGAATCGTCGCAGCGTGCCGTGGTCGACGCGTTCCTCGCGGCCGCGCGCGAAGGGGACTTCAAGGGACTGGTCGAGCTGCTCGACCCCGACGTGACCTGGCGTTCGCAGACGCGGCACGGCGAGGTCGTGCGGCTGGGCGCGGCCGAGGTGGCCACGCGCGTGCAGCGCGGGGCGCGCGCCGCCGTCACCACGCGTGCCGCGCTGGTCGGTGGCAAGCCGGGTGTCGTGTCGTGGAGCAAGACCGGCAAACTGCTCGGCGTGATGGCCTGCACGGTCGTCGACGGCCGCATCGTCGAGATCGACTCCGTGAGTGATCCACGTCGCCTCGAGGCCATGGGTGTTACCTCTTGGGAGCCCTCCTCGTCGAAGTAAGTGAACACCGACGAGAAGAAGGAGAAATCCCATGCAGGCAAGGCTGGAAGTCTTCAAGACCGCTCTCGCGCCGAAGCTCGTGAAGCATCTCGTGGCGGCGGCAAAGGTTATCGAAGGCAGCGAACTCCCCGCTGCGACAAAGGAATTGGTGAACATCCGGGCCAGCCAGATCAACGGGTGCGCCGGCTGCCTGGACATGCACACCAAGGACGCCGCGGCGGCGGGGGAGACGGCCGTCAGGCTGAACCTGATCGCGTGCTGGCGTGAAGCGACGGTCTTCACCGAGGCCGAGCGCGCCGCGCTGGAACTCACCGAGGCGGGCTGCCGCATCGCCGACAGCGCCGGTGTCAGCGACGAGGCGTGGGAGGCCGCGGCCAAGCACTACGACGACGAACAGCTCCTGGCACTGACGATGCAGATCGCGCTCATCAACACCTTCAACCGGCTGAACGTCATCACCCGGCAGCCGGCGGGCGACTACACGCCGGGCCAGTTCGCGGGGCATTGATGGACACCGCACTGTGGATCGTCGCCGGTCTGCTGGCCGTCATGTATCTCGTGTCCGGCGTCGGGAAACTGTTCCTGACAAGGGAAACGGTCGCCGGAGTGGCCTCCGGTGCGAGCTGGGTGCTGGATTTCGGCCCCGGCACGGTGAAGGCGATCGGGATGGTCGAGATCCTGGGCGCGGTCGGCCTGGTCCTCCCTGCCTTGCTCGACATCGCGCCGGAATTGGTGCCGCTGGCCGCACTCGGGCTGGCGCTGGTCATGGCCGGGGCGATCGTCCTACGGGTGCGCCGTCGCGAACCCATGATCGCGCTGCTGGATCTCGGCTATCTCGCGTTGTGCGCTTTCGTCGCCATCGGCCGTGCCTGAAGTACATGAAGGCCCCCATCCTCGCGCCTAGGTACAGGATGGGGGCCTTCATGTACTTACGAGCTCAGGAGCGCTGTTTCGAGCGTCCGAGGAGGCGACGGCGGGCGTGGCCGTTGGTGCGTTCCTCGTGGAGTTCCTTCAGCGACACCATCATCGCGTCTTCCTGCTTCATCAGCGGGTCGTTGCGCAGATCCTTCCAGACCGACACGCACAACCCGACCATCACGAACACGAACGGCACCGCGATCAGGATGGTGAGATTCTGCAGACCGGTCAGCGCCTTGTCCCCGCCGACCAGCAGCATCACCGCCGCGACGGCGCCCATCAGCACACCCCAGAAGATGACGACGTTCTTCTTCGGATGCACGCTTCCGCGCTGGGACAAGGTGCCCATCACCACCGACGCCGCGTCCGCACCGGAGACGAAGAAGATGGACACCAGGATCATCACCAGTATCGCGATCGGGATGAACCACGGCAGTGTCTCGAGTAGTTCGAACGTCGCAGACTGGGCACTGCCCGCGCCCGCGATGTCCGTACCGGCCCGCTGCCTGCTGATCGCCGCGCCGCCGAAGATCGCGAACCAGATCAGGCTCACCACGCTCGGGATCGCGATGACGCCGAAGATGAACTGGCGGATGGTGCGGCCGCGGGAGATCCGCGCGATGAACATGCCGACGAAGGGCGTCCACGAGATCCACCACGCCCAGTAGAAGACCGTCCAGCCACCGAGCCAGGTCTGCATCTCGTTGCCGCCGGTCATCCCGGTCCGGCCGGACATCTCCGCCAGTTCGCGGAAGTAGTCGCCGATGGCGCCGGGCACGATGTTGAGGATCAGCACGGTCGGCCCGACCACCAGCACGAACACCGCGAGCACCGCGGCGAGCACCATGTTGATGTTGGACAGCCATTGGATCCCCTTGGCCACCCCGGACACCGCCGAAGCGATGAACGCGATGGTGAGGATCGCGATGATCGCGACCAGCAGGCCCTTGCCGGGGTTGTCGATCCAGCCGACGGCACCGAGACCGCCGCCGACCTGGAGCGCGCCGAGACCGAGGGAGGCGGCCGAACCGAACAGCGTGGCGAAGATCGCCATGATGTCGATCGCCTTGCCCAGCGGGCCTTCGGTGCGCCGCTTGCCGATCAGCGGGGCGAACACCGAACTGATCAGCTGGGTGCGGCCCTTCCGGAAGGTGCTGTAGGCGATCGCGAGGCCGACGACGGCGTAGATCGCCCACGGGTGCACGGTCCAGTGGAACAGTGTCGTGGCCATCGCGGTGTGGACGGCCTCGTCGGAATTCGGGGCCGCGGTGCCCGGTGGCGGGCTCGCGAGGTGGGAGACCGGCTCGTACACGCCGAAGAACATCAGGCCGATGCCCATCCCGGCGCTGAACATCATCGCGATCCACGACGACGTCCGGAATTCGGGAAGTTCCTTGTCCCCGCCGAGGGGGATCCGGCCGTAGCGGCTTATGGCCAGACAGACCGCGAAGAGCACGAAACCGCTCGCGGTGAGAACGAAAGCCCAACCGCCGTAAGGGATCACGGCGTCGTTGAGGAGGGTCGACGCGACTTTCGCGAGGTTCTCCGGCGCGAGCACGCCCCAAAGGATGATCGCGAGCGCGAGCGCCGCCGCCACCCCGAAAACGGTGCGGTCGGTCGAGGCGGGTCGGTCGGCGGCGAGATCGAGGGGGACGTGCTCATCGGGCGGGTGCCCCGGACCTGTCGTATCCGGTGCGTGTGCGAGGTCTGTCGCGGTGTCCGCGACGACCTCTTCTTCCGCTTGCTTACCGTCCTGCGAACTCATGTTCAGCCACGCGCCACTGACGGCGCGTTCTCCTTCCGCCCGAGTTAACCCGTTTGCACCACTGCACCCTAACCAGAAAACTGGTAACCGGCAGAAAATGCGGGCGAAGAGGTTTAGACCCGTGAATGTGGCCCGACCTCGGCGGATGGGGGTCCGGTACCGGCCCCGGCAGCGAACGTGTCGCTCGTGACACCGTGCGCTCAGACGGTGGCGCCACCTCGCCAGAAGGGGCGGCCGACCGGGTCGCCGCCGGCGGCATCCGGGCGTCCCTGCCGCACGTGGTTGCGCTGAAGCAGGTAGGTGACGAGGGCGATGAGGGCGAAGGTGACGATGATTGCGGTCATGGCAGTAAGTTTGCGCCGCCCGACATCCTGCCAACAGTGGCTGTTCTGTCGTTGTGCGTCAAAATCCTGCCAGCTATGCTTCGTCGCATGATGCAGAGCGTCACCGTGGTGCTGATGGACGATTTCGCCCCCTTCGAGTTCGGCGTCGTCTGCGAGGTGTTCGGCGAAGACCGCTCCGATGACGGAGTGCCACTGCTCGACTTCCGCGTGTGCGGGGAGCGGGCAGGAGAGCCACTGAGCCTCGGCCACGGCGTCAAGGTGACGCCGGAATTCGGCCTCGAAGCGACCGAAGACGCGGACCTCATCGTCGTCCCCGCCTGCGACGTGCGCGACGAGTACCCGGCCGCGGTGCTCGAAGCACTCCGCGCGGTTTCGGCACGGGGAGCCACCCTGCTTTCGGTCTGCACCGGCGCTTTCGTCCTCGGCGCCGCGGGCCTGCTCGACGGCAGGCGGTGCACGAACCACTGGCGCCGCAGCGCCGAGTTCCGGAAGCGGTTCCCGCAGGCCCACCTCGACCCGGACGTCCTCTTCGTCGACGACGGCGACATCATCACCAGCGCGGGGACCGCCGCCGGCATCGACGCCTGCCTGCACCTGGTCCGGCGCGAACTGGGATCGGCCGCGGCCACCGTGATCGCCCGTCGCATGGTGGTGCCGCCGCAGCGCGAGGGCGGACAGCGCCAGTTCGTCGAGATGCCGATCCCGGAATGCACCAGCGACAGCCTCCAGCCGGTGCTCACCTGGATGCTCGACACCATCGATCGGGAACATCCCGTCGCCGATCTCGCGCGCCGCGCCCAGATGTCCGAGCGCACCTTCGCCCGCAAGTTCGTCGCCGAGACGGGCACCACGCCGCACCGATGGCTTTCGGCGCAGCGCGTGTCGCACGCGAGGACGCTGCTGGAGGAGACCAGGATGGGCATCGACGAGATCGCGCGCCGGTGCGGGTTCGGCTCGGGTGCCTTGCTGCGGCACCATTTCCACAAGGTCGTCGGTGTCTCCCCGCAGGACTACCGCCGGACCTTCGCCCCGCAGCGCGTCTAGGAACTGTCCGGAAAGGACGATCGCTCAGAGACTGAACACGGTCAGGTATTCCGCGTCCCGCACCACGTAACCGAACCGGGCACGGAGTTCGCGGACGACCGCGCGCATGTGCTCGGCGCCGTAGACCACGCCGATCGTCCCCGGTTCGTGATGCCGCTGCTCGTGCAGCCTGGCCAGCGCGTCCACGAGGAGTTTGTCGCGGCTGCCGCTGATCAGATCGTCGAATTCGGGCATCATCTCGGCGGATTCGGTCCAAGAATCGTCCTCGTCGTCGACGGTCAGGAACCGCGCCAGCATCGCGCGGGTGCCGAAGCCGCGCAGGAACACGCCCAGCGCCGGGGCGAGGAGGGACATCGCCAGCCGGTCGCCGAGCGGGACACGGCGCCAACCGTCGGCGAAATCCGGGCCGTCGAGGTCCGGGCGGATGGTCGGCGCGGTGAAGGTGTCGGCCTTCAGGTCCTGCACCACCAGGCCGAGGCGCTTGCTCTGTGCCGCGAGGCGGTAGCTCGCGGTCAGCCGGGACGCCGATTTCGCCTCACCGACCCCTTCGGCCACCACCACATCGCACGCGTTCGCCTGCCGCCGGACCGCGTCGAAGTAGGCCTGAGTGCCGAGGTGCACCATGGGGAACAGGCGAAAAGTGAGCGCCGACCCCTTGGCCCGCAGGGTCAGCACCACGGCGCGGACGTCCAGTTCGTTCGCGACGACGATCTCCATGGCCACCACCTCCCGGTCCCTGGAGAACGCGTGGCGGGACCGGGAGGTTGCCTACTCTTTCGGCGCCTTGGTGAAGAGTCCGAGTGACTGGGCGAAGGTCGCCCCGCCGACCATCAAGGCGATCGGCAGGGTCTTGACCCAGAAGGCACCCGCGTCGAGCGAGACCAGCAGAGCGATCAGCCCGCCGGCCAGTGCGGCCAGCACGAGCATCCCCAACGCGACGCGAGGCTTCGAGATCATGTGTCCTCCAAAAGCGGATCCGGAGGAGCAAGCCTGGCGGTGGTCCCGACGTGGAACGAGGTCATTTTTGCCGGGCGGTCAGCGGCACCGCGAACTTCCGTCGACCGAGGTCCACGACGGGTACGGCGCGACCTTGGCGACGTTCAGCTTCACGCATTCGCCCTTGCCTTTGGCGACCTTGGCGGTCACGACGATGACCGCGAACGCCGCCGCGCACGCACCGTTGCCCGGCGTGGGAATCGCGCCGCACAGTCCGGCCGCGGCGAGACCGTCCCTCGCGATGGTGTTCGTCGCCTGCTTGCTGAAGACGTAGCTGCAGGTGGCGATCCCGCAATCGAAGTCCCCGGTCACCGTCGTCTCGGCGGCGTTCGCCGGTGCGGCGGGTGCCAGTACGGCGGCGCCGACGGCGAGGGCGGAAAGCAGTCCGATCTTCCTGCGGACAGGTGATCATCGCCGGTTTTGTTCATTCGTCCGGGTGATCGGGCGTTGACGACCTCGCTGACCACCACGTTTGCGGCGCTGGCGAATCCGGACGTACGATCAGGGCAGTCGTACAGGACGAACGCCCTAGGAGGTGACGGTGGCGGATTCCCCGGCCGCGGTGCGCGGTCAGCTGGTACGGCGGCGGTTACTGGAAGCCGCGGTCGCGCTGGTGCCCGAACGCGGCTGGTCCGCGGTCAGTACCCGGATCCTGGCCGAGCGCGCGGGTGTCACGCCGAGCGTCGTGCACTACCACTTCCCTTCACTCCAGGCCTTGTTGATCGAGGCCGTGCTGCGGGCGATGCGCGAGGTCGCCGGAGCCTTCGGGCCGGTGCTGGAAACCGCCGAAACCCCCGAAGCCGCGGTGGACGCCGTGCTGGCGTCGATCGGCGGGTACACCGGCACGGATCCGATGTCGCTGCTGTTCACCGAGGCCTATCTGGCCGCCACCCGTGACGAGACCCTGCGGCAGGGGATCCGGGACGTGCTCGCCGGACTGCGGACGAAGTTCGGCGGCTGGCTGGCGGAACGCGGAGTGGCGGACGCCGACGGTACGGCCGCGGTGCTGTTCGCCACGGTGGACGGCCTGCTGCTGCACCGCGCGCTCGAACCGGAGTCCGACCCGGGGGCCGTCGCGACCGTCCTGCGCCGGCTGGTCCGCTGAACCGAAAGGGAGGAACCCCGATGAAGGTGGCGATCTGCGGTGCCGGGATCACCGGCCTGGCGCTGGCGCACCGGCTCGCGACGCGGGGCGCCGAGGTGGTCGTGCTGGAACGAGCCGCGGGGCCGAGGGAACAGGGCTACATGATCGACTTCTTCGGCCCGGGATTCGACGCGGTCGAGGAAATGGGGTTGCTTCCCCAGATCGAAGACGTGGCATACCGGGTGGACGAAGCGACCTTGCTGGACGACCGTGGCCGTCGGCGGGCGGCGATCGACTACGTCCAGTTCGCCAAGTCGGTGCGAGGCCGCCTGTGCAGCATCATGCGGCCCGATCTGGAGCGGGTACTGCGGACCGGGCTGCCGTCCACAGTGGACGTCCGGTTCGGTGCGGGGGTCGCGGGCGTGGAAGACCTCGGCGACCGGGTACGGATCAAGCTGGTGGACGGTGAGGTGCTCGAAGCCGATCTGCTGGTCGGTGCCGACGGGATCCATTCGACCGTGCGACGGCTGGTCTTCGGCGACGAGGAACGGTTCATGCGCTATCTCGGGTTTCACACGGCGGCGTTCGTCTTCGAAGACGAGGAGATCCGCGCGGAGGTGGGGGAGCGGTTCTGTCTCACCGACACCATCGGGATGCAGATGGGCTTCTACGGTCTCCGCGACGGCAGGCTCGCGGCCTTCGCCGTGCACCGCGCGACGGATCCGGCGCTGCCTGGTGACACACGAGAGGCCTTACGCACGACGTACGGCTCACTCGGCTGGGCGGTGCCGAAAGCACTCGAACGCTGCCCGCCTTCCGGGGAGGTGTACTACGACCAGGTCGCGCAAATCGAGATGCCGTCGTGGAGCCGCGGCCGGGTCGTTCTCGTCGGCGACAGCTGCTACGCCGTCTCGCTGCTCGCTGGGCAGGGCGCTTCGCTGGGAATCGCGGGTGCGTTCGTCCTCGCCGACCGGCTCACGCGGACACACTCGATCGAGACCGCTTTCGCGGAGTACGAAAAGCTGGTCCGGCCGGTGGTGACCGAAAAGCAACAGGTCGCCCGCCGGGGCGCGCGCTGGTTCCTGCCCGCGAATCGGTTGCTGCTCCAGGCGCGACGGGTCTTCCTCCGGGTGGCTCGGCTTCCGGGGCTCGAGCGTCCGTTGGCGGCGGCCGTCACGGGCAAGTCGACGGCGGTTGTCACGAAGCTGCGGCAGGAGGCCGAGAGCCGGAGCGGCTCGTGACGGTGTTGGCTCTGGACGGCCGGGTCGTGAGTGGCGATTCGGGTTCCTGAGGGGTGGCGTTGTCAAGTCTCTGTCTCGCGGGTGGCGGGCTGGCGGCTCGGCTGTCCGGAAGGGATGTTGCTTCCGATCGACGTGCCCGGAGTGTGTACCGGGTCGGTACTTTCGCGTACTTGAGCGGACGTCACGCGTACCGTCGCCGAGCCCGTGCCGTGAAGGCGGGCGGCGCCACCCACGGCCCCACGCCACGAACACGACACATTTGCCTTACTTCTCAATAGAACCCGAATCGCCACTCACGACCAACGGGACCACCCTGACCCGCAGCCTCAAGTCAGGAAAGTCGGTGAAGGCCTCCTTCCCTGCTTTGAGGGTAGGGAAGGAGGCCTTCACGGACACGCCGCATTGGGCTTACCTCTCGATAGAGCCCGTGGTGGATCTCGCGTTCGGTGCGTCGGTCTATGTTCTGAGGTGCATGGTGTTGCGCCTCGGTTCGCCTGTCGGGTCGAGGTAGGCGGGTGGGGTGAACTCGGGGAGTCCGTCTTGGGCGATTTGGACTTTCCATTCGCTGTGGTGGATCAACCGGTGATGCTTGGTGCAGAGGAGTACGAGATTGTCGATCTTCGTTTCGCCGTGGTGCCGCCAGAAGACGATGTGATGGGCCGTGCAGCGGGGTACGGGCATGTCGCAGCCGGGGAAGGCACAACCTCCGTCGCGGATGGTCAGCGCGTACTTCTGCGCCAGCGAGACGGTGCGTTTGGATCGGCCGATGTCCAAGGGTTCGCCCGCGGTACCCAAAACACCGGGCCGGACGCGGGCGTCGCAGGCGAGGATGCGGGCGTCGGTGGCGCTGATCGGCCCGACCAGATCCAGATGCGCTTCGCCGAGGTCGTTGATCAGGTCCTCATACGACATGGTGACCAGGATGTGGGTGGCTTCCCCGGCTTGGCCGGGGAGGTTCCGGCTGGTGGTCTTCAGCCGCACGTAGTCGGTGAAGGCGTCGCCGTAGCGTTCGTCCTGGGTGCGGGAGTCGCGGACTCCGTCGATGGCTTTGTGGGGTTTGGCCATCGGGTCGAGGTCGGACTTCAACCGCGCATAGGTCTCCAGGTCGAGCCTGGCTTTGAGCCCGAGGGTGCCGTCACGGTGTTTGACGAACCGCAACTCCGGCCGGGTGTCTTTCGGGTCCTCACTCCGTGGCTCTTTCCCGTCAGGATCCAGCTTGTCCAACAGGCGACGTCCGGCGCGGGCGATCTGCCGAGGCCCCGCCCGGCGCGCCAGATCGACGAGGATCTTCTCCCCGCCCCGCACGTCCTCTTCCGAGACCGTGGAGGGGATCCGGGCCAGGGTGCGGATGATCGCGTCGATCTGGCTGCCGCCGATCGCACCCTCGGCGGCGGCTTCGGCGGTCAAGGGCGCCAACGGCGGCTGGGGGTCTCCACCGATAGACGGCCCCGGATGCAACGCCAGAACCCGATCAGCACGGACTCCGGCTTCCTTGTCCGTGACCTGAAAGTCCTCGAAGATCAACGCCGCCAGCGTCGAATGACCCGAGCATCCACGAACACCGCGGGAATTGATTTCCGAGAGGATCGCGTACTGCTCCGCCTCCAACTGCCGCTTCAGAACCTCGATTTCCTGCTTACGGGCATGCAGCGTCGCAGTATCGGCACGCCACCACTCGGAGCGCACCGCCTGAGGACTGTTTTCGCTGGACACAACCCCAACAATACCCGCGTTCGAACACCTGTGCTATCGCATATTCAGACTACTGCGGCACCGAAACTACGTGGAGCACCAAACTTACAAGACGTGTAGTCACCTTCACTGCGAAGCTTTCCGAAGGACATGTTGAGACGGCCGTGAGTGGTGACAACGGTTGGAACCGTCGTCACCACTCACGAGACCCGAAGCCCAAGAAACCTAAGGGATCTGCAATTCGTTCGAAAGCGCCACATCCAGCGAGAGATCCAGCTGCCGGTCCATGAAGCCGAAGACCGTGTCGATCATCCCGGCCACGACGTCTCGCTGCTCCGGCGTCACCGGCTTCCCCGGGAACTCCGGGGCGGCCACGGAAGAACGTCCGGACAGGTAGTCCAGCCGCAGCGACCCTGCCGCTTCCACCTCCGCGGCCAGAACCGCCGTTCCTGCAAGGAAAACGTCCGTCGCGGCCGCCAGTGCCTTGGTCAGCCACAGCCGCGACATCGGATCGGGATGTCCGGTGGCCAGTTGCGTCAGCACGACCCGGTGATGCCGGTGGACGTCCATCGTCCGGCTCAGGTAGTAGAACTCCAGGGTGTCGCCGGCGTTCCAGCCGAGGAGTTCGTCCAGATCGAGTACCTTCCAGTCGTGGACGAACAGTTCGGCGCGAGCGGTCAGCCCGGCGACCCAGTCGTTCACGGCGTGCTCCAGGTCGGATGTCGGTGCCGTGTAACGGAAAGCGTTGCGGCCGAGATCCGCGTAGCCCATGACGTCCATCGCCCACAGTGGCAGAAATCGTTGCAGCGCCTTGATCGCGGGCACTCGGTCGCCTCGGTGGCGGAGCCAGGTGTAGAACGGATGCGTGGCGTGCCGGGCCTGGCGGTCCCGCAGGAGTTCCCGCAAGGGCTCCTGTGTGGGATGTGCGGCGGCCTGACCGGTCGAGATGGAAGCGACGGGCGCGACGGGTTCGAGCGCGCGAGGGCGCGGGAGAGTCCCGGTGACGACGTGCTTCAGCACGTAGCCGTGGATCGCGTCGAGGATCTCGCTGAACACCCCGATCATGACGTCGGCCAGTTCGCGGGCCCGCTCGCGGTGCGCGTCGTCGAGCACGACGGACTCGAAGACGCCCTCGGCGCCCTCGCCTTCGGCCTCGATGTGGTGGGCGCCGAAGTACAGCATGGTCAGGCCGGTGCGCTCCGCGAGTTGCCCCGCGACCGCGGAGATGTGCTTGAAGAACAGCTC
This sequence comes from Amycolatopsis sp. NPDC039088, assembly GCF_055598845.1. Taxonomy (NCBI): domain Bacteria; kingdom Bacillati; phylum Actinomycetota; class Actinomycetes; order Pseudonocardiales; family Pseudonocardiaceae; genus Amycolatopsis; species Amycolatopsis sp. NPDC039088. The sequence goes on along the minus strand of NZ_JBVKAE010000001.1, from coordinate 314,414 downwards.
CCGTGCGCAGAGTTCGCCGACCTCGGCATGCGCGAACCGCAGGAGCGGGTCGCCGCCGTCGGCCGCGGCGATCGAGAGGAAGTACAGGCACTTGTCGCGGATGACCTCGTTGACCTCGGCCTGGAACAGCCACCACAGGGTGTCGGAGGCGTCCCAGCCCAGACGGCGGTCCAGGCCCAGTCGCCGCCAGTCTTCCAGGAACAGCCGCGAGTGCGTCTGGTCCTCGAAGGTGTGGATGTTGATGCCGCGTTCGAGGTCGTTCGCCGCGTTCGGGTAGCGCAGCACCCATTTGTTCACGTCGCGGAACCCCATCGCGACCGTGGCCACCGTCGGCAGGATCATCAGCCGGTCTTTGAGCGGCGTCTCGTCCGAGGCCAGCCAGTCGAACAGCGGATGGTCGTCGAGCGCGGCGACCTTCCCCTCGACGTAGTTCAGGATGTCCTTCACGTCGCGCTCCTCACCGGATACCGAACTTGTTCGAAAGGGCGACGTCGAGCGAGATCTCGAGCTGCTCGTCGGCCGCGTCGAACACGGTCTCGATCATCTCGGCGGCGATCTCGCGGCCCGCCGCGTCCATCGGCCGGTCCTTGAATTCGAGCGCCAGCGGGGAGACCGACGGCTGGTGGGCGATCTCGTGGCGGTCGCCGAGATAGTCGAGCCGGATGTCGGTGTTCGCCTCGACCTCGTCGGCCAGCGCCTTGGTGTGCCGGAAGAACGGCTCACCGCTGGTCTCCAGCGCGTGCAGGAGCCACAGCCGCGACAGCGGATCCTCGTTGCCCGCGGCCAGTTCGGTGAACCGGACGATGTTGCGCCGGTGCACGTCGGTCTGCGGGTCCAGGTAACAGAATTCGAGGGTGTCGCTGCTGTTCCAGCCGAGGATCTCGTCCAGTCCCAGCTGCTTCCAGTCGTCGAGGAAGAGCGTGTTGTGCGTGGAGAGGTCGTCGACCCACGCGTTCACCGTGCGGTGCAGGTCGGACGACGGCTCGGCGTACCGGATCGCGTATCGGTTGAGGTCGCGGTAGCCCATGACGTCCATGGCCCACATGGGAATGAACCGCCGCAGCGCCTGCAGGGCGGTGATCCGGTCGCCCCGGTTCTCCAGCCAGGAATAGAACGGATGCGCCTCACTGCGCTTGCGGCGCTCGGCCAGCAGTTTCTGCAGGGGCTCCTGGCTGGCGTGCACGACACCGCCGGTGCTCGGCCGCAGCCCCGGCAAACCCGCGGCGGCGCGATTGATCATCGGCCGGAGATCGGGTCGCGGAGCGATTCCGGACGAAATGTACTTTTCCGCGTAGATCATCCACATGTCGAGCTGGTCGGAGAAGATCTCGTAAATCGTGTCGGCGAGTTCCAGTGCCTGCGCGAGCCGTCCTTCGTCCAGTTTCTGCTCGGCGAAAAGGTCTTCGCAGTCCATATGTCCGGATTCGAGCGCCAGATGGAACGGGCCCATGTACGGGAGCTCGATTCCGGTGCGCTCGGTGAAACCGATGGCGATCTTCGACGCGTGCTTGAAGAACACCGATCCCAATGCTTCCATCATTTCCGACTGGGCGAACCGCAGGAGCGGATCCTTGGTGTCGGCGATGGCCATCGACAAGAAGTACACGCCGTGGCCGCGGGCGACCTCGTTCGCCTCGGACAGGAACAGCCACCACAACGTGTCGCTGGCCGTCCAGCCGAGTTTTTCGTTCAACCCCAGCAGTTTCCAGTCCTCGAGGAACAGCCGCGAGTGGGTCTGGTCCTCGAAGGAGTGGATGTTGATGCCGCGTTCCAGGTCGTTCGCCGCCTCCGGGTAACGGAAGACCCACTTGTTCACGTCCCGGAATCCCATCGAGAACGTCGCCATGGCCGGCATGATCAGCAGCGGATCCGGAACCGGCGTTTCGGTCGAGTTCATCCATTCGAACAATGGGTGCCGATCGAGATCTTCCTGACGTTTCGCCACCAGTTTCAGGACGTTCTCCACAAGACCACCTCATCTCCCCCCGCCAGATGCAGGGCTTGCCTGACTTGGGGGCAATTCTGCTGGTGGTTCCGACGGCGTCGCATCTTCGCTGGTGCGAGTGTTTCGAGCGCATCCCCCGCACACACGAGGATGACCGCGGTGAGCGGGCCCGATTAATGTCCGGGACCATGCATCCACGTTACCGGCATGCCGCTGCCATCTATGACAAGGCATTTCCGTTCTTCTCATTCGGCGCCGGTCCGAAGATCCACGAAATCGTCGCGCGGACGGTCGTGGTCGCCGACGGCGGCACGGTGGTGGACGTCGGTTGCGGGACCGGGCTGATGCTTTCGATGCTGCGTGAGCGCGTCGGGCCGTCGGGCCGGGTCATCGGGCTCGACATGACGGAGCCCATGCTGGACCGGGCACGGCAGCGGGTTTCCGGCGGCGGCTGGAAGAACGTCGAACTGCGGTGTGCGGACATGACCGGATTCGACCCGGGCGCCGAGGCCGACGCCGCGGTCTTCGTGCTCAGCCTCAGCGCCGCCGAGCCCGCCGAGGTCTTCCACCACACGCTCGGGTATCTGCGGCCCGGTGGCAGCGTCGTGATCGCCGACGGCATTCCGGCGCGAGGTCGCTGGTATCACCCGGCGATCAACGCCTACGCGCGTTTCCGCGCGCCGCTCGTCGGCTCGGATCTCGGCCGGGCGAGGGAAATCGAGCGGTTGGCGCACGAACATCTCGAAGACGTCCGCACCTCGGTCATCTGGGCGGGTCTGTACACGATCATCAGCGGCCGCGTGCCGAACAAAGGGGGATAAGCGTGTCCGTTCAACCGAAGGAACTGTTCGGCCCCGAGTTCATCCGTGATCCCTATCCGACCTACGCCTGGCTCCGCGAGCACGATCCGGTGCACCGGTTCCTGTTGCCGCAGGGGATGCCGGCGTGGCTGGTCTCGCGGCACGACGACGTCCGTGCGTGGCTGGCGGATCCGCGGCTGGCCAAGGATCTGGAGCGCTTCCTGCCGCCGGAGGCCTTGCCCGGCGAGTACGTGCGCGACGTGCTCACCAAGAACATGCTCGCCAGTGATCCGCCCCGGCACACCCGGTTGCGGCGGCTCGCGTCGAAGGCGTTCACCGCGCGGCGGGTCCAGTCGATGCGGCCGCACATCACGCAGTTGGCCGATGAGTTGCTGGACGAGATGGGCGACGAGGGCACCACGGATCTGATCGACACCCTGGGCCTGCTGCCGATCACGGTGATCTACGAACTGCTCGGCGTGCCCCAACGTGACTGGGAGGCGTTCCGGGCGTGGTCGGTCCTCGGTTCCGACGAGCAGTCGACCGGCAGCGACGACTTCGAGACCTCGACCAAGTCGCTGAAGGAGTACACCCAGGCCCTGATCGCGGACAAGCGCGTGACCCCTGGCGAGGACCTGCTGTCCGATCTCATCGTGGCCCGCGACGAAGGTGACGCGCTCTCCGACGACGAACTGGTCGCGATGGTGTTCCTGCTGCTGCTCGGTGGCCAGGAGACGAGCATCAGCCTCATCGGCGCCACCGTCTACCACCTGCTGGGCCATCCCGACCAGCTCGCGCTGCTGCGCGCGGAGCCGGAGCGGCTGCCGTCGGCGATCGAAGAGGTACTGCGGTTCGACGGCCCGGCGATGAACGCGAGTATGCGGTTCGCCGTCGAGGACATCGAGATCGGTGGCGTGCCGATCCCCGCGGGCGGCATCGTGTTCCTCGGGCTCGGCTCCGCCGGGCACGATTCGGCGCATGTCCCGGACGGCGACAGCTTCGACATCCGCCGGTCGGTGTCCAAACACCTCGCCTTCGGACACGGTGTGCACACCTGCATCGGGTCGGCGCTTGCCCGGCTCGAAGGCGAGATCGCGATCGGCAGGCTGCTGGACCGCTACGCCGAACTGAGCCTGGCCGTACCCCGGGACGAGCTGAAATGGCGGCCCGGCATGCATTTCCGCGGTCCGGCCGAACTGCCGGTCAGTTATCGGGTGGAGCCGAGGTGATGCCGGAGATCTCGGTCGCCCCGGAGCGTCCCCGCAGCGATCGGCTCGATGCCGACATGTCGACAGTGCTCGACTGGTTGCGTGACTACGTGAGCGCGCCCTCGGCGCAGATCGGCAGGCCCGGACCGGTCTGCCCGTTCGTGCCTGCCGCGTTGAAAACCGGCGCGATCCGGATCAGTTTCCACTACGGCGTCGACGCGTGCGACGCCGACGAGCTGCGGAGACTGGTCAGTGCGGAGCTGAGCGAGTTCAAACGGCTGACCGAGCCACCGAAACAGTCGGGGATCTCCCTGGACAGCCTGCTGGTGGTGCTCCCGGACGCCGTCGAGGAGGGGTGGCGGCGGATCGACGAAAGCTATGGCGACCTCAAGGATCTGGCCGTCGGCGACGGGCTGATGATCGGTCAGTTCCACCCGGCCTGCGCGGAGCCCGCCGTCCGTAATCCGGCGTTCCGGGTGTCGCGGTCGCCGATCGCGCTCTACGCCATCCGGCACATGGCCCCGCACGACGCGTTGTTCCTGCACGTGGAGCGGGGCTGGTTCCGGAAGTACGCCGCACGGTTCGCCTTGCACGCCAGGCGATCGCGGACCGATCCGCTCATCGGCGAGCTGTACCGGCGAGCCTGGAACCGTTACGGAGGAGGGAAATGACCGAGAGCGTGCAGATCAGGCAGATGGTCTTCGGGCAGCTGCTTTCCCGCGCGGTGTGCACGGCGGCCGAACTCGGCCTTTCCGACCTGCTCGCCGCCGGACCGCTGTCGGTCTCCGACCTGGCGGAGCGGGCGGGTGCCGATCCGCGGCGGCTCGCGCAGCTGATGCGCGCGCTCACCGCGCATCGGCTCTACACCGTCCGCACCGACGGCGCGTACGAACTCGCCCCGCTCGGCGCGGCCTTGTGCACCGGCGCGCCCGGATCCGCCCTGCCGACGGCGTTGCTCGCGGCGGGGGAGATCGGCGCCGCGTGGACGGGGATGGCGGAGACCGTGCGCACCGGCGCGCCGTCCTTCGATCGACGGCTGGGAGTGGACTTCTTCACCCACCTCGGCCGCGATCAGCGGCTACGGGCCCTCTTCGATCGATCGCAGACGCACGACCAGGAACTCGAGATCGACCGGTTGCTGGCGGCGGTCGATTTCTCGGGGTACCGCCGGATCGTGGACGTCGGTGGTGGCGACGGGGCGCTGCTGGCCCGGTTGCTGAGCGAGCACCCGGGTACCGAAGGGGTGCTGCTGGACAGCCCGAAAGTCGCCTCGACGGCGAGCGCGCGGATGCGGGACGCCGGGCTGACGCAGCGGTGCACCACCCTCGGCGGCGACTTCTTCGGTGCGGTGCCCGGTGGGGGAGATCTCTACATACTGCGTCAGATCCTGCACGACTGGGACGACGAACGCTGTGTCGAACTGTTGCGTGCCTGCCGTCGCGCGATGCCCGGCGAAGCGCGGCTGATGATCATCGAGCGGGTGGTCGAGGACGGCGCGACCGGCCAGGACGCGCAGTTCGCCGCGCTCATGGACCTGTACATGATGACCGTGCTGGGTGGCGAGGAACGCTCCGGACGCGAGTTCGGCGACCTGCTCGGCAAGGCGGGGTTCACCGTGCGCGAGGTGCACCGGCTGCCGACGGCGGTCGCGGTCATCGAGGCGGTCGCGACGCCGTCACCAGGTGGGGTGCGCGGACACTCCGCCGTCCACGGTCAGGTTGTGCCCCGTGATCCACGCGGCGAGCGGTGAAGAGAGGAACAGACAGGCGTTCGCGACGTCGTCGGGCGTGCCGAGCCTGCCCAGCGGCGCGGCCTGTGCCCAGCGCCGGACGCCGTCCCGCCAGTCGTCGCCGAGGCCGGGGCGGTCGATGAGGCCGGGGGAGACGGCGTTGACGCGGATACCTCGCGGCCCGTATTCGAGCGCGGCCGCACGGGCGTGCATGACCAGGGCGGCCTTGGCGCTGCTGTAGTGCGCGTGTCCCGGCGCGGGCTGAGCGGCCTCGATCGAGGCGATGTGGACGACGCTGCCGCCGGTCATCACCTCGGCCGCGGCCTGCGTGCAGGAGAACGCGCTGGTGAGGTTCGTGTCGAGGACGGCGCGCCAGCTTTCCGCGGACATCCCGGGCAGTGGCTCGACCGGCTGCACGCCGGCGTTGTTGATCAGCGTGTCCAGCCGTCCGGTCCAGGCGGCGGCGTCGGCCACGAGCCGTCGGCATGCGCCGTCGTCGGACAGGTCGGCGGCGAACGCGGCGGCGGTGCCTCCGGCCGCCTCGATCCGTTCGACGAGCGCGTCCGCCGACGCCTGGTCGCGGTGGTAGTGCACGGCGACGGCGCTGCCCGCCTCGGCGAAGCGCAGGGCGATGCCCCGGCCGATGCCGCCACTGGCCCCGGTGACGAGGGTGGTGGTGCCGCTCAGGTCCAGCATCGGCTTCCCTTCGGTGCCTGCCGCGATTTCGTTTCGCGGACGGCGGTGTTCGTCTGGTGTGCTGCGCCTGCCGGTTTCGTGGCGCACCCTTGGTCGGGCCGGAAAGGCGCCCTGGGCAAAGTGCATCCGGACCCCGTGCCCCGCCCTGGGAAGCGGGCTTCGCAGTGGTGGTTCCGCCGCTTCGGAGCCCGCTCGCGGGTCATTCACCGTCGTGGAGCGTCCGCAGCGGTGAACGACCGTAAGCGCGGCGATAGTAGTGCGCGAACCGGCCCGGATGGAGGAAACCCCAGCGTGCGGCGATTTCGGTGACCGTGGTCCCGGTCGTGGGGTCGGCGGCCAGCAGTTCGCGATGCGCGTGGTCGAGGCGGACCCGGCGGAGCTGCTCGGTCGGGGTGATACCGAGGTGGCGGCGGAAGGCGTACTGCAGCGCGCGGACGGTGACGTGCGCGGCCGCGGCGATGTCGGCCACCGTGATGTCGCGATGGGCTTCGGATTCGATGAAGGCGACCGCCCAGCGCACCGTGCGCGGATGGGCGTCGCGGCGGTCTTCGATGGTGGGCTCGTCCAGCGCGGTGTTCGGGAACGCGGTCAGCACGGCGGCGGCGAGCGACTGACCGGCGGCGGCCACGACGAGAGGGGTGCCCGCGAGCGGGGGAACCGTCCGCAGGGCTTCGGTGACGTAGTCGATGGTCCGGGTCAGATGCCGTGCCGCGGCCGGCGTCACCGGACTCAGGTCGGTGAACAGGATCGGCCCGGTGCCCGCGACCTGGGACAACAGCGGGAACGGGAGGGTGACGGCCTGCATGTCCCCGTCACCCCAGTGCGCCCCGAAGGGTTCGCCGTCCGGGTCCGCGGAAGCGAGGAAGACCTCGCCGGGACCGAATCGGTGGTCGACGCCACCGCTGCGGAAGTCCATCACCATGGTGCGCGGGTGGCCGACCAGCACCATCGGCAGCGGACCGACGGTGTAGGCGATCTCGTCGGTCTGCCCGCTCGAATCGATGGCGAAGGCGCCGGCGGTCAGCCTGGTGTGGCGGAACGAGTAACCGGTCTTGCGGCCGGTCATCCGCGCGCTGGGCCCGTACATCTTCACGAGGTACTCGCCGGCCTGATCGCAGTCGGTGGTGTGGAAGACCAGATGCTCGGGAACCGGCATCGCTCCTGCGTACACGCATTCCCCGGGGCGCGGGAGAGCGCAACCAGGTGACTAACGGCGGGTAAGGAGAAAGGAGCATTCAGCTCCACTGTCACCACGTCCACGCAGCGCGAGGACTCCCGAAACGACCACGAAGACCAGGCCCGCGAGGACATAGCAGTTCCCCAGCCACTGCTGCGCCGTCGTCCACGCCTGGCCCGGCCGGTCGAAGGCGGGGAAATACCGGAACGGCGCGGCGACGAAGATCGTGGCGACGATCGCGGTGACGGCGAGCCACGCCGCCGCTTGCCGGTGATTCCGGCGCCTGAGCACCGCGTAGGCCGCGGTGGTGAACAGCGCGGGCGCGATCCACACCCAGTGATGCGACCACGACGTCGGCGAGATGAGCAGGGCGAACGTCGCGTTCAGCAGCAGCGCGGGTACCACTGCCGAGCGATACATCGTGAATGTCACCAGTACCAGCAGCACGCCGGTCAGGACGAGCCACCACGGCTTCGCGGCGGCGGAGTCGACGCCGAACCGTGCCAGTACGGCCTGCAGGGTCTGGTTGGTGTGGAACGAGGTGCCGCTGATCCCCGACGCTCCGGCGAGCCCGCCGAACCAGTACCGGGCGGAGGCTTCCGGGGCGACCGCGAACGCGAGGGCCGAGGCGGCGACGAAGGTGCCCACGGCGGTCAGCGCGCCGCGGAAGTCCTTGCGCACCAAGAAGAAGAGCAGGAACGCCATCGGTGTCAGTTTCACGGCCGCGGCGAGACCGACGCCGATGCCCCGGTAGCGGCCCCGCGCCAGCAGGCAGTCGGCCGCGACGAGGCCCATCAGGAGCAGGTTGATCTGGCCGAAGCCGAGTGTCTGCCGCACCGGTTCGAGGAAGAGTGACGGCGTGATCGCCAGCGCCGCGATGAGCAGCGCCTTCCGTCGATCACCGGACGGCCACAGGCTCCGGGTGATCGCGTAGAAGGTGATCCCCAGTGCGGCCAGGCTGAGCGCGAACAGCAGGATGACCGCGCCGGTCCACGGGAGCAGGGCCAGCGGGGTGAGCGGCAGCGCGGCGAACGGCGGATAGATGAACAGCAGCGGGATGCCCGCGTCGGAAAGCGGCAGGGCGCCGTAGAGATCGCCGCCCTTCCACAGGGTGTCGACGCCGAAGCGGTAGATCTCGAGGTCGCTGTGGGAATCGCCCGTCGTCGCCCACGCCACGACACAGGCCGTCGCCAGTGCGGTGAACACGCCGAGCGACCACGAGGCCCGCCCGCGCGACGTGGCGGGAAGCATCGTGTGGTGGCCCCTTCGACGGCGGTGAGTGCTCCCGGACTGTACCGAGGGGGTCGAGAGGCGACTTCCGTCGGCTGCGACCACCTCCCGTATTGGTCTAGACTTTTCCATCCCAGTGTGGTGAAAGGGACCGGTCCATGCGCGGAACGACGGTGTTGCCGAGGACGCCCTGCCTGCAGCCGAAGGCGGGGGAATTGCCACTGCACCGGCTGGAGGTCCGCGCGCCGGACGCCCTGCCGTTCGCGGTCGGCACCTTCGACACGATCGGCCCCATGTCGCGGGCGTCCTTCCCGCATCGGCACACCTTCTACGAAATCGTCCACATCATCGGCGGGACCGGTGACCACGTCGTCGATTTCACGCGCTGGGAAGTGCGGCCGCCACAACTCGCGGTCATCGCACCGGGGCAGGTGCATCATTGGGATGCCCGCGATCTCAAGGGATATGTCGTCCTGTTCACCGACGATTTCCTGCTCGACCATCCGGCGGATCGCGAAACCCTGCGAAGGCTGAGCCAGCAGCCGTGGCAGCTCGACGATCGCGCGGCGGAGGAGACCGCGCGGCTCGTCACCGAACTGGACGAGGAATTCCGCTGTGGCGGCCAAGGAACCGATTCGGTCCTGCGGGCATTGATGCACGTCCTGATCGTGCGGGCGGGGCGGCTTCCCGGACTGTCCGACGCGCGCCCGCCCGCACGGGCTCAGGCGGTGGGAACGGAATTCGCCAGGTTGCTCGGCAGACCCGACCTCGGCCTGTGGTCGGTCGGCGCGCTCGCGGAACGCATCGGTGTCACCCCGGGATACCTGACGGACGCGGTGAAAACGGCGACCGGCCGGACGGCGGCGCAATTGATGCGCGAGGCGAGGACGCGGGAGGCCAAACGGTTCCTGCTCGGCACCGATCTCTCCGTGCGGCAGGTGGCCAGCCGGGTCGGCTTCGCGGATCCCGCCTATTTCTGCCGGTTCTTCCGGCGGGAAACGGGATTGAGCCCCGGCGACTATCGACGGACGGGCGACGCCGCCCCGGAGATTCACCACGACTGACCAACCCAGTCCATCGTCCGCAGCTGATCTTCTCCATACCGTCGAGGGTGATTCCCGAAGCCCCCACGAGGAGCAGGTATGGACGAAGAGAACAAGCTCAGCCGGAAGACGGTACTGCGGGCGGCGCTCGCCGCGGGGGTGGCGGCTCCGGTCGCGCTCATCGGCGGCCCCGCGCTCGCGCGCACCACCGTCGCGAGCGGCAAGGCGCCCGAGCTGACCCCGGCCTGTGACGACGGTGACGACCCGACCCCGCCGCAGACCGAAGGTCCTTATTTCAAGCCGAATTCCCCACAGCGGACCTCGCTCGTGACGCCGGGCACGCCCGGTACGAGGCTCACCGTGTCCGGATACGTCTTCGGACTCGGTTGCCTGCCGATCGCGCGGGCGCTGCTGGACTTCTGGCAGGCGGACGTCAACGGCGCCTACGACAACGTGGGGTACACCTTCCGCGGTCACCAGTTCACCAACGACCAGGGCGCGTTCACCCTGAGCACGATCGTGCCCGGCCTGTACCCCGGCCGGACGCGGCACATCCACGTCAAGGTGCAGGCGCCGGGCAGGCCGGTGCTGACCACGCAGCTCTACTTCCCCAACGAGCCGCGCAACAACACCGACTCGATCTTCGACCCGCGGCTGCTGATGACCGTGCGGGACGTGGGTTCGGCCAAGGAGGGCGCGTTCGACTTCGTGCTGAACGTGCCGCAGACGCCGACGTCGACCTCCCGGCCCACGAGTACGACGCCGACGACGTCGACTTCGACCTCCAACCCGCCCGGCGGGACGACCTGGGCGGCGGGAACCGGCTATTCCGCGGGCGCCCGGGTCACCTACAGCGGTCGCGGTTATGTGTGCTTGCAGGGGCACACGGCCCAGCCCGGCTGGGAGCCGCCGTCCACACCCGCGTTGTGGCGCGCGGAGTGAGGAACGGCCGCTGCGGAGGGAGATAAACGCGGGTGGATTCCCGCCGCCGGGACCCACACCCCGGCGGCGGGGGCCACCCGCTCTCACCCGGGGGGTGGGGTTTTCCCCCGTACGAAGTCGGAGTCCTGCTACAGCGCGCCGCCCCCGCTCCGCGGACGATGATCGTCTCCGACATCGGAGCGAAGGGGTGAACGGTATGACGAACGACCGGAAGCGTTGGGGTAGACGGGGATTGGTGGCGGCCGCGGTGGTCGTGACGGGAGCGGTGCTCGCTCCCGCGGTGAGCCCCGCCGTCGCGCAGGAGGCGGCCACGTCCTGGCAGGACCCGGTGCGGTCGCTGGAGCGGGCGGCGCATCCGCTGCGTTCGACCGAACCCGGGCGGAACACCGCCGACCTGCGTGCCCTCGGCGGGATGATCGGCGGTGCGAAGGTGGTCGGCCTCGGCGAGGCGACCCACGGCTCCCACGAGTTCTTCACGATGAAGGAGCGGGTGTTCCGCTATTTGGTCGAGGAGAAGGGGTTCCGGGCCTTCGCGCTGGAGCTGAGCTGGTCGGCGGGCCTGGAGATCGACGAGTACGTCCAGACCGGCAAGGGCGACGCCCGCGACCTCGCGAAGCGGACGCTGGCCGGTTCTCCCTGGGATCGCGAGGAGTTCGTCAGCCTGATCCGGTGGATGCGCGACCACAACCGCGCCCACCCCGGCCGCGCCGTGCATTTCGTCGGCGACGATCTCGGCGCGCCTTCGGTGAACGACGCGTTCTTCGCCAGGATCACCGACTACGTGCGGCAGCACCACCCGGCGGAACTGTCCCGGCTGAACCGGCTTTACACCGGTCTGCGCCCGATCGACGACGCGTTCGCCTACCTGCGCAAACCGCTCGACGAGCGGCTGCGGCTCGCCACGCAGGCGGAGCAGGCCTACGAGCTGATCAAGGACCTTCGCGGCGCGGAAGACCGAGACTGGGCGGAGCAGCACGCCCGGTTCGTCGCGCAGACCGCCCGGTTCCTCGCGGTCGACCTCGCGGACCCGAAAGGCCTGCCCACCGCGCAGATCCTGCGTGACCGGGCGATGGCGCAGAACGTCGCCTGGTGGCAGCGCCGGACCGGGCACAAGATCCTGCTCTCCGCGCACAACGGCCACGTCTCCTACGTCACCGACAATCCCGGTCTGTACCCGAAGACGCAGGGCGCCTTCCTGCGCGAAACGCTCGGCCGGGACTACCTGCCGATCGGGTTCAGCTTCGACCGGGGTTCCTTCCTGTCCAAGGACAAGGCGCTCGAAGGCGACTGGAAGCGCTTCTCCGTTTCCGCCGCGCCGCCCGGGTCGAACGAGCACGCCCTCGACCAGGTCCGATTCGAGGATTTCTACCTCGACGTCCGCACCGCTCCGCCGTCCGCGAAAGGCTGGCTGGACACCGCCCGCCCCACGCGCACCATCGGCACGCAGTTCCCCGTCGATCCCGCGGCCATCGCGCTCGGGCGGTCCTACGACGTCGTGATCCACCTGCACGACGTCCGTCAGGCCGAGCTGAGAAAATAGTGACCCGCGCCCGTTTAGGGGTTTTTAACCCCATTTTCCTGGCGTGCCGGTGCGGATCTCGGTAGTAGTCGAGTGTCGCTCTTGTTCCTGTATCCCCAGCGGAGGAAATCCCTGATGTTCAAACGGATGCTCAGCGCCTTCGGCGTCGGCGGCCCGTCCGTCGACACCGTGCTCGATTCACCACACGCCACCCCCGGCGAGGTGATCACCGGCCAGGTCCGCATCCAGGGCGGTTCGAGCGACGCGCAGATCGAGGAGATCCTCCTTTCGCTGGTCACCAGGGTCGAGGTCGAGCACGGCGACCACGAGCGCGCCGGGACCGCCGAGTTCCTGCGGGTCAGCGCCGGCCGCAAGGTGAAGGTCACGGCGGGACAGCTGACCACGGTGCCGTTCCAGATCGCGCTGCCGTGGGAGACGCCGATCAGCGCGGTCGGTGGACGCGAACTGCCGGGCGTGGTCGTCGGCGTGCGGACCGAACTCGTCATCGCCGGCGCGCCGGACAAGGGCGACCTCGACCCGGTGCTGGTCGGCCCGCTGGACTCGCAGGACCGCGTCCTGGAGGCCTTCGGTGAGCTGGGGTTCTCCTTCCGCAGCGCCGACGTCGAAGCCGGGCGGCTGCACGGCGTCCGGCAGGAACTCGGGTTCTTCCAGGAGATCGAGTTCTTCCCGCCGTCGCGCTACGCGGGCCGGGTCGGTCAGGTGGAGCTGACGTTCGTCGCGAGCCCGGACGACCTCGTGGTGATCCTGGAGGCCGACCGGCGCGGTGGCATGTTCCGCTCCGGCGGTGACTCCTTCGGCCGGTTCCACGTCTCGCACGAGGAGGCCCTGCGCACCGACTGGGCCGCGGCGATCGACGGCTGGCTGGCCAAGGTCGCCGAATCCGGTGGCGGGCACGCCATGTTCGGCGGGCACCAGGAGCACTACGGCCACGATTACGACCACCATGGCCAGCACGGTCACCACGGCAGGCGTGGGCCGGGGGTGGGCGGCATGGTCGCCGGTGCCGCGGCCGGTGTGGTCGGCGGGATGATCCTCGGCGAGGTCATGGAGGACGTCTTCGACGGCGGCGGCGAGGGTTTCGAAGGGTAGTCCGTGAAGGCCTCCTTCCCTACCTTCAGGGTAGGCAAGGAGGCCTTCACGCTACAGAGTCCCTTCGAACACGACGGCGCCGTTGGCATCACGCGCTTGGATGCGGACCTTCTGCGGGAACGGATACGGCACCTCCTTCGGAGCGAACACCGCGAGGGTCCCGTCGACCACGTCAGTCGTCACGGTCGGTCCGGCGCCGAAGTCACAGGTCGCTGTCACCGCCGTCGACGGCAGCAGCGTCCCGGCGAACGGCGTCCGGGCGTTGCCCCGGTCACCGCCGTCTTCCACACCGCCCAGGGGCTGCATAATGATCGCCCGGGGCTGCTCCGGCGGGAGCACGAGATGGTCTTGGTAGACACGCATTTTCAGCCGGCCGGGTCGCCGCGGGTCCGGAATCGTCGTGCACGCCAGACTCCGGTCGCCCAACCGGCCGAGGACGACCTGATAGCCGTCCTTGGCCAGCAGCGCGCCCGGCTGATAGCCCGCCACGTCGGAGACGGCGTCCATGGCGCCGGACAGACATTCGCCAAGCGCACGTCCCGCGGGGGAGGTCCGGTCAGCCGGGGCGGTCGGGCGATCGACGGCCGAAAGCAGCGGCGCCGGAGCCGGCGGCAGGATCGAAGTCGTCGCTCCGGCGGGCTCGTACACGGACAGTCGCGTCTTCGCGGGGTCGGTCCAGGTGAACGAGACGAACTGATGTGTCAGACGCGAAGCCTCCAGGACGTCCGCGCCGTCGGAATCACCGGCCGCGAACGCGAGACCCGCACCCGGCCAGGCCGGATCCAGCACCCCGCCGATCAGCCCGGTGGCGCTCTGCAGGAGCAGCCCGGTGCGGGTGCCCGGCGCGTACGTGGGGGCGGCGTCCGGGTCGGACAAGGTCACGGTGGTCAGCGTCGTCTCGCAGAACATCGGCTTCCCCGCCACCGTCGCGGCGACGACCGAAACGTCCAGCATGGCGTTCGTGAACTGGGGAACCCATTCTTCGCGCGGGGGCATCCGGTCCGTCTTGCCCGCGGCCCGCACCGCGGCCCAGCAGCGGTCGAGCGATGACGTCGCCAGCCCGACGTCCAGGTTGAGCCCGCCGGCAGCCGGCTCGGGACCGGGGGCCGCGCCCTGCTGACGAAGCAGCTGCGTCGCGGTGGCGACGCCGGACGCGACGAGAACCACCGCCGCCGCGGCGGCGTACCAGGCGCGTGCCGTCCGCCGTGGCTTCGTGATCCCTTCGCGGACGGCCGATCGCATCCGGGCGCGGACGTCGTCCGGCATCGCGTGGTGAGGCGGGTATACGGGTCCGTCGCTCATTTCTCCTCCAGCAACGTACGCAGCCGGGCTCGTCCCCGGGAAAGATGGGCGCGGACGGTGACCTCGGCGATGCCGAGCAACTCCGCGGCGTCAGCGATGCTCACCTCGGCGGCCAGGCAGAGTTCGACGACGTCGCGCTGCGATTTCGGCAGCGACCGGACGGCTTCGGCGACTTGCCCCAGCCGCCGCTGGCCGTCGATCTTCTCGGCCACCGAATCGGCGTGGTCGGATACGGCGGGCTGGGCCTGGATCTTCCCGAGCAGCCGCAGCCGGCGACGAGCACCGCGGTGCTCGTCACGGGCGGCATTGGCCGCGACCGTGTAAAGCCACGGCAGGGCGCTGTCCCTGATCAGGGTCACCTCGGCCCGCCGCCGCCAGGCGATGAGGAACGTCGTGGACGCCAGGTCCTCGGCGCTGCTCCACGAACCGGTCAGGCGATACGTGTAGTTCCACAGAGCCTCGGCGTGCCGCTCGAACAGCTCACTGAATGCCCCCTTGTCGCCGTCGGCCGCGCGGGCCCACAGTTCTCGGTCACCGGTCTGTTCCACCGGTACCCCCACCTTGATCGCAAAACTGCTCACGCCCTGGTTGTGGCCGGCACCGGCCGAACGTTGCGCGCAACCTTCGGGGGCGGAGGAGCCACATCAAGTCATGATCATGGAACAGGTCCGGACGACGGACAACGTGGCCTGCTGCCGGCCGCGATCGAGGCACTGGACGCTCGACGCGCCGACCCTCGGAAAGCAGGAGCTGTACCTGGTGCCGAACAAGGAGTGAAAGCCCGAGCCCACCCGTGAAACCTCCTGGACTCGGGCGGTGACCACTTCTGGTTCCCGATGTCGCGGCTCAGGTGTACCAGGTGGGTTCCGGGAGTTCGTGGAGTAGCGCGTAAGCACCGACCTCACGGCGTTTGTAGGCCACCGGGTCGTGCAGCGAATGCGTGCGCAGGTTCCGCCAGAACCGGTCGAGGCCGTATTTCGTCGCGCTCGCGCGGGCGCCGGTCAGCTCGAAGACCTTCGTGCCGATTTCGAGCCCGGTGTCGATCACGCGCTGTTTGGCGGCGGCGATGAGGACCGCGATCTCGCCGCGCGCTTCGGGGGTGAGTTCTTCGCGTGGCGCGTGCAGCACGGCAGAGATCGCCGACCCCGCCTTGTCCACCAGCGCTTCGGCGGCCCACAGTTTCGACTGGAGATCGCCGTAGCCGTCGAGGATGTACCACTCCTCGCCGGAAGACGTCTTGTTGTCGCCGCCGTACGGCCACGCGCGGGTGTGCCCGCGTGTGTACTCCAGCGCGGTTTCCAGTGCTCCCTGCGCGATGCCGAGGTAGAAGTTCGCGAACACCAGCTGGATCGCCGGGACGTTGAGCGTGTTGTAGGTCAGCGGGTGGAACTTCTTGTCGACGTAACCCGCCGCGCTCGCCCACGGGACGCGCACGCCGGTGATGGTCACGCTGCCCGACTCGGTGAGCCGCTGGCCGATGTTGTCCCAGTCGTCGTGGAAGACGATACCGTCCTGTTCGGACGGAACGATGGCGAAGATGTGGTCTTCGGTGCCCTCGAGAACACCTTCGAGCACGGTCAGATCGGAGACCTTCCCGCCGGTGGAGAACGACTTGTGTCCATTGTAGACGAGCTCGTCACCGTCTTCGGTGATCTTCAGGTCGGAATCGCGGGGGTTGACCGCGCCGCCGAAGAAGAAGTTGTTGCTCGTGTACAACTCTTCGACGGCGGCGACCTGCTCGTCGGTTGCCACCAGGCGGGCGGCCCAGGCCCAGAGGTAGTGATAGCCCAGCAACTGGCCGATCGAGCCGTCACCGCGGGCGACCTCGCGGGTCACGCGATAAGCGGTTTCCCAACTCTGCCCGCCACCGCCGTGTTCGACCGGGCCGAGCAGGGTCACCAGGCCGGAATCCTTGAGCAGCTGGACTTCCGCGTAGGGTGTTTCGTTCTTCCGGTCACGCTCGGCCGCGTCCACCGCGAGTTTCGCGGCGACGTCCTTCGCGATGGTCAGCCATTCGGTGGCGGACCGGATCCGGTTCTCGGTCGTGGTCATGCTCAGATTCCGTTCTGTGCGTGGGCGAACGGGAATTCCGGGCAGGGCGGAGTGCCCGGAATTCCCGGGTGATTCTCAAAGCGAGCGCGGAGACTGCCTCAGGCCGGACAGAGAGTGCCTTCCATGCGTCCGAGTAGAGCAGTGGCACTACGGGGTGTCAACGAACGTCCGCGCTCTGAGATCGTGGCCGCCCACGGTGTGGTCAAGCGAGTTGCAACTCCCAGAAATCGGCGTACCGGCCGCCCCGGCGCAGCAGTTCGTCGTGGTGGCCTTCCTCCACGATCCGGCCGCCGTCCAGGAAGACCACGTGGTCGGCGCGCTGGACGGTCCGCAGCCGGTGCGCCACCATGACCACGGTCCGGCCGGCCATCAGCCGTTCGATTCCCTCGTGAACGGCGGCCTCGTTCACCGGGTCCAGTGCGGAGGTCACCTCGTCGAGGAGCACGATCGGCGCGTCCTTCAGCAGTGCCCGCGCGATCGAGACCCGCTGGCGTTCCCCGCCGGACAGCAGCGCGCCGCCCTCGCCGACGTTCGCCGACCAGCCGCCGGGCAGCCGTTCGATCACCTCGTCCAGCCGCGCCGCCGTCGCCGCGGTCCGCACTTCGGCGTCGTCGGCGTCCGGGCGGCCGAGCCGGACGTTTTCCTCGATCGTGCCGTCGAAAAGGTAGACGTCCTGGAACACGATCGCGATCCGCGACATCAGGTCCTCGGTGCTGATCGCGCGGACGTCGACCCCGCCGACGCGGACCGCGCCCGAATCCACGTCGTAGAACCGCGCGAGCAGTTGCAGAACCGTGCTCTTCCCCGCGCCGGACGGACCGACGACGGCGAGCCGTTGTCCTTCGTGGACGGACAGCGTCAGGCCGTCGAGTACCGTGCGGTCGCCGTGGGCGAAGACGGCCGAGGAGAATTCCAGGTCGTGCCGTTCCGGCCGGACCGGGTCAAGCGGTTCCGGCAGCGGTTCGGTCCGCAGCACGTTGTCGAGCCTCGCCAGCACCGAACGCGCGCCGCGCAGCTTGCCGCCGATGTCGGTCAACGAGAGCAGCGGATCCGCGCAGCGCGCCGCCAGCACGAGGATCGTCAGCACCTCGGCCGTCCCGATCCGCCCGCCGAGTGCGAGGAAAGCGCCCAGTGCCAGGAGAACCGTGAACATCGCCTGCACCGTGAACGTCAGACCCACGACGCCGGGCAGCGCCGACAACGTGGATCGGCGGTTCGCCCGCTGGAGGTCCCGCAGCGAGTCGTCGAGCAGCTGGAACCGTTCCGCGGTCCGCCCGCCTGCCCGCAGCACCGGTTGCGCCTGCAGATACTCGATGACCCGTCCGGTGGCCGCGTGTCCGCGTTCGGCGCCTTCCTCGTCGGCGGCGGCCGTCGAGCGGCCGGTCCGGACCTGGATCACCGCCACGACCGGGACGGCGATCAGCGCGGCCAGCCCGAGCCGCCAGTCGAAGACGAGGATCACGAACACGATCGTCAGCGGGGTCGCGCAGGCGGCGATGAACGGTGCCAGCAGATGCGCGATCACGCTCATCGCCCGCAGGACGCCGGGTCCGGCGAGCACGGACACCTCGCCGACGCGGCCCGTGCTGTACCAGCCGATCGGCAGCCGGGCGAGATGGTCGCCGAGCCGGTGGTACATCCCGCGCAGCAACGTCGTCCCGACCCGGAAACCGGAGAGATCGCTGCGATAGCGCAGGATCGCGAACACCGCGACGGCCGCCCCGAACGCGAACAGCCACGGCGGTGCGTCGCCGGGAGTGCTCCCGAACAGCGTCCGCAGCAAGGGGACCAGTAAGGCGTAGGACAGGCCTTCGACGACCGCTGTCGTCGTCATCAGTGCCACGGTGCGCCGCACCGGCTGGGCGTACTCGGGCCCCAGAACACGCAGTAACATCCGGATCATCGGGGTTCCCCCTGGGTTTCGGCCGGGCGGCGGGCGTGCCAGAAGGCGGCGAATTTCCCGTTCCGTGCCAGCAGTTCCGCCGGCGCGCCGCGTTCGGCGATCGTGCCGTTCTCCAGCATCACGACGGTGTCGGCGTCGACGACGGTTTCGAGGCGGTGGGCGATGACCAGGATCGTCCGATCGCCCCGCGACTCCGTCAGTGCCCGGCGCACCGCGAGTTCGGTCCGCGGATCGGCGAACGCGGTGGCTTCGTCGAGCACCAGTACCGGCGTGTCGGCGAGCAGCGCGCGGGCCAGCGAGATCCGCTGGGCCTCACCACCCGACAGTCCGGTCTCCTCCTGCAGCACCGTTTCGTAGCCGCGCGGCAGTTCGAGGATCCGGTCGTGGATGTTCGCCTGGCGGGCGGCGCGGACGACGTCGTCGAGGTCGGCGTGCGGGACGGCCAGCGCGATGTTGTCCGCGACCGACGCGCGCAGCAGGCGGACGTCCTGGAACACGAAGGAGACCTTGCGGTACAGCTCCCGGCTGTCGATCTCGCGTAGGTCGACCCCGCCCAGCAGGACCGAACCCTGTGCGGGGTCGAAGAAGCGCGGCAGCAAAGCGACCAAAGTGGACTTCCCGCTGCCCGACGGCCCGACGAGGGCGGTGACCGTCCCCGGTTCGAGTGTCAGATCGATTCCGCGCAGGACCTCGTGGCCTGCTTCGTAGCCGAACCGGACGTCACGCAGTTCCACACGATGTCCCTGTGGCGTGCCAGGGTTCGACGGCTCCGGCAGGGGCGGAACCCCGAGTACGTCCCGGATCCGCCCGACCGCGCGCCGCGCGGCCTGCAGTTCGTCGAAACCGTGGCCGAGTGCCGCCACCGGCGCGGTCAGCCCGAGCCCGAGTACCAGGAACGGCAGGAGATCGGCCGGGGGCAAACCGCCGCCGGTGATCAGGACCGTGCCCCCGATCAGCACGACCAGCAGGACGAAGGGTGGCGACAACGCCAGCTGCATCCCGGCCGCCGGTCCGGCCATACCGCGCACCCAGCGGGTGAAGATGGCGACGAACTCGTCCGCGGCGGTGCGGAATCTGCGGTGGGCGCGCCCGGCGCCGCCGAACGCCTTGACCACCGCGATGCCCTGCACGAATTCGACGACCGAACTCGAGATCCCCGCCATCCCGCGGTCGAACTCCTCCTGCTCGCGCAGCCGGGAGGGTGTCATCATCAGCGGGACCAGTGCCACCGCCAGCAGTACCGGGATCAGCGTGATCAGGGTGAGTCGCCAGTCGATGGTGAGCAGGTAGACCAGCGACACCAGCGGAACGACGAAGGCGGAGACCAGTTCGCCGGGGGTGTGCGCGATGAACGGGTGCACCGCGCCGACGTCCTCGCCGACGACCTTGGCCAGTTCACCGGTCCGGCGGCCGGAGAACCAGCCGATCGGCACGCGCCCCAGCCGCTGCGCCAGCAGACGGCGGAAGGTGAGCTGGACCCGGCCGTCGAGCAGATGCCCGATCCCGGACGACGCCGCGGTGAACAGCAGCCGGACGAACAAGCCGCCCGCGCCCACGAACACCGCGGTCCAGACGCGGCCTTCGTCGACCGGGCCGGGCGCGAGCAGCTCCCGCCCCAGTTCGACGACCGCCAGCAGCGGCGCCAACCCCGCGAGGGCGCCGATGACCTGAAGGACCACGAGAGCGGCGAAACTCCCGGCATAAGGGCGCAGCAACCGGGCCAGGGTGGGCGCCCGTACGGCGGTCGTCATCACTCGGCCAGGGCGCGGCGCAGGGCTTCGCCCAGTTCCGTGAGCTGACGGCGCGACACGTCGGCGGACAGGATCGCCTGCGACCCGTGGAAGGTGCCGGACCACTGGTGCAGTTCGACCGACACCCCCGACCGCAGCAGCCGGACCGCGTAGTCGATGTCCTCGTCGCGGTTGGGGCAGAACTCGGCGGTGGCCACATAGGCGGGCGGCAGGCCGGACAGATCGGTGGCCCGCGCCGGGGCGGCGTACGGCGAAGAGGCGGGCTGCCCGGCCAGGTAGTGGCGCCACATCGCGGACACCTTTTCGCGGTTCATCCAAGGCGTGTCGGTGAAGGAACGCGCGGACCAGCTCTCCTGCCGGTCGTCGAGGCCGGGCTGGTTGAGCAGCTGGAAGCGGATGGCCGGGCCCTGTTCGTCGCGGGCCCGCAACGCCGCCGCCGCGGCGAGGCCACCGCCGGCACTGTGCCCGCCGACCGCGATCCGGTCCGGGGAGACGCCCAGTTCCGCGGCGTTTTCGGCCGCCCAGTTCAGCACGGCGTAGACGTCGTCGAGCGCGGCAGGGAACGGATTCTCGGGGGCGAGGCGGTAGTCCACCGAGATCACCACGGCGCCGGAGCTTTCGGCGAGGCGGGCCGCCCACGGGTGTTCGGTCTCCAGATCGCCCATGACCCAGCCGCCGCCGTGCAGCCAGACGATGGCGCCCTGTGCCTCGTACGGGCGATAGACGCGGATCGCGACGTCCGGGTCGCCGGGCACCGTCCGGTCCTCGACGGTCATCGAGGAGGTGTCCGGTTTCGGCACCGACGTGGCGAGTTCGGCGAAGTTCCGGCGTGCGGTGATCGGGTCGTCGAGCGTGGCCGGGGGGAACAGGGCGATGAAGGCTTCCAATTCGGGATCCATGACGATGATCCTTCCGGTTCCCTGTCCGGACGTCGGCCGCCAACCGTCGCGCGTAATCGCGACCTCGCGCGACGATCGCCGCGTACGCTCGCCCTCATGGAGGCACTGGCGGCGCGGTTGTCGCATCTGGATTCCGACGTCGAAGGCGTGATCCGGGTCGTGATGTTCTACGACACCCTGATGCGACGGCGGGTCGACCTTCCCGCGCTCGCCCGCGCCACGGCGGGCCTCGCGGAATGCGTCGCGGGCATCCGCCTCCACAGCACGGGACGCACCATCCGCATGGGGCCCGACGGCAGGGAAGCCGCCGCCCCGGCCGCGCCCGAATCCACCACGGTGGCGATCACCCTCGACGACGAGGAGATCGGCACCGTGTGGCTGGAACGCGGGAGAGCGCCCGGCGCACTCGACGACGCGGTGCTGGAGCGGCTCGCGATCGCCGTGGCGACCGTCGTCGAACGCTACGGTCCGGCCCGCACCACCATGGCCGATCCCGCACTCGTGGAACTCGTGATCAGCGCCACCAGCGACGACGCCGCCAGGAGCCGGGCCTTGCGACTGCTGGGCTTTCCCGCCGACGCGCCGATACGGGTGGTCGCCGTCCGGTCGAGCGTCCCGCTCGAAAAGATCGGCGCCCTGATCTGCCGAGGGCGTCCGGTCAAGGCGGCGCCGCTCACGGACGTGGGCGTCATCCTGGCGGCCACTGTGGACGCGGCCCGGTTGCCGGAAGGCGTTCGCGCGGGCATCGGAGCCGCCGGATGCCCGCATCGGTCCTGGCAGGACGCCAGGACCGCGCTTCGCTTCACGACCGATCGCCGTCCGGTGATCCACTACGAAGACCTCGGCGCGCTGGCCTTGCTCGCGCGGATCCCCGAAGCGGACACGCGGGCCAACGCCGACGTCATCGCGATCGCGGACCTGTCGGCGGATCCGGAGGACCTGCGGACCCTGGACGCCTACTGCGCCACGGGTTCCGTGCGCCAGGCCGCCGACTCGCTCCACCTGCACCACAGCAGCGTCGCGCGACGGCTCACGCAGATCGGGAAGAACCTGGGCATCGAACTGAACGAGCCCAGCGGCCTGACGCGGGCCCGGCTCGCGCTCACCGCCTGGCGGCTTCTCGACGACTGAGGACGCGGGTGGTCGTGAGTGGCGATTCGTGTTCTGTTTATAACCTGAATCGTCACTCGCGACCCGCGGCACCTCAACGGCGGTCTCACGTGACTGACCGGACGACACGTGTGATCCGGCAGGCGACACGCGTGACTGGATGGAGAACATACGCACAGCCAGGTTCGACCCGCTGGACCCACACACTACCTAATGATCTTCGCCAGGTACTCAAAAATCGCCGCCGTCCGTCATGGAAATAAATAGGTAGTCGACGCGAACTTTCGTCGGTTACCGGATTCCCTTGGCACGACACAGAATCAGCGCGTTGGTCCCCACGGACGCGGCCGGGACCCGGCCGCAGAAATGAGTCGGAACATGCGACTGCGTTCCCTTGTCCTGCTGGCAGGCACCGCCTTCATGGCGTTGCTCGGCACGACCGCCCCCGCCGCGACCGCCGCCGAGCCTTCCGGCGCGCAGCCGATGATCATCGGTGGCCAGTACGCGCAGAGCGCTCCCTGGGCGGCCCGGCTGTTCGTCAACGGTCAGCAGAACTGCACCGCGACGATCATCGCGCCGCAGTACATCCTCACCGCGAAGCACTGTGTCGCGAGCAGTGGCAGCTACACCTTCCGGATCGGCAGCCTCGACCAGCAGAGCGGCGGCACCATGGCCACCGCGGCGAGCATCACCCGGCACTCGGGCGCGGACCTCGCCATCGTCCGGCTCACCAGTTCGGTCAACGCCACCTACGCGCCGCTCGGCACCACGAGCAACGTCGCGGTCGGCCAGAACGTCCAGGTCTACGGCTGGGGCGCGACCAGCCAGTGCGGTTCGGAGATCAACTGCCAGTCCCGCTACCTGAAGGTCGCCACCGTCCGGGTCAACTCGGTCAGCTGCAGTGACTACAACGGCGGCGTCGCGGTGTGCGCGAACTGGGTCGACGGCATCACCGCCGGCGGTGACTCGGGCGGCCCGATGTTCTCCGGCGGCCGTCAGGTCGGTGTCGCCTCGACCAGCGATCGGTCGAACAACACCGCCTACACCAACATCACCCGGTACCGCAGCTGGATCCAGCAGGTCGCCGGCGTCTGACCCCCGGTGAAAGCGGAGCCCTCCCCGGCGCGGTCGGGGAGGGCTCCGTGACGTGGTGGGGAAATCACCAGCACGGAAAAGGGTGAAGTCATTTGTCATTTGATACTCAACTCCGGGCGATCGGCGCGATAATGTGGCGATCGGCGCCGGTGGGTCGGCGCCTTGGACCTTGGGAGGGGGCCAGTGGGGCAATCGACGCAGGCTCTCGACCGCACGATCGTCGTGGTGGACGTCGTGGGCTTCACCTCCCCGGATCGGAACCCGCTCGACAGGCTGGCCGTGCGCGAAGGCATGTACGAGGTGCTCAAGATCGCGTTCGGGGAGAGTGGCGTCGACTTCGATTCCTGCGTAGCGGAGGATCGTGGTGACGGCGCGCTGATCCTGTTACCACCTGGCACGACCAAAAGCCTGGTCGTCGACCGATTACCGGGCCGTATGTCGGTCGCCCTCGTCCGGCACAACCACACGCGGACCCCTCAGGCGCAGATCAGGCTCCGGGTAAGTCTCAACTCCGGTGAAGTGCTGAACGACGGGAACGGATGGGTCGGCGAGGCGGTCGACACCGCTTTCCGCATCCTGGACGCCCAGCTGGCGAAGGACGCGTTCGCGAAATCCGGGGGTATGGTCGCCTTCATCTCTTCCCAGCGCTTCTTCGACGACGTCATCGCGTCGGATCCGGGCCTGCTGCCCGAGTTGTACCGGCCGATACCGGTTTCGGTGAAGACCTTCACCGGAACGGCTTATTTACGACTACACGGCGAACTCGCCGCGCCGGTTCCGAAACCGCGCGTATTCGAACCCGAGCCTCCCGTCGATAGGTTTCCCGTCGGCCTGAACAGCGACGTTCTCGAGTTGATTCCGCGCAAGGATCTGGTGGAGCTACGCGACCGATTGACCCAAATGGATGTCCCCCATTTGGCGGTCATGATGAGCCGCGCGCTCGGCCCCGCTATTCCGGTGCCCCGGTTGGACGGCGTCACCGACGCGTGGAGCGCGTTCCATCTGCTCACCGACTTCAACGCCGGACCGGACGGAATCCCGCCATCCGTAACGTTTTTGAGACTGCTGGCCGAAAGCGTCGGCGGTGAGGTGGGGGCGATGCTCCTCCGCTGGATCGAGGGGCAGGCACGTTCGCTGCGCATCGTGCCCGCACTCGGTCATCAACGGCAGAGCAGGCCTCCGATTCCGGAAAACCCCCATCTTCATTTGATGATCATGCTGGAACCGGTTTCCGCGGACCCGACGCGATGCACGCTCGCATTCTGGCGCCAGGATGACCCGGAGGTGTGGCCTCCTGCGCTTGCGGGAGTCAGGGAAATAGCGATAGACAGGGTCGAGTTCGAGGTCGATGACGTCATCCTGGAGACTGAAGGAGTCTGGTCCGGTCAGAGCGTGTCCGCGTCGGTGGAATTCCTGTTGCCGCGCACCTTGATCACTTTGCCGGTACAGCGATGGTCCAAGGAACACGGGACCGGCACGCCGCAGCCGCTGCGGTACGGGTATCGGCTGGGAATAAGATCACTGGAGAGGATGCGGGCGAAGCATTGGCATCGCGAGTGGCGCGTTCGCTGGGACTCGATGAGGAAAGACCCCTCACCCGACCGGCTGCTCTACTCCGGATGCTCGGAGTTCGAGGATCACCCGATCGATGCGATACTGAGCGACGAACACTGGGTCGGGGTGGTGCTGGCGAAAACGCCATCGCCTCAAGTGGAACCGGATGCCGCGCCGGACGAGTTGACGAGCGCGCTCCGCAGTGGCCTGCCGGTGATCCTGTGGCATCCGGACGCCGAGCCGGAGAGTCTGCGCGAGCTGTTGGACTGGGTATTGGCCACCGAGCACGGTTTGAGAGAACTGCCGCACCGGCGCAAACTCGCGAATTCGGGAGCGGCCGTACCGGTCAAGAAATCTTTGGCCCACGATTTGGTGGTAATGTGGGACGATCCGGAACGCGTAATTGTTCTCGACCAACCGTTGATCCCGACGCGACCGTAGGGGGATACCGCGGATGAGCGTGAACGAGCACGACGCGACCGTGAACGGCCGGACGTCGTCACCGGAAGCACCCGATTGGTGGATCTATCGGGGTACCGGCAGGCCGATCCACGACATCGATCTCGCGCAGATCCTTCCGCCGCCACCACCCTGGCGTTCCTATCGCGGGGATCCGCCACCTGAGCACGACGTGCCCCCGCCGGACGACGGCGAGGCGGAGCGCAGGCTCGGCGCCGCGTTCACCCTTTCCGAGCAGGACGTGGACGCCGGCGAACTCAACATGGTCAACGCCGCGCTGTTTCTGCGGCGTCCGCTGCTCGTCACCGGGAATCCGGGCACCGGCAAGTCGAGCCTCGCCTACCGGATCGCCAGGGAACTCGGCCTCGGCCGGGTGCTGCGCTGGGCGATCACCAGTCATACCGCGCTGAGTTCCGGGCTGTACGGCTACGACGCGATCGGTCGTGTTCAGGCGGCGGCGACCGAACAGGCGCAAACCGGTGAAGAAGCGGAAGAACCACCGATCGGGGATTTCGTCCGGCTCGGCCCGCTGGGCACCGCTTTCCTGCCAAGCAGGCTGCCGCGCGTGCTGTTGATCGACGAGCTCGACAAATCCGAAGCCGATCTGCCCAACGACCTGCTGTCGATCTTCGAGGACGGCGAGTTCACCATCGAGGAACTGGCGAGGGCCCGCAATCGCCATCCCGAGGTCACCGTGCACACCGCGGACCCGCAGCGCACCGCCCTCGTCCGCGACGGCCGGATCGCCTGCCGGGCGTTCCCGATCGTCATCATGACCAGTAACGGTGAGCGGGAGTTCCCGCCCGCCTTCCTGCGCCGCTGCCTGCAATTGCGGATCGAGAATCCAGATCACGACCAGCTCGCGGCGATCGTTGCCAGTCACCTGGTCGGCGAGGACGGCGAACACCGGGACAATCTCATCCGCGAATTCGCCGAACGGAGCAAGGCCGAAGGCGGACTGCCCACCGACCGGTTGCTCGATGCCGTGTACCTGGCCACTTCTGGCGCGTACCAGCCGGATCAGGAGGCATGGCCGCGGCTGGTGGACGCCCTCTGGCAAAGACTGACGGTGCGGTGACATGGGTAGGCCGGGCGGTGTATCCGACTCGAGCTCCGTCCCGGTGGCGGGGCGGCGGCCCTCCTTGCCCAAGGGGGGCAAGCGGTTCGAGTTCGAGGACCTGAGCTGGACCGATGTCGCGGACATCGTGTGGCTGGCCGCGGCCATCGAGCCGAGGCGCACCGGCGGCGAGCCCGATACCACCGAGCAGCCGGAGCCGGCGTCCGGCGACAAGCGAATTCGCAACGCGCCCTCGGAACGCGGGGAAGTCGCCCCGCTCCCCGAACCGGGACAGTCCGTGGTTCCGGAATCTTCATCGTCGGGCGGGGGCGACGGCCGCGTCGTCGAGCTGGAGGCGGTCCCCGCCGAGCTGCCCGAACCCGCGCTGGACGGCACGGGACCCGGCGGAGTGGTACTCCTCGAATCGCTGGAGTACTTCCGCGCGCTGAGAACGTTGAAACGGGAGATGCCTTCGCGGCGACATAACAACGTGGTCCTGGACGAAGTGGCGACCGCAGTCCAGGCCGCGGAGACTGGTCGGTGGTGGCCAGTCACCCGATCGAAGAAAGAGCGCTGGCTGGACCTGACGCTCGTCCTCGACAACGGTCCATCGATGGCCTTGTGGCGGCCACGGGTGTCCGCCTTTGTCGAATTGCTCCGGCAAGTGGGTGCTTTCCGCAGTATTCAGGTCCGTCTGTTGGAAACCGCGAAAGACGACGGCCAGGGGGAGCTCGTTCTCCGTGGCGGCACGCCTGGCGCCCCTGCCCGCGACCCGAACGAGATCCTGGATTCGTCGGGACGGCGCGCGGTATTGCTGCTGACCGACGGTGTCGGGGACGCGTGGCAGAAGAAGGACGCGCTGTACCCGATGCTGGCGCGCTGGGGCCGTACGATGCCGGTGAGTATCGTGCATCTGCTGCCGCAATGGCTGTGGGGGCGCTGCGGCATGAGCCCGCACAAGGCACGGTTGAGGGTCCGGGACACGTTGGCACCCAACGGACGCTGGGTTTGCGACCTGGCGGACGCCTGGCTTGAGCCTGGATCGAAAGTACCCCAAGACGCCGTACCGGTGCCGGTGCTCGAAATGCGGCCGCGGTCGCTGGAGTGGTGGGCCGGATTGATGACCGGCGAAAACACTGCCGCCGTCGAAGGCACGGTCGTACTCACCGCGGAACAGTTTTCCCGGGTTGATTCCGTTGACCGGTCGGTAACCTTGTCACCCGCCGAAAGAGTGCATAGATTTCGCAGTGTTGCGTCGCCGCCGGCGCTACGCTTGGCACAGTTGCTCGCGGCGGTACCGGTCCGTCTCGACGTGGCGAAGCTGGTGGGACAACGGTTCGTGCCGGAAGCAGGACTCGAGCACCTCCTGGAACTTCTCCTTTCAGGCATCCTGTACGCTCCCGGCCTTAGGGAAGGCAAGACCACTTGGGACACTGGTGGGCTATTCGCATTTCCCGAGGCGGTCCGGGAAATGTTGCTCAGTGGCGCGCGAAGGTCGGAAACGGCCAGTGTCGTTCGGGTGGCGGCCACTCACCTAGGTCGAAGGATTCCGCTGCTCGGTCACCTCCGAGACGCTATTGCCGACCCGAACAACACGCCGGATCCAGTGCTCACCCATGAGTCCTCGTCTGACGTCGAACTGGAGAGCGTTCTCATGCGCGCGCTGTCCGGGCCGTACCTGTCTCGCGCGGACCGGTTGCGGAACGTCGTTCAAGGGCGGAGCCCTGTTCTGGACACCTTCGAACCGAGACTGAATAAGACATCCAAGACTGTGAGCCCCAAGATGCCTGAGACGGCCGAACGTCCACCTGCCTCGACTGCCGCGATGCAGGGGCGCTCGTCCTATCTCGGTGACCCCGAAGTGAATGAGCCGACGACCAGGATCACCCACCCCGCCGCGTCCGAGTCGTCCCGGAACTTCCCCACCCGCCAACCCGACGACCCGCCACTGGTATTCGGGAACGTCCCGCCGCGTAACCCGAACTTCACCGGTCGCGACGAACTCCTCGACCAGCTCACCAAACGGTTGAGCAGCGGCACCACCGCCGTGCTCCCTTCGGCGCTGCACGGTCTCGGTGGTATCGGCAAGACCCAGATGGCCACCGAGTACATCTACCGGCACCTCCAGGATTACGACCTGGTCTGGTGGATCGATGCCGCGCACACCACCCAGATCCGAGCGGGCCTTACCGAACTCGCCGGGATTCTCGGCCTCCAGGGCGCGGCCGAGACCAATGTCGCGGTACCGGCGGTGATCGAGGCACTGCGGACCGGACGGCCGTTCCGCCGCTGGCTTCTCGTCTTCGATGCGGCGGAGAGCCCGGAGACCGTGCTGCCGTTCTTCCCCCGCAACGGACCCGGCGAAATTCTGATCACCTCACGGAACTCCGACTGGGCAGGCATCGCGCGCCCGTTGGAGCTGGCGGTGTTCAAGCGTGAGGAAAGTGTCGAACTGCTCGGTCGCCGCGGTCCGGAGATCGACCCGGACGACGCCGACGAACTCGCGGAGAAGCTGGGCGATCTGCCACTGGCTGTCGAGCAGGCGGCGGCCTGGCGTGCGGTGACCGGAATGCCGGTGCAGGAGTACCTGCGCTTGTTCGACGAGTCGGTCGAGGAGATCCTCGATACCGCGTCGGCGCCTGACAACGAGGTTTCCGTCGCCGCGGCGTGGAATGTTTCGTTCGAGGAGCTCAAGACCCGAAACCCGGCGGCTCATCAAATCCTGCACATCTGCGCCTTCTTCTCCCCGGAGCCGATTTCGCGTGATCTGCTCACCGGAGTCAGCCGGGTGTCGATTTCCCCGGAACTCGACGCCGCGCTGCGCGACCCGATCAAGCTGGCTCGCGCCATCCGTGACATCAACCGATACGGCCTCGCGAAGATCGACCACGGCAACAACACCCTTCAGCTGCACCGGTTGGTACAGCTTGTCCTGCGCAACCGGGTCATGGCCCGGCAGGTGCACGCGCGGATGCAGCACGGTGCCCACCAGCTGCTCGCCGCGCTGGACCCGAACGACCCCGATTCCAGCAGGCATTGGTCGCGCTACCGTGAACTGCTGCCGCACGCCTACGCGGCGAATGTACTGAACTGTGACGACGACTGGCCGCGTCAGCTCCACATCAACCTGATGCGCTATCTGTTCGAGTACGGCGACCACGAAGAAGCGGCCCGGCTCGGCCTCGAAGCGCGGAAGAAGCTCACCGACACCCTCGGTCCCACACATCCGCAGACCCTCGAAGTCTCATCGAGGCTGGGGCTCTACCTGTGGGCGATCGGCCGGTACGCCGAAGCCGCGGAGCTCAATCAGCGTACGCTCGCGTTGCGCCTTCAGGTGTCCGGTGAAGAGGACGAGGCGACCTTCGCTCTTCAGCTGAACATCACGATCGATCTCCGGGCACAGGGCGACTTCGCCGCGGCGACCAAACTGAGCGAAGAGATCTATCACAAGGCCAAGCGTATGTTCGGTGAAGACGACCCGGAGACGCTGAAAGCCGCGTACCAGCACGCGATCAGCCTCCGGCTGACCGGCGCCTACCGGGCGGCGGCGGAATTGGACCAGGACACCCTCAATCGGCGGATCGAGGTCCTCGGCCGTGACCACGTCCGCACTTTCGGCGTCAACAGTTCGCTGATCGTGGACCTGCGCGAGGCGGGGGAGTACGGCAAGGCCCGGGTCCAGCAGGAGCGGCTCACGGAGAACTTCTACGCCCGCTTCGGTGCGGACCAGCTGGACGCGACGGCCAACTCGTTCCTGCTTTCGGTGGCGAGGCGTAAGGACGGCGACCATCCAGGCGCGCTCAGTCTGTCCACCGAAGCACTCAAGCGATTCCGGTTCGCCTACGGTGACGACCATTCCGTCACGATGGCTTGCGCTCTCGCTCACTCGATCGATCTCCGTCACTCGGGCGATCTGGCGGCTGCCAGGAAACTAGGTGAGGAAACGTTCGAGCGGTACCGGAGTGGTCTCGGTGAACACCATCCGCACACCCTCGCCGCCAATGCCGACCTCGCGGTGACGTTGCGGCTCATGGGTGACCCCGCGGCCGCCCGCGTGCTCGACGAGCGTGCTCTCGAGCACTTCCGCGCCACCATCGGCCCGGATCATCCCTATGCCATCATCGTCACGACCAACCTGGCGAGCGATCTGTCTGCGTTGGGTGAGCTCGAGAGGGCGGTCGAATTGGGGCGGGACGCGGTCGAACGTGGCAAGCAGGTACTGGGGGAGGAACACCCCACGGTACTGGCGGCATCCTTCAACCTCGGCCTGGACCTGACCGCTCTCGGCTTGCACGACGAGGCCGCGCCGTTACGCGATCCGATCCTGGTGAAGTATCGCCGGGTTCTCGGCGAGGCCCATCCAGGAACACAGGCGGCGGGCCACGGTACGCGCGGCGACTGTGACATCGACCCGATGTTGATGTAGCTCAGTCCGGGACGAGTTGCCCGATCCACGAGGCGAGCTGTTCCACGGTCGGCGGCCGGGGAACAGCTCGCAAGGACCGGTGCACCGCGCGGACGAGTTCAGGGCAGTTCAGCAGGGCACGGGCGGCCGGATGGGGGCCTCGCGCGGACAGGGCGAGGCCCAGCCCGACCAGAGAGGGCGGCCGGTCCGGGTCAGTGGCGAGTTCCTTTCGGTAGCCCTTGATGGCGTCGAGGAACTCGCCTGCGGCGTAAGCGAAATCCGCGGTGGTAGCTCCGGGCACCGCGGGCGGAGATGCGTCCGGGGACAGGGGTGTATCGCTGACGGAGAGCCGGATCAGGTCTGTCCGGGCGTGGGACCAGCTTCCGTCCGGTACCGGCGTCGGGGGGAGGTCGATCGCCTCGATGGTGACCGGCGGTCTTGGCCGCCCGCTCGACCAAGCCGCAGCCAGGCCGGCGACCACGTACGGATCCGGACGCAGGTGACGAGCGCGCCAGCCCGCGAGATGATCCCGGCCTGCCGCCGCGGCCAGTTCGCTCGCCTCCATCGGAACGGGCTCGTCCTGCCAGGGGCCGAGGCGTTCGGCGACGCTGTCGAGGAACCGGCGCCCGGCGTCGGTCAGCGTCGCGTCCGCGCGCAGGGCCCGCAGTGTGCGCCACGTCTGCTCGCGCCAGTACGCGAACTCGAAGCCGGAGCGCCGGGGGCTCTGACCGGCCTTGGCCAGCGCACGCCAGAAGGCCGTGACGCCGAAGAAGGCATAGACCCCTTGCAGGGCACCGCTCAGAGGTCTCGGGTCGTCGCGCCAAGCCACGTAGATCCGTTCCCGGGGATCGGGTTCGTACAGCTCGACGAGGTGCAGCAGGCCGCCGAGCACGATGTGCTGGAACTCGTGGATCAGACTCTCGGCGAGGGACGCACCGTCGGCGGGAAGACCGACCACCGCACTGCCGAACGCTTCCCCGGTCGACGCGCTCGGGTTCCGGAAGAGCACCCGGGGTTTCGGCACCAATGAGGCCAAACCCACCGGCATGATGCGGGCAAGGCCGGGAAGATGGACGGCGATCAGACGACACGCTTCGTCGATCAGCCGTTGCCAGTCCGCCAAATCCTTGCCCGGCAGCCGTTCCGGCGGGACCGGCTCGTAGAGTCCGCGATAGGGATCGAGGTCGTCGAGACGTAGCGAGAATCGATGGGCGCCGACCTGGCTCCGCACCCGCCGGATTCCCCACCAGCCAGGGCCGTCGGAGTCGGGCGTGCTCGGCAGGCGGACCGTCGTCTCGGCGTTCGACACGAAGTACCGGCCGTTCGCGCCTCGCACGACGGCGGAAGAAAAAGGTACGGCACCGGGAAATCTGGCCATCCCCAGTGAAGGGAGCATGGCGTTGCCGTGCCACGCCGGGATGGCGGTCTCGAAGTCCAGTTCCGCCCGGATCGCCGCGGCCGCCGCGATCGCATGAGCGTGCCCCAGGTGCATCCACAGTGGACCGACTCCGTCGATTCCGTTGCGCAATAATCGGGTCGTATAGCCCGCCCAGCTCCCGGTGTAGGGATTGGTGAGTATCCGGTTGACCGCCCGGGGTGCTCTTGCTTCGGCACGTGCGAGGAGTTCCCAGGCGAAATCCAGTGACGGCAGGGGGCCCGAATGCTCCGGGAGCTTGGTGGCCTCGGTCAGCAACGCGTGGATCAACAGTTTGCGTCGGCTCCGCTCGGCACGTCGTAGACGGCGAGCCATGTCCTCTTCGCCGTCAAGGCGTGCGAGTGCGTCGAAGTCCCGCCACGACAAGCGGTGGAACGTGGGCCGGCCCTCGGCAGGCGGCGACATCAGTCGATGCGCTCACCGGCCCCGTTGGTCCCGCTTCTGTAGCGTGCGCGGACGTTGGTGGTGCGTTCGACGACGTGGTGCGCCGAATGCCTGAAGGCTTCACTGTCGAGCTCTCGTAACGCGGTGAAAGAGACCGCGTCGAGATCGATCAACGCGGATTCGATGTCCGGTTCCGTGTATGCCGAGAAAGAACTCATCGTGCCGATTCCCTCCACCCCGTGAAACGGTTGCGAGAGTTGAACCTTGACCAGGATAGCCGAGATTTCCCCACCGATCAGTCCTCTTCCGGCGGTGGAGGCCGTCCGGCCGCCAATTCACGCAGCGCGCGGGGCCGGGTGATGGTGACGCGCTGGCGGGCGGTGCGCACCACGCCCAGCCGCCGGAGTTCGTCGAGGCCCCGGATCAGGGTGCTGCGGGAGACGCGGGCGAAGCCTGCCAATTCCCCTTGGTTGAAATGGAGATCGACCTGTTTCTCGTCCGCCGGGTCGAGGTCGTGCTGAAGTGCCAGTTCCAGCAGTACCGCGGCGAGCCGCTGCGGGAAATCCGGTCCGCCGGATTCGAGCCGCAGGCGATCGGATTGCTGCAGCCGGATCGCCGCGGTACGGAAGATCTCCTCGGCGATACGTGGCTGGGCGCGCAGCACACCGAGGAATTTCTCCCTCGGCACGATGAGGGTGTGCACCTCGTCGATCGCCGACATCGTGGCGGAACGGGGGAGTCCGCTGATGGGGGCGATTTCGCCGACGATTTCCGCGGGGCCGCGCGCGGCGAGCGGGGCGTCTTCGCCGCGATAGTTGGTGGCGCTGATCTTCACCCAGCCGCGCAGGACGACGAACATACTGGTGGGCGGGCTGCCCTGGAGGGCGAGGATCTGGCCCGGCTGCCACACCTTCAGGTGACCGGCGTTCCGGAGCGCGGTTTGCTCGGCGGGCGTCAGTCGACGCCAGGTTCCGAGTTCTCCATGCTCACCGGCGGAGGAACCGGTCATCCTTGTCCTCCGGTTCCACGGGAACCGGATCGGCGCTGTGTTCCATTTGACGCATCAGCAACTCCCCCGACTCGTCAGCATGGTCAGTGGGCGGAACGGCCCGGAAGTTTCGCACCGGAATCGGTAATTGTGCCAGGCAAGAGGTGAGTTCACCAGGCCTCGGCCCGGCGGCGGGGGAGGATGTCATGCGTAGTGCCGAAAGTGTGTTGGGACGGCCGAAGGATCATCGCCACGTGGCCGCCGGTCAGAATCCGCGGACACCCAGGGCGGTGGGGCGGAGACCGGCTTTCTTCGCGCCGCATCCGCCGCTGATGTCGGGCGGGTGGTACCAGTGCGACGATCACGAGGTCGTCGGGCCGGGGCGGTATCCGGTTCCGCGCCCGCAGGCCAAGTCCGTCAAGGCGGCTTTGCTGTGGACACTTTTCCTGGGGCCCTTGGGGCTCTGTTACGTGTCACCCATCGGAGGGCTGATCGCGACGGCGGTCTCGGTCACGGCGATCACCTTCGGGGGAGCTTCGCTGATCGCCGTGATCTGGCCGGTCGTCATGGTGCTCTCGCTGGCGGCCTTGCCCCGGCGCACCGAGGACGGGAGATGAGGGACACCGATGCCATCCGGCCGGTTCCGGCCGGATGAGCCGGGTGGGGGCCACTCAAGGGGGGTGGCCCCCACCGCGGGCTCACCCCTCCCGTGGCGGCACCATCCGAAAGTCGCGTCCTTGTGCTCCGATCATGCAGCCCAGTGCCGAAACTCTTGAACCCGAACAGCGGTCTATGTTTCTATCTGCTCGATAGCCGCGCCAAAGGTGCAGTTTCGAACACCTTCGAACGGGTTCAACGCAGTTTCTGGAGGGCTCTGTGCGCCGTCGTACCCTGCTGAAGGCCGCTGGTGCGGCTTCCGCCTTCACCCTGCTCCCGGCGAGCGTCCGGCAGGCGCTCGCCGCCGACGCGCCGACGGGTGGCCTCGACGTCATCGAGCACGTCGTGGTCTTCATGCAGGAGAACCGGTCTTTCGACCATTACCTGGGGACACTGCGCGGTGTCCGTGGCTTCAACGATCCGGCCGCGATCAAACTGCCTTCGGGGGCGTCGGTCTTCCAGCAGCCCGACGGCGCGGGCACCCTGCTGCCGTACGCGATCGACGACCAGTTCATGGCCGACGTCGACCACAGCTGGTCCGGCGGGCACCGGGCGTGGAACAAGGGCCGTCACGACGCGTGGCGCGCGGCCAAGGGCGTGCGCTCGCTGACCTATCACACGCGGTCGGCGCTGCGGTTCTACCACGAGCTGGCCGACGCCTTCACCGTCTGCGACGCCTACCACTGCTCGGAAATGGGCCCTACCAATCCGAACCGGATGTACCTGTTCACCGGAAAACTCGGGTACGAGCCGGACGGTACGACCCGCGCCATCGGCAACGCCGCCTGGCAGAACCCCGGGCACACCGGCTACACCTGGAAGACCTACGCCGAGCGGCTGAAGGCCGCGGGACGCAGCTGGCGGGTCTATCAGGAATGGGACAACTACGGCGACAATTCGCTGGACTACTTCAGCAGTTTCCTGGCCGTCGGCACCAAGGCGCTGTCGAAGGTGAAGGACTCCGCGGGCAAGGCGTTTCCGAAGCTGGAGTACTTCTACTACGCGCTGGACTCGGCTTCGGCCGCGGAGCGGACCCGGTTGCTCGACGGACTGGCGGCCGGCGTGGCGACCCTGACCGCCGCCGAACGTGCCCTCTACGACCGCGGTCTCGCCAGGGTCGCGCCGAAGCAGTTGCCGATCGCCTTCAAAAGCGATGTCGACGCGGGCAAGCTGCCGTCGGTGTCCTGGATCGTCGCGCCGGAAGCGCAGACCGAACATCCCGCGTGGGGTCCCAACACCGGCGCGGACCTGGTCAAGTCGATCCTCGACACGATCGCCTCCAAACCCGAGGTGTGGAACAAGACGCTGTTCCTGCTGACCTACGACGAGGACGGCGGCTTCTTCGACCACATGCCACCGCCCGCGCCGCCCGCGTCCGATTCGGAGGGCAAGAGTTCCGTCGCCACGACCGACGAATTCGTCTCCGGTGAGCCCATCGGGCTGGGCGTGCGCGTGCCGATGTTCGTCATCTCGCCGTGGAGCCGGGGCGGGAAGGTGTGCTCGGAGGTCTTCGACCACACCTCCGTGCTGCGGTTCCTGGAACGGTGGAGTGGCGTCGGCGAACCGAACATCTCGCCGTGGCGGCGCGCCGTCTGCGGTGATCTGACTTCGGCGCTGGACACCACGGCCCCGAGTGCAACCTATCCGGCGCTGACCAAACCGGTGCCGACGAGCGGGCCGTGGAACACCCAGCCACAGCCGCCCTCCGTGCAGAAGCCGCCCGTGCCGGAGAGTGGCGTGCGGACCGCCCGGCCGTTGCCCTATCAGGTGACGGCGTCGGGACGTGTGACCCCAGAGCGGTTCTGGATCGACTTCGCCAACACCGGATCCGCGGGCGCGCATTTCTACGTCTACGCCACCGCGTACCGGACGGACGGGCCCTGGCGGTACACCGTCGGCGCGGGCGCGACGCTCTCGGACTACTGGCAGGTGGGCACCCCGGACGGCGCGTACGACCTCACCACGCACGGCCCCAACGGTTTCCTGCGCCGGTTCGCGGGCAACCGGATCACCGCGACCACCGCGGGCAAACCGAATCCGGAAGTCATGCTGCGGCAGGGTTCCGGCGTCGTGTACCTGAAGATGACCAACAGCGGTGGCGCCGCTTGCGAGCTGACCGTGCGCACCGGAAACCGGGGCGGCGGGCCGTGGAAGTACGCGGTCGCTCCCGGCGCGACGGTCGAGGATTGGTTCAGCACCGAAAGCGGCATGGGCGGCTGGTACGACCTCACCGCCCAGGGGCCCGACGGTTTCGTGCGCCGGTTCGCGGGCCACGTCGAGACGGGCGCCGAGACCATCAGCGACCCGGTCATGGGCTCCGGGCCGCTCCCGGCCGCCGTCCGCTCGGCCGACAGCCAGGAGACCGTGGGGGAGTCAGGTGCCGCAACGAACGCCGTCGACGGCAATTCCGCGACCCATTGGCACACCAAGTGGTCGGATCCCTTGCCCCACGAGCTGCAGCTCGATCTGGGCGCCGCCCGTACCGTCACCGGCCTGACCTATCTTCCGCGCCAGGACGGCTCCGACCACGGCCGCATCGGCGGCTACGAGGTCTACCTGAGCGCCGACGGTTCGGCCTGGGGGAGCCCGGTCGCCACCGGAACCTTCCCCGACGACGCGGCCCTGAAAACCCTGCGGTTCTGGCCGACCCGGGCCCGCTACGTCCGCCTGCGCGCGCTCACCGAGGCAGGCGGACGGGGGCCGTGGACGTCCGCGGCGGAGGTCGTCGCGCTGGGCTGGAGTTGACCTGAATTCCTTGGCCCAAGGGAAAGCGTCCATGAAGGAATTGGGACATTGAGTGATGCTGTTGGTTTATTCGGGTTCGGGCGGTTTCGCGTGATCAGACGGAGGACACGCGTGTCTGGACGGACGGCACGCGTGCAGCCGGGTTCCGCCGCGTGTCGTCTGTCTGGACACAGGTGCCCTCCGTCTGATCACGCGTGTCGTCCCTTCAAGCACACGAGATCGCCATCCGATCACGCAGGTCCTCCCTCAGAGCGCGCGACGACCAGGGGATCCTGCGCTCAACACGAATAAACCAACAGCATCATTGAGTGTCCCGATTCCTTCATGGACAAACCCGGATCGATCTGCCCTCATTCGGTCGACTGCCCACTCTCGCCGGGCATGTCACCAATGTGGCTTTCAGGACACCACGTCATCACCACTCACGTACCAACCTACGCCCAGGTGACGGGCAATTCGTGGACGCCGTAGATGTTCATGTCCGTCTTGAGCTTCACCTCGTCGGCGCCCACGGCGAGCTTGAGGTTCGGGAAGCGGCGTAGCAGTCCCTCGAAACCCGCGCGCATCTCGATCCGCGACAGCTGCTGGCCGAGGCACTGGTGGATGCCGTGGCCGAAGGACAGGAGGCCGCGGGCGTTGCGGCGGATGTCCAAGGTGTCGGGGTTCTCGAAGCGTCGCGGGTCGTGGTTGGCGGCCAGCAGCGAGATGATGACGGTCGAACCCTCGCGGATCGTTTCGTCGCCGAGTTCGATGTCTTCCGTGGCGTAGCGGAAGAAGATGTCGGCGACGGACAGGTAGCGGAGCAGTTCTTCGACGGCGCCGGGCAGCAGTTCCGCGTCGGCACGCAGTTCGGCCAGCTGCTCGGGGTGTTCGAGGAGCGCGAAGGTGCCCAGCGCGAGCATGTTCGCGGTGGTCTCGTGGCCCGCGAGCAGCAGAAGGAAGGCGGCGCCCGCCAGCTCCTCGATGGTGAGGTCTTCGTGGCGGCCGAGGTCGGACAGGATGTCGTCCTCCGGCGTCTCGCGTTTGCGCGTGACCAATTCGGTGAGGAAGGTGTTCATCCCGATGAACGCGGCCATTTTCTCTTCCAGCGTCTGGTCACGCACCATGAGCTGGGCGGAGTTGGCCTGGAAGTTCTCCCGGTCCTCGTAGGGGACGCCGAGCAGTTCGCAGATCACCAGCGACGGCACCGGCAGCGCGAACTCCTTGACCAGGTCGACCGGCGGGACGAGGTTCGCCATGGCGTCCAGCTGCCGCTCGGTGATCTCGACGATGTGCTCTTCGAGCTGCTTCATCCGCTTCACGGTGAAGGCGCCGGTGAGCCGCTTCCGCAACCGTCCGTGGTCCGGCGGGTCCATGGCGACGAACATGCCGGGCATCGGCGGGGACGGTTCGGTCGGGGCGGGCATGCCCGGCGTCTCGTACGGCATGTGGAGGACGCCGATGTCCTGGCGGGAGCTGAACCGGGTGTCGGCCATCATCTGCCGCACCTCTTCGTAACCGGTGACGAGCCAACCTTCGTGACCGTCGGGGAAGACCATGGGACTCACCGGGCGGGCGTCGCGCAGCCGCGTGATCTCGCGGGGCGGGTCGAAGGGACCCGCGTCGCGCTGCATGGGGAGGCCTTGCGGGACGGGAACCGGCTGAGTCATCGGGACGCCTTTCGTGGTGGTTGTGCGGGCAACGATCACCGATCGGGCTGACACCGGCCTGACACCGCGCTGACACAGCCCGTGTCAGCGGCGTGGCGGAGGCGTGTCAGCACGGCCGCCCAAAGTGGCTCCCATGACAGAAACAGCGATCGCGGTCTCCGGACTGCGCAAGACCTTCGGAGACAAGGTCGTGCTCGACGGTATCGACCTCGATGTCCGGGCCGGCACCATTTTCTCCCTGCTCGGCCCGAACGGCGCCGGCAAGACGACGACGGTGAACCTGCTGACCACCTTGATGAAGGCCGACGGCGGGACCGCGAGGGTCGCCGGGCACGACATCGTGGCCGAGGCCAAGGCGGTGCGGGCGGCGATCGGCGTCACCGGCCAGTTCGCGGCGGTGGACGAGCTGCTCACCGGGCGGGAGAACCTGCAGCTGATGGTGGACCTGAGCCGGGGCTCCACCGGTGGCAAGCGGGTCGTCGACGAGCTGCTGGAACGCTTCGACCTGGTGGAATCGGCCCGCAAGCCGGCCTCGACCTATTCCGGCGGCATGCGGCGGAAACTGGATCTGGCGATGACGCTCGTCGGCGATCCGCGGATCATCTTCCTCGACGAGCCGACCACGGGACTGGACCCGCGCAGCCGTCGCACGATGTGGTCGATCATCCGCGAACTGGTCGCCGACGGCGTGACCATCTTCCTCACCACCCAGTACCTCGAGGAAGCCGATCAGCTCGCCGACCGGATCGCGGTCCTCGACCAGGGCCGCCTGGTCGCCAAGGGCACTCCCGACGAGCTCAAGCGCCAGATGCCGGGGACGCACGTCCGGCTCCGGTTCGCCACCGTCGCCGAACTCGACGCGGCGGCGCGGATCTTCCCCGACGCCACGCGGGACGACGAGACGCTGGCCCTGCGGGTGCCCAGCGACGGCGGGACGAAGTCCCTGCGGTCCCTGCTCGACCGGCTCGACGAGTACTCGATCGGCGCCGAAGAGTTCTCCGTCCACACCCCTGATCTCGATGACGTTTTCCTCGCCCTGACGGGCCACAACACGGAGGCCGTAAAGTGACCACCCCCTCGATCGTGATGCTGCGCCGCAACTTCAAGCACATCACCCGCAATCCGACCTCGGTGTTCAACGCCGTCCTGATGCCGGTCGTCATGATGCTGATGTTCGTCTACGTCTTCGGCGACGCGTTCAGCGTCGGCGTCGACTACATCGACTACGCGACGCCGGGATTGATGCTGCTGGCCGTCTGCTACGGCCTCGGTGCCACCGCGACCGCGGTGAACTCCGACATGACGAAGGGCATCATCAACCGGTTCAAGGTCATGGACGTCTCCCGCGGCGCGGTGCTGACCGGGCACGTCGTGGCGAGTGTGCTGACCAACCTGGTCGCCATCGTGGCGCTTGTCGGTGTGGCCTTCCTGCTGGGTTTCGCCCCGTCCGCGAGCTTCCTCGACTGGCTCGGCGTGCTCGGTGTCGTCGTGCTCCTCGGTGTCGCGGCCGGCTGGCTCACGGTCGCGCTGGGTCTCGCGGCGAAGTCGCCGGAAACCGCGGGCATGGCGTCCGTGCCGCTGGTCATGCTGCCGTTCTTCAGCAGCGCGATCGTGCCGGCGGAGAAGATGGGGCCCGGACTCCGTGAGTTCGCGGAGTACCAGCCCTTCACCCCGATCATCGAGACCCTGCGCGGGCTCCTCAACGGCGCACCGGCCGCCGGTGACGTGATCCCCGCACTCGCGTGGAGCGTCGGGATCGCGCTCGTCGGGTACCTGTGGGCGTCTTCCACCTTCAAGAAGCGAGCGTGACCTCGGCCAACGTGGTCCAGCTCGTCCGCGCCCCCTCCTGCGCCGCCTCCGCGAACTTCGCTTCGCCGAGGCGGCGCAGCGTCGTCTGCTCGATCCTGGCCACGTCCGGGTGGGCACGATCCGGCAGCCCGCGCAGTTCGTCGGCCGCCCCCAGCAGCCGCGCGGCCTGCTCGGGCTCGTCGCGGCGCAGCGCCAGGTCGGCGACCCCGACGAGGATCTGCGCGATCAGGGGCAGGAACTGCGTCTCGGTCGCCGCCTGGCAGGCCGCCTCGCGATGCTTGCGGGCCTCGTCTAGATCGTCGGCCAGGTAGCCCAGCAGGTCGTGCGTGATGGCGCGGACATGCCCCAGATCCGCTTCGGCCCCCATCACGGTCGTCGCGATGCCGAGTTGCCGCGATGCTTCTTCGGCTTCACCGCGCCAGTGGGCGAGTTCCGCCCGCGCGAGGGCCAGCATGCCGAGCGTGCCCGGCCAGGTGACCTGTTCCGCGTACCGCATCGCCTCGGCACCGGCGGCCGCGCTGGCGTCCTCGTCACCCCGCAGCCAATACAGCTGGGCGAGCCGCGAGCGCAGCCGGATGAGGTCCTCGACGGATCCGACCTCGGTCACGACCGTGACCGCCTGTTCGTAGTACTCGCACGCGCTGGCGAACTCGCCGCGCATCGCCATCCGGTCGGCCAGCTCGGTCAGCGCGAACGAGATGCCGAACCGCTCGCCGAGCGCCCGGAACTCGGTGAGCGCCTGTTCGAGATAGGTCTCCGCCTCCCGGCCGGGATGACCGAGCGCGATCCGCATCTTGCCGAGGTGCAACCTGGCCAGCGCGCGGACCCAGGGGTCTTCGTCGGCCAGTACCGGTTCCCACGCGACCAACGCGTCCGACCCGGTCAGCATGCGTTCCAGCGGGACGACGAGCCCCGTCAGCGGGTGTTTCGTCTCGGCGCTCTGGCTGAGCCGGTACGACTCGTGGATCCACTTCGCGGCGGTGTTCTCGTCGGCGTAGCCGGAGCTCACGAACAGCGAGACGAGCCCGTACACCACGGCTCCGACCCCGTCGGCCACCTCACCGGGGAGGTCGACGGCCGCGGAGACCAGCTCCATGCCTTCGGTCCGGTGCCCGCCGAGCCACCAGTACCAGCCGCAGGCGGCCGCGAGCCGCATCGCCTCGGGCGCCTCGCCCGCCGCGAGCGCGCCGCGCATCGCGGAACTGATGTTGTCTTGTTCGGCATTGAGTTTGGCGAGCCACTCCAGCTGCTCGGCACGGCGAAGCATCGGCTCCGCGGCCTCGGCGAGTTCGGTGAAATAGGCGAGATGCGCGTGGCGCGCCAGTACCGTTTCGCCTGCCTCGGCGAGCCGCTGCTCGGCGTATTCCTTGATGGTGCCGAGCATCCGGTAGCGCGGTGCCTCGTCGCCCGCGGCGACCAGCAGCGATTTTTCGGTCAGCGCGGTGAGCAGCTCGAGTACCTCGTACTGCTCGACGGCCTCGCCGACGCAGACCCGCTCGGCCGCCTCCAGGCTCGCGCCGCCCGAGAACACCGAGAGACGGCACAGGACCGTCCGTTCGGCGTCGGTCAGCAGTTCCCAGCTCCAGTCGACCATCGCGCGTAGCGTCCGGTGCCGGGGCAGCGCGGTCCGGCTGCCGCCGGTCAGCAGGCGGAACCGGTCGTCGAGCCGGTTGGCGAGCTGATCGATGGACATGGTGCGCAACCTGGCCGCGGCCAGCTCGATCGCCAGCGGCATCCCGTCCAGTACCCGGCAGACGCGCGCCATCGTCGCCAACGTGTTCTCGTCGGCCACGAAATCCTTGCGCACCACGCTCGCCCGGTCCTTCAGCAGCCGGACGGCGGGGGAGGACTCGATCTCACCGGGATCGGCGTGCCGATCCGGCAGGGCCAGCGGGACGACGTGCCACAGTGCCTCACCGGTGATGCCGAGCGGTTCCCGGCTCGTCGCGAGGATCCGCAGCCGTCGGCATTCCCCGAGCACACGATGGGCGAAGGCCGCGGCCGATTCGATCACGTGCTCGCAGTTGTCCAGGATCAGCAGTACTTCGCGGTCGCGGATCGCGGCGACGACGCGGCCGGTCGGCTCGGGGTTCGGGTTGTCGGCGAGCAGCGGGTCCCGCAGGCTGAGCGCGGCGAGCGTCGCCTGCGCGATGTTGTTCCCGTCAGGCCGTCCTGTGCCGCTTTCGGCGCCGATGGCCGCGAGCTCCACCAGCCAGGCCCCGTCCGGGACACCACCGAGCAGGGTGCGCACGGTTTCGGTGGCGAGCCTGGTCTTTCCCGAACCGCCCGGCCCGATCAGGGTGGTGAGCCGGTGCTCGGCGACGAGATCGCGTACGGCGGCGACATCGGCGTCCTTGCCGACGAAGCTGGTCAGTTCGGCGCGCACGTTGGTCTTGCGGTTCTCCTCCCGCCGTCCCAGTTCGCCGCGCAGCAGCGCGACGTGCACCGCGGACAGCTCCGGCGAGGGATCGACACCCAGCGCGTCGGCCAAGGCTTCCCGCGTGCGCTGGTAGACGAGCAGCGCCTCGGTGTCGCGTCCGGTCGCGGCGAGTGCCCGCATCAGCGCGGCGACGAGCCGCTCGCGCAGCGGATGCGCGGCCACCAGGTCGGTCAGTTCCGTGACCACCTCCGCGCTGTGGCCGAGGTCGATCTCCGCGTCGAACCGATCCTCCAAGGCCGTCAGGCGCAGCCCTTCGAGCCGGGTGACCGCCGCGTCGAACGCGCCGCTGTCCGGCAGGCCGACGTCCTGCATGGCCGCGCCGCGCCACAGGGCGAGAGCCTCACGCAGCCGCCGCGGCTCCGCGTCACCGCGGACATGGCCGATGAGGCGTTCGAACCGCACCGCGTCGACGTCGTCGGGCGCCACCTTCAGCCGGTAGCCGTCGGTCTGCCCCTCGACGACGCCGTCCGGCAGTACCTTCCGGAGGCGGGAAACCAAGCGCTGCAAGGCGTTCGTCGCGTCGGCGGGGGGCTGTTCGCCCCAGATCCAGTCGACGAGGGTGGCCTTCGGGACCACCCGCCCCGGTTCGAGCGCCAGCGCGATCAACAGCCCGCGCAGCCGGGCGCCCGGGACGTCGGCGAGGCCGCCGTCGTCCGTGCGAACCTCGAAGGGGCCCAGCATCCCGATCTGCATTGCGCCGATTTTGCCACGATGATCGGCCGGTCTTACGACTTACCGCTGATCCTGGCCGAACCGACCGAGGCGGCGGCGATCGCCCTGGCCGCGGTCTGGGTCGACGAACCGGAGTTCAGGCTGGTCAGCGACGTCCGGTCGAGGGCGTGCACGACGAACTCGTAGGTGTTCACCGTCGACGGCGAGCACGGTCCCTGGTAGCCGTAGAGGCTCGCGCTCCCGCGGTAGTAGACCTGCCTGGCGCCCGCGGGGACCGGAGGACGGTAGACGTGCTGGACGTTCTGGGGGAGGGAGGCCGTGCTCACCGGGATGTCGTAGATGACCCAGTGGATGAGGTTGGCGTTGCTGAGGTCGCGCATGACGAGCGCGTAGCTCTTCGCGGCGGTGGGGGCACCCGACCAGGCCAGCGGCGGGGACTCGTTCTTCTTGGCGGGGTCGTTGCCGCCGCCGCTGGTGCACTCGTGGACCTTGGGGATGACGCCGCCGTCGGCGAACGCGGCGCTGGACAAGGTGAACGCGCTTTGGTCCGCTGCCGCCGTGGCAGGCGAAACGGCGAACAGGCCGGTGAAGAGCAAGGCGCGGAACACGATTCTCGTGCTTCTCATCGGAGACTCCCGAGGCAGTGGTGATTCCCGTGCGCCCGATTCAGCGTAGGCAGCCGGGAATCCGGCGGCTAGCGCACTTTCCCCGCCGATCGAGGTGTTTTCGCCGGTTCCCGGCCGCGGCTCAGGCGCGGACGAGGACGGAGAAGTAGATCGGTTTGTTGGCGGGGAACAGTTCCCGGTCCTGTTCGTCGACCATCTTCCAGAAGATCTTGCAGTCGACGGGCGCGGTCGGCGGAGTGCTCACGGTGACCGTCACCTGCACGTTCCCCTGCGGGGCGGTGTCGTTGACCGGGATCCGGTCCGGGGTGCGGCAGGTGCCGGGCGCGACCGGGAGGTCGGTGCGGCGCAGATACCGCTTCCGCCATTCGACCGTGCCGGTGTTCTTGATCTCCCACACCTTCACGAACTGGGTGCCCGGTTTGACGACGGTCTCGTCGGGGATGGTCACGTCGGCGATGAACTTGCTCGAGTCGCCGGGATGCGGCGGTCCGGCCGCTTCCCGCCCGGCGGGCAGCAGGATGACCACGACG
Organism: Amycolatopsis sp. NPDC039088; assembly: GCF_055598845.1. NCBI lineage: Bacteria > Bacillati > Actinomycetota > Actinomycetes > Pseudonocardiales > Pseudonocardiaceae > Amycolatopsis > Amycolatopsis sp. NPDC039088. The sequence goes on along the minus strand of NZ_JBVKAE010000001.1, from coordinate 269,493 downwards.
GCGACGACCGCGGCGACGAGGACGAGGGCGAGCGGGATCAGGACACGGTTGGACCGCCATCGCGGAGCGGGGTCCGGTTCACGGTCGGCGGCGAGCACGAGCTGGACGCCTTGCCATCTCGCGTGCCACTCCTCCTCGTCACCGTCGCAGGCGCGGACGAATTCCCGGACCGTCTCCCACGGCTGGAGCCGTTTGCCGGTGACGGTGAGATGCAGGGTCGCGTGGGACACCGCGCCGGACTTCGCGGCCATCTTCCGGAACGACGGTTCCCCGGCCCGCGTGCGCAGCTTCCGAAGCTCGTCCATGAAGGCTTCCAGCTCCGGTGCCCGTTCCTCTGTTCGCGGTTCCGACACGCTTCCCCTCGCGATCGTGTCCGATGTGACAACGATTTTCGTCACTCTGCGCGGCCAGGTGACTATATCGCGAACGGTGTCCGGATCGCCGTGCCCACCAGCGGCATCGCCCTGGCCGGAGCCCTGTCAAACGCTGTCAACCTGCGCTTTTTGACGTCAGACGTTCTGTACAGGCGGTTCCGGCTGACACCGCTTTCGGGCCAGTGTCGAACACGAGCTGTTCACAGGGAGCAGCACCGAGTGAAGGAGCAGACATGCGCAAGGTGGCAACCGCCGCGATGTTCACCGCTCTGTCCGGAGCCGCGCTCATGGGGATCACGGCGGGACAGCCCGCGGTGGCCGCGCCGACGGTCAACATGGAGGCCGTGGTCAAGGCGGCCATGTGGGATCCGTACAAGTCCGACCAGTCGATCACGCCCGGCTCCGGTCCGAGCGTCAAGGCCGTCGAAGAGGCGCTGGCGGCGAAGAACCTGCTCGACAAGAAGCAGGTCGACGGCCACTTCGGCACGTCGACGGTGACCGCGTACGCGAAGTACCAGAAGTCGCTGGGGCACAGCGGGCTCGCCGCCAGCGGGCTGCCCGGCAAAGGCACGCTGACCGACCTGGGCAAGGGCCGCTACACCGTGACCGCGCCGATCAGCGTCGGCTCGAAGACCACCGAGGACGGCAAGACGGTCAACAAGCGCACCGCCGACATGCTCGCGGCCGCGGAGAAGAAGGCCGGGGTCAAGTTCACCGTCACCCAGGGTTCGTACAACGCCGGCGGGGTCGGTGCCTCGGGCGGGACGCACGACGGTGGCGGCGCCGTCGACATCTCGGTCAACAACATCTCGAACAAGACCGCCGCGGTGAAGACGCTGCGTGAGGTCGGCTTCGCCGCGTGGCACCGCACGCCGAGCCAGGGCAACTGGGCGGAGCACATCCACGGCATCGCGATCAGCGACACCGACATGTCGCCGCAGGCCCAGGCGCAGGCCGGTGACTACTTCAAGGGGCTGAACGGGCTGGCGAGCCACGCCAAGGACGACGGTCCCCAGGTCAAGAAGGTGACCTGGGAGGAATTCAAGCGCGGATGACCGCTTGAGAGGCGCGTGCCGTGAAGGCCTCCTTCACTACTTTCAGGGTAGGGAAGGAGGCCTTCACGGACTTTCAGGGGAGAGACCGCCGCCAGTGTTCGGCAGCCGCGCTCATGTCCTGGTGCAGAGACCGGAAGAACCGGCTGGTGTCGGCCAACCGGGCACCCGCCGGGCCGTCGACCAGCCCCGCACCCCGCCGGGTGAGCTCCGCCCACCTGGTCATCGAGTCGAGACTGGCCTGCCAGGCCCGATAGCCGAACTGGTCGTCGATGACGTACCGCTGCCGCCTGCCGTCGCGTTCGCGGGCGATCAGGCCGCGCTGTTCGAGCCAGCCGACGGCCTTGGAGACCGACGCCGGGCTGACTTCCAGGCGCGCGACGAGTTCGACGGCGGTACCGCTGCCGGTGTCGCTGGTGAACAGGCAGGCCAGGACCCTGGCCATCATCGGCGGCACCCCGGTCCCGGCCATCATCTCGGCGAACTCGCGTTCGAAGTCGCGCAATGCCTCCGGGGTGCGCACATCCGGGTCGGCGTGGACGGGCGGGCCGGGGGCGCGGCGGCGTGCCCGCCACCGGGTCGCCTGCTGTGCCTGGTTGGCCCGGTAGCGGTGGGCACCGCCGTTGCGCGCGACCTCGCGGATGATCGTCGACTTGGGGCGGGCCATCCGGCGGGCGATCTCGGCGTAGGTGAGCCCGGCCGTCAGTCCTGAAGCGATCTGCCCGCGCTCGTCGTAGGTCAGGCGGTTTCCCGGCACCCGTCCTCCAGCGTCGGTGCATTCAGCTCCATGGTCATTGCATCGATTGTAGGTCCGCCACCTCGATGAATGGGCCTTTCGTGTTGTAGCACCCCGAAAATCGGCTCTACTGTTTCGTCGACAGTGAAGAGATCGGGAGGTACACGCGGGATGACGGCCAAGGTTTGCCTGGTCACCGGTGCTTCGTCAGGGATCGGCCACGCCACCGTGCTGGAACTGCTCCGCGCCGGCCACACCGTCTACGGTGCGGCGAGGCGCCTGGAGAAGATGGACGACCTTCGGGCCGCGGGTGGTCACCCGCTGAAGATGGACGCCCGCGACGAGGACGACCTCCGCCGCGCGGTCGGAACCGTCCTCGACGAGCAGCAGCGGATCGACGTCCTGGTCAACAACGCCGGCACGGTACTGCACGGCGCCATCGAAGACGTACCGCTGGACAGCGCGCGAGACCAGCTCGAAGTCAACCTCCTCGCGCCGGCCAGGCTGGTGCAGCTCGTCCTGCCTGCCATGCGCGCGCGGCGATCCGGCACGATCGTCAACGTGTCGTCGATCGGCGGCGAAATCGCCTTGCCGCTCGGCGCCTGGTACTACGCGTCGAAACACGCGCTCGAAGCCTTTTCCGACACGCTCCGCATGGAGGTCGAGCCGTTCGGCATCGACGTCGTGATCATCCAGCCGGGCATCATCAAGACCGAGTTCGAAGACCGGACTTCCGCGCAGCTTCGGGAGATCTCCGGCGCCGGGGCGTACCGGGAGATGGCGGAAGCCATGGCACGGCACGGCGAAACCGGGCTCAGCGACGGCTCCGATCCCGGCGTCGTGGTCGAAGCCATCCGTCGCGCCATCGAGGCCGAGCGTCCGGAGACGCGCTACGCCGTCGGCCACCTCGCGGAGAAGCTCCTCGAACTCAACCGGACCCTGCCGGACCGGGAGTTCGACGCACTGGCCACCCGCGCCACGAAATGACTCAGCCGCCCGATCGCTTGCCGATGGGCTCCGGCCCGGCTCCCCGGCGGCGAGTACGGACCGCCCCGATCCACAGCAGCACGGACACCACGGCACTCGGCGCCGCCGTCAGGTAGACCGGCCACGCGCGGAAACCGGACACCCACAGCATGACGACCAGGCCGAAGGTGATCAGGGTCCAGGCCAGGGCGAGGCTGTTGCCTCGGCGCCTCCAGCGCGCGAAGCGGCTTCGCACGCCTGCTGCTCTCCTCGCACCCTCCGCCGGTTTCATGACCGGTGGATACCCGCTCTTCGCCTGGTCAACCCCCGAAAATGAGGCCCGCTCCGCCGCGTTTAGTCCGCTGAATGCGGATGGCGGCACCGATGGGTGAGGCCCGGCCGTTCGAATTGCCGCGGGCAGGGAGCGGTGTGACCCTGAAAGGACCGAACGACACCACCACCACCACGAAGTACAGGAGTCGTCATGACCACCACCGAGATGCCCGCCGTCCACGAATGCACGGTCAGTGGCTGTTCCTACAACCACGACGGCTGCCACGCTTTCGCCATCACCGTCGGTGGCGGGAACGGGTCGGCCGACTGCGGAACCTTCGTCCCGCTCAACACCAAGGGCGGTCTCGATCGGGTGACCGCGCAGGTGGGTGCCTGCTCCCGCTCCGATTGCCGCCACAACTCCGCGCTGGAATGCACGGCGTCGAGCGTCCGGGTCGGACCTGGCGAAGGCGACCACGCCGCGAACTGCCTGACGTACGCCCCGTAAGGTTCTTGACTGTCCACAAGGGACACTTTTCGAAACAAATTCCCCGATTTGGACAAATTGCACGGTCCAAAGGGGTCGCGAGTGGCGATTCGGGTTGGAGCGGATCCTCTTTTAGGTGTCTGCTCGTGGCCTGTGGCTGGCTCGCGTGAACTACATGATGGCCCCCTTCCTTGCGCCTAGCGCAAGGAAGGGGGCCATCATGTAGTGGCGAAGGTGTGACTGGTGGCGCTGCTGAGGCTCGTGATGGTCGTCCGGGCCGGGTGAGGGGAACTTTGAGGGACTCTGAGTCCCTCAAGGAGTCCTTCACGGCACGGCCGCAACCGGACCCCCGGATCGCCCCTCGTGACCAGCCGAGCCCGCGTCTCATCTGAAGCCTCAAGCCAGGAAGTCCGTGAAGGCCTCCTTCCCTACCCTGAAGGTCAGGGTCCCGGCAAAGTCGGGGTCGCACCCGGTTGCGAAGCTTGATCAACAGAGCTTCAGGGGCATGCCCCTGAAGCCGGCGTACCTCGAGTGTGGAGGATTTGGGACGTTCACCGTCCCAAATCCTCCACACTCGGGCCCCGCGGGCATCAGCGGTGCCACATCCAGACCACCGAGAACAGTGCCGACCAGCAACTCTGCGACTTTGCCGGGACCCTGACCCTCAAGGTAGGGAAGGAGGCCTTCACGGACTTACGCCGACGACGTGGTCAGCCGATCGTCCACAATTGCAGCGCGGACCCGGTGTCCGCGCGTTGCGTGACGGCCGCACCGTCCGAAGTGGACGCTGTCGTGAGGAGCAGTCCCGACCGGACACTGGCGAGCTTGTACCTGCCATCTGGCTGTTTCGCCGCGGTCCAGCGCTGATTGGGTCCGCCGGTACACGTCCATTGGATGACCCGCGCGCCCGCGGTGGTCACGCCGCCTTCGACGTCGGCGCACAGCTTCGAATGCGCGTTGGTCAGGGTGTAGGAACCGTCGGACTGCCGGGTGAACAGCCACTTCTGGTTGTCACCCTGGTTCGGCGCCCAGGTGATCAGGGGAGTGCCGGTCGCCGTGGAGGAGTTCGGGTCGTCGAGGTTCTTGCCGGACGCGGCGAGGGTGTGGATCCCGCCGAGAGTGCCCGCGCCGGCGTCGGTGAACGTCAGTGTCTGCTCGGCCGCGGTGCGGCCCTCGCCGACGGTGCTTCCGCTGGTGTCGGTCCACGACCGTAGCGGGGTGGTCTCCGCCTGCCGCGACGTCTTGCCGGAGAGGGCGAGAACGAGGCCGCTGTAGCGGTTCACCAGCCGGAACTTTCCGGAGTCCACAGTGGACCGGATGACGAACCACTGCTGACCGACGGTCGAGGACGAGGTCACGGTGGGTTTCGCGCCCCACGCCCGGCCTGCCTGGACGGCGTCGACGCCGAGGAACTGGCCCGTGGCGGCGTTGACGACGCGGTACGAGCCGTCGCCGTCGGGGGAGAACTGCCAAGCCTCGCGGTCGGAACCGGTCGTGCTCGCGACCGAGGTCGTCGCGGTTCCGGTGCTCTGCGCGAGCACCCGGCCGTCACCGAGGCCGATCCGGTACTTGCGTGAAGTGTCCACAGGGGACGGTGCGGGTGCGGACGAGGTGATGGTCTGCGTGGTGTACTCGCCGCCCGCGCCGCCGGAGCACGCCACCGCGCAGTACGACCGGAACTGTTTGCCGATGATGGTGGAGTTCGTCTTGTTCGCGGCGTCGACGAACCAGCGGTACCAGGACTGGTTGGTGTAGGAGCCGGTGTCGCCGATCAGCCGCCACTTCTGCGTCGACAGGTCGTCGGTCGCGTAATAGCGCTGCGGGACGACGCTGTCCACGGCTTCCGGTGCGCCGATGTAGAGCCCCAGATACGCGTTGTAGGCGATGTTCATGATGAACAGATCGGATTTGCGCGGCAGCTGCCCCGCGGCGATCTGCTGGCTGACGTTGCCGGTGTTGGCCGGGTCGTAGTCGTCCGCCACGGGCGTGTAACCGGTGCCGCCCGATGAAGACACCGGGACCATGTTGCTCTCACGGCCGCCGACGCCGGGCTGGGTCCAGCCGCCGTCGAACCACTTCTGCCACGAGCCGGTCGCCATCTTGCCCGAGATCGGCGCCCTGGCGACGTGGGCCAGGCCGGTCATCGGACCGCCGGCGCCGGCCTTCGGCACGATGCGCGAGCCGTAGTAGACGTAGAAGTAGCCGGACGCGGTGTCGACGAACAGGCGCGGGTCGCCGTCGCCGTAGTCGAACGTCTGATGCGGGAAGGCCGCCGTGTCACCGCGTTTCGTGCTGTAGGGCGAGGTGATCGCGTGGTCCTTGATGGCCCAGGTCCGGCCCTGGTCCTTCGAGACGGCCCAATCGATCGCGTCGTAGTGGGAGAACGAATACGCGCCGAACGGCTCGGGGGTGAACTCGTTGTGGATCAGGCCGTACCAGTCGCCGGTGTCCGGATCCACCCAGACGCCGACGGGATCGCAGAAGTTGCGTTGTGAATAGCCGGATCCGGACGGCGGATAAGTGGCTTCCTTGCCGGTGGGGCTGTTGTTGCAGCGCCAGGTCGTATCGTCGTTGCGGTCGGCGGGGTTCGCCGGGTTCACCGCGCCACTGATGGGGTTCTTGCCGAAACTGTCGAAATCGCGTCCGCTGTAGAAATCCCATTCCCGCGGCTCGTTCGCCCCGTAGAGCGCGGCCGCCTGCTGGAAGTAGAAGGTGCCGTCCTTGTCGACGTAGGCGCTCGCCGGTGTGTCGGTGGTCGGGCTGAACGACTTCTTGGCGTCGACGGTGATGGTGTACGTCGCGTCCAGCGGCGCGGCACCGGACGGCACCGGTACCACCGTGGTCGCCGCCACGGCCAATGCCGCGGCGCCGAGAAGAGGCAGGGTCCGCATGACTCTCTCCCAAGGGTGACCCGCACCACAGTTGGCGGGGCGGTCGCCGATGTTATGAACGTTATTGCACGCAAGTCAACGTGTTCGCTCAATTTCAAGCGTCTTTCATGCACTTATTGCGCGGAAAGTCCAAGCGTCGCCGTGCGGAAGTCCAAGGTCAGTCGAGCCCGTCCTCCGGCACCAGAGGCGGGTCGTCGGGGGCGGGGATCCGCGAACTCCAGCCGCCGGGTACGGCCTGGGCCCGCGATTCGCGGAACCGGCCGGGGGAGACGCCCACCCGGCGGGTGAAGAGGCGGGTGAAGTAGGCGGCGTCCTCGTAACCGATCGCCTGCGCCACGCCCTGGACCGGCATCCGCGTCGTGGTCAAGAGTTCCTTCGCGCGGTTGAGGCGAAGCGTCAGCAGATGGTCCTTCAGCCCGGACTCGGTACTCCGGCGCACGGCCGCGCGTAGTTCGGCCAACGTCATACCTTGGCGAGCCGCGATCTCCGCGACGCTGATCGGCAGTAAGGCGTCGCGAGCCAAGGCCTCCAGCAGGGAACCGCCGCTGGGGGTGCGGTCGGCGCGCGCCCGGCGCAGTGCCACCAGCAGATGGTGCACGGCCGCCGACGCGTCGACCTGCGCCAACGGGCTGCCGCCGCGCGCGCAGCGCACGATCCGGTGCACGATGTCGCGGACGACCATGACGTCGCCCAAGGGCACCACCGGCTCCTCAGGCGTGACGTAGCCGAGTTCCACGTAGGCGTCCACGGCGCCGCCGTCGAAATCGACGAAGTACTCTTCCCAGCCCTGCGCGGGATCGGGCGCGTAGTGATGCCCGACGCCGGGGACGAGCCACAGCAGTGCGGGCGCGACGACCTCCTGCCGTTCCCCGCCCGGCACGGCGAACCATCCGCGTCCCTTGGACACGACGACGGCCACGTAGTGATCGAGGACCCGAGGGCCCACGACGGGCAGGACGCCGTGCTGCAACCCGACGCCAAGGCACACCAAACCCAGCCGTCGGTGCACGGCGGACGGTGTGAAGTACCGCATCCAGGTCCGGTAACCCATGTCCGCATCTTCGCTCAAGCCCTGGCTCACCGTCGTGGGTCGGAGTCACCAGCCGGTTTCAGGCCGAGCGCGAGGTGGAGCTGGTGGGCCCACCAGCGAACCTGAGCGGCCGGATCGTCCGAGGCGGCACCCGTGACTCCGGCACTGCGCCGGAAGGCGCTTCCGTACAGGGCCTCCGTCGCCATCGCCTGGTGCAGGGCCGCGACCGCGAGCCGCGTGTCGTCGAGCGAACCGCCGTCGTGCCGCAGTCCATGGAGAGCGTCGACGACCGGGGAGAGCATGCCGCTGCCCGGGTCACGCCAGCCCGCCGTGTGCAGCGCCACCGCGAGCTCGCCGAAACCGCGCTGGTAGAGGGTATGGAGCGCCTCGACGAGTTCGAGCAGGTCGGCGTCGTGGTCCAGCCAGCCGGTGAGGAGATCCTGAAGCGCGTCCCGCAGGCGGCGGCCTCCGTGCCGGAGCAGCTCGGCCAGCAGCTTCTCGCGGTTGCCGAAGTGGTGTGCGACGCCGGCGTCGGTCATGCCGACCCGCGCGGCCACCGCGCGCATCTGAACGGCGGCCACGCCGGACTCGGCGAGCAGCGAAGCCGCCGCGTCGAGGATCAGCAGGCGGGCCTCCTCGGGAGTCCTTCGGGCTCGGGATGTCATCACGGTCGGCATCCTACCTTGATGCGCCAAGGTAGTTGGGCTACCTTGACAGCTCAAGGTAATTGGCCCCGGGAGCGTCCCCATGACTCGATCAGCGACCACCGAAATCAGCCTCGACCTGGGCGAAGTCGTCCTGCGAGGCACGGTGACGGGTACCGGCCCGACGGTCCTGTTGCTCCACGCGGGCGGAGAGCGCCGCGGTGTCTGGGCACCGGTCGCCGAGGTACTGGCCGGGCACGGGCTCCGCACGGTGGCCTTCGACCTGCGTGGTCACGGCGAGAGCTCCGGCCGCGCGACCACGCTCCGGGCACTCGCCCGGGATGTGGTCGAGATGATCGGCCGTGAACCGGCGCCGATCGTCCTCGTCGGCGCTTCGGTCGGCGGGCTGGCCGCCATCGCCGCCCTCGCGGACCCCGCCGTCGCGGCCAGGGTGAGCGGTCTCGTGCTGGTCGACGTCGTACCGGACCTGCCCCCGGCGCGAGCGCGCTCGTGGCTGGACTTCCAGGGGCTCGGCGGCCGCTACACCCAGATCGTGGAGGACATTCTCGGGTCAGGCTCCGCCCTGTTCGCGACGGCCGGCGCCTTGGCCATGCCCATCCTCGTGGTGCACGCCGGCCGGGATTCACCGCTCAGCGAGGCCGATCTGCACCGGTTGCGGGCGGCCAACAGCCGGGTCACCGTCGTCCGCGTCCCGGCCGCGGGTCATCTCGTGGCGAGGGATGCTCCGGAAGAACTGGCGCGCCTCGTGTGGGCGCACATCGTCGCGGTCAAGGCCGACGCCGGGTAATGGGCCGATGGCGGTGACCACCAGTGACACACGTTCGCTCGCGTGTAATCGGCGATGGCGGTGACCAGGGGTATAGAACCACATACCGGTCGGCATCAGCGCGCTGCTTACACTGCTGGGCATGACCTACAGCGAACCAGCACCGGTGGCGGGCAGCCGCACGCGATCGCTGGCGTCCGCGTCCCCCTCCGCCGAGGAGGTAATGGGGATCACGATCTATGGATGCGGGCAGGATGAAGCCGTCTTGTTCCGGGAGATGGCTCCTCGCTTTGGTGTGCGGCCGACCATCGTGGCGGAACCGGTATCCGAGACCAATATCGAACTGATCGCCGGGAACCGATGCATCAGTGTGGGTCATAAAACCCGAATCGAGAACTCCACTCTTCTCGCGCTCAGCCAGGCCGGTGTGGTCTATGTCTCGACGAGGAGCATCGGGTTCAACCATATCGACGTGGAATACGCCGAGAGCGTCGGCATCACCGTCGGAAACGTCTCCTATTCGCCGGACAGCGTCGCCGACTTCACGTTGATGCTGATGCTGATGTCGCTGCGGAACGCGAAGTCCATCATCCGCCGGGCGGACGTGCACGACTACAGACTGCATGACGTGCGCGGGAAAGAGCTGCGTGACCTGACCGTCGGCGTGGTCGGGACGGGGCGCATCGGCGTCGCGGTCATGGACCGGCTGCGCGGTTTCGGCTGCGAAGTGCTGGCGTACGACAAGGTCCCGGCCACCGACGCCACTTACGTTTCTCTCGACGAATTACTGCGGCGGAGCGACATCGTGACGCTCCATGCGCCGCTCAACGCGGATACATACCATCTCCTCGGTCGTGACAATATCGAGCAGATGAAGCACGGCGCGTTCATCATCAACACCGGACGCGGTGCGTTGATCGACACCGAGGCCCTCATCTCGGCTTTGGACAGTGGAAAACTGGGCGGAGCGGCGCTTGATGTCGTCGAAGGAGAGGAGGGAGTCTTCTACGCCGACTGCAGTGACAAGAACATCGAAAGCAAGCCATTGCTGCGGTTGCAGGAACTGCCGAATGTCCTCATCAGCCCGCATACCGCCTATTACACGGATCACGCTTTGAGTGACACCGTTGAAAACTCTATCGTCAATTGCCTGAAATTTGAAAGCGGGAACCAGCATGGGTAAGTTGAAACTCGGCATCATCTTCGGGGGATCTGGCGAAGAGCATCCAGTCTCGGTCAAGTCCGCGGTCGAGGTCGCGAAGAACCTGAACCTCGAGAAGTACGACCCGTACTACATCGGGATCACGCTGGCCGGCGAGTGGAAGCTTTGCGACGGCCCCAGCGCGGAGTGGGAGTCCGGCGACACCCGCCCGGTCGTCGTTTCCCCGGACCGGAGCGTGCACGGCCTGCTGGTCCTCGACGAGGGCAAGTACGAGACGATCGCCCTCGACGTGGTGCTGCCCGTCCTGCACGGCAAGTTCGGTGAAGACGGTGCGATGCAGGGCCTGCTGGAGATCTCCGGCATTCCTTACGTCGGCTGCGACGTCCAGAGCTCGGCCCTGTGCATGGACAAGTCCCTCACCTACGCCGTCATCCGCGGCGCCGGAATCGCGACGCCGAACTTCTGGATCGTCACGTCGGACAACGACGTCGATCCCGACACGCTCACCTACCCCGTTTTCGTGAAGCCCGCCCGTTCGGGTTCGTCCTTCGGTGTCAGCAAGGTCTCCAACAAGGAAGAGCTGGCGAGCGCGCTGGCGACCGCGCGGGAGTTCGACTCGAAGGTCCTGATCGAAGAGGCCGTCGTCGGCAGCGAGATCGGGTGCTCCATTCTCGGCAACGGCGACGACCTGTTCGCCGGCGAGGTGGACCGGGTCGCGCTGACCCACGGCTTCTTCAAGATTCACCAGGAAGAAAGCCCCGAAACCGGTTCCGAGAACTCGTCCTTCATCGTTCCCGCCGACATCCCGGCGGAGTCGCGCACGCTCGTCCAGGAGACGGCGAAGGCCATCTACCGCACCTTGGGCTGCCGGGGTCTCGCGCGCGTGGACCTGTTCCTCAAGGAAGACGGAAGCGTCGTGCTCAACGAGGTCAACACCCTGCCCGGCCTCACCTCCTACAGCCGTTACCCGCGCATGATGGCGGCCGCCGGCCTGCCGCTCGGCGAGGTCGTCGACCGGCTGGTGGCGTTGACCTTGGCGGGTCGTAACGGATGAAGGATGATTTCGTCTTCGTAGACGAGGTTGTTCCCGGAATACGGTGGGACGCCAAGTACGCCACCTGGGACAACTTCACCGGCAAGCCGGTGGACGGGTATCTGGTGAACCGCATCGTCGGCACCAAGGCCTTGTGCGCGGCACTGGAAAAAGCGAAGGACGAAGCCGCGTCTCTCGGTTTCGGCTTGCTACTCTGGGACGGATACCGCCCCCAGCGCGCGGTGAACCGCTTCATGCGCTGGGCGGAAGAGCCAGAGGACGGCCGGAAGAAGGCGCGGCACTACCCGAACATCGACCGGCCCCAGATGTTCGAAAAGGGTTACGTGGCAACGAAGTCGGGGCACAGCCGGGGTAGCACGGTCGACCTGACGATCTACCGCCTCGACACCGGTGAACTCGCTCCCATGGGCGGCGACCACGACGTGATGGACGTCGTCTCGCATCATGGCGCGGAGGGGATCACCGAAGAAGAAGTGAAGAACCGGCTCCACCTCCGTTCCATCATGGAGGCGAGCGGGTTCAGCGCTTATGAGTGCGAGTGGTGGCATTACAGCCTGAAGGACGAACCCTATCCGGACACCTATTTCGATTTCCCGATCGAATAGCCCGGTCGCCGGTTTTGGCAGGTCCGTGAAGGCCTCCTTCCCTGCTCTCAAGGTAGGGAAGGAGGCCTTCACGGACTTCCGGGGCTTGAGCGAACCAGTACGGACAACGGCCCGCCGGGTGCTCAGAGCCTTCGCCGCCGGCCTGCGAGTCGTCGTCGCGGTGATCGCGAGGTTGGTCCGCATCGAGCCGCGTGACGCGCTGGGCGAGGATCACGGTGTCATCCCCAAGGGGACGACGGTGTTCGACGACCGGGTGCCCGGCGTGGTCAATCTCGATCCGGATCTCCTCGCCGCCCTGCGCGAGGCCGTGACGGTCGCCGCGGACGACGGGGTCGAGCTCTTCGTCACCAGTGGCTGGCGCTCCCCTGAGTATCAGGACCGGCTCCGGCGCAAGGCTGTCGCGGAGTACGGATCCGAAGAGGAGGCCGCCCGGTGGGTGGCCACCCCGGAGAAGTCCATTCACGTGGCGGGTGGCGCGGCCGATATCGGGCCGCCCGCTTCCGCGGCGTGGCTGTCCGAGCACGGCGCCGACTACGGGTTGTGCCAGATCTACCGCAACGAACCCTGGCACTACGAGCTGCGCCCCGAAGCGATAGAGAACGGGTGCCCGCCCATGTTGCCCGATCCCAGCCACGATCCGAGGTTGCGGCAGTGACCTCACCTGCGCCGCGAATGTGCCTGACAAATCGTGTTAGAACGTCACATACTATGCGTACCCACCCCGCTTGACCCGGTCGTTTGTCACGCCGGACTTGATTCGTCACATCCGTGAACGCGACATCTTTGCCTTATCCCCCAGACGGCAAGAAGGACCACTCGGTACTTAGGGAACAAAACTCGACTCTCTTGCCGAGAGGGACGGCGGGCCTTGGCGCCATCGCCTTTGCTCGCCCGTGCGCGATCGGCGTAACCTGCGGGTCCGTTCGGCATGATCGGGCGAATCGTGCCAGCGGGACAAGTCCACTGGTTTCGGCGGGCAGGGGAGCAGGCGTGCCAAAGCAAAAGGTTCTCGATATCCGCGTTTTCAAGCCGTGAACGGACAATGACGGAATCGCCGTATGTGGCTCGCTCGGGCGCGGCGTCGACAGGGCGAACGGCCGTCCAACTCCCTCGCCGTCGTCTCGGGCATCCTCGACGGGATCGGAGGAGCCGTCCTTGCCCCACCGGAACGAAGTCTGCTGTTTTAGCAGGTCAAGCCCTTGATGGGCGTGAGACCAGGTGCCTCCCGTTGTGCGTTCCGTCGACCGACGCCTGCCGAAGGGGCATCCAGCCGACCCGCGTCGGCGCGGATGACTCATGACTGCGTCCACCATTACACCTCCTCGCTTTGCTTCTGGGGTTCGACCTCCCCATCGGCATCATGATCACCCATTCGACGCAGTGGTTCCACGAAGGAATACCGATACGGCCATTCGTGTGAAGAACTGTCGATGAACGAAATATGACCCACTCGCCGATACTCATCGCGGGCGAAAAATCAAGACCCGCGAACGGTCTAACAGATGGTTGCGAACAGGCTAACCAGGTGGACGTACAGGGGTGGTGTCGCGCGGGGGCGTTTTACGCACTGGACGGCATGCGCGTCAACAGAAATGGGAAAAGTTTCGAAAAATGATCTTGGGTGGCGACCTCACTGCGGAAATCACACTGTTCGTCAATTGCCGACAACGATCGGTCATGCCATGCTGACAGCGTGTGCACTCACTGGGGATGTGCCACCTGCTGGGGACTTAGGGGGTGCGACGGTGACTCGCGACCGCGAGGAAATCGTAGAAACCAACCGGTGATACCACTGGTCTGAGCTCGGCCTTGGCCGAGTACGCGAGGCCCTGTTCCGAAACCTCGCATCGCAGCGCGCTCCGGCGTCGTCGAGCCGAACCGACAACGGCTTGTCGAGCCGATGTCGTTGTGCGCTCGTCTCACCGAAGCATCGCACAGGGGCGAGCAGAGGACGCCGGCCCGACCCGATGGTTCCACCGGAGCGCAACGTCGCCTCCGGTCACCGGGAGGGCAGTGGAAACGGCCTGTACACACGGGTCTGTCAATGGTGTTCGCGGGATCCTCACTGTCGAGGCTCCCTCTCGCGGCCGGCCCCGTGCCTGCCGAAATCTCGGTGTCCAACCACGGGTCTTGAGCAGTTGGACCGTGGGTTCCATGTCGTACCGCAAGTTGCCGAATAACAGATTCATTGGGGGCTAGGTGGATCCGACGAGAGTTGACATTCTCGCTCTCCCGGTCGTCGAAATCGAGCTGTCCCGGCTGTCTTCCGTTTGCTCGCCACGAACCTCGGGCGAGGATCCGGAGCACGTCGAGACGCTGTTGTCGGCAGAGTGGGAGCTTCCGCCCATTCTCGTGCACCGACCGACGATGCAGGTGATCGATGGCCTGCACCGGTTGAAGGTGGCGCGGGTCCGGGGCGATACGAAGATCTTGGCGAGGTTCGTCGAAGGCACCGAATCGGATGCCTTCGTCCTGGCGGTCGAGGCGAACATCCGGCATGGGCTGCCGCTTTCGCTCGCCGACCGCAAACGTGCGGCCGTCCAGATCATCGGGACGCATCCGCAGTGGTCCGATCGGCGGGTGGCCTCGGCGACGGGGATCTCCGCCGGCACGGTGGCCGACCTGCGAAGACGCGGAGGAGAGAACGGGAACCAGGCGAGAATCGGGCGGGACGGCCGGATCCGTCCCGTGGACAGTTCGGAGCGGCGGAAACTCGCCGCCGAGCTCATCCGCAACGATCCGGGCCTTTCGCTCCGTCAGGTGGCCAAGCAGGTCGGCATCTCCCCGGAGACGGTCCGCGACGTGCGGGGCAGGCTGGAACGTGGCGAGAGCCCGACGCCGGACGGGACAAGGAGGCTGCGGCCGAAGCCGCATCCGTTGAGTTTGACGGAGCCGGACCTCAGCCAGACCGTGGACCGTGAACGGCTCGCCACGCTGGAGCGCCTCAAGGCCGATCCCGCGCTGCGGTTGAGCGAAGTCGGCCGGATCCTGTTGCGCATGCTCACCATGCACTCCATCGACGGGCAGGAGTGGGAGCGGATCGTGCGCGGTGTCCCGCCGCATCTGTACGGCGTGGTCGCCGGATTCGCCAGGGATCACGCCAGGGTCTGGGCGGGTTTCGCGGATCACCTGGAGAACCGGGCGACCGATCTGGCCGCGGGATGAGCGTTTGACGTACCCGGTGGCCGACGGCTCGCCGTTCGGCCACCGGTAGCTCCAGAGTCCACAGTGGACACATCGGCCGGTGCCCAGTCCTCGCGGCTGGACATCGGCAAGGGGGCGGCCTAAGAAAGAACGGTGACCCTCCAGAAGGCGCTTGTCGTCGGCACCGGACTGATCGGAACGTCGGCCGCGCTGGCCCTTCGCGAGAAGGGCGTGGCCGTCTACCTGTCCGACGTCGACCCGGATGCCGTACGGCTGGCGCGGGAGCTCGGCGCCGGTCTGGGGTGGACCGGCGAGGAAGTGGATCTGGCGGTGATCGCCGTACCGCCGCACCTGGTCGGGGAGCGGCTGGCCGCGCTGCAGAAGCAGCGTGCCGCGCGGACCTACACCGATGTCGCCAGTGTCAAGGTCGATCCGATCGCCGACGCGGAGCGGCTCGGCTGCGACCTGACCTCTTACGTACCAGGACATCCGCTCGCCGGCCGGGAGCGATCCGGCCCGGGGGCCGCCCGCGCCGATCTGTTCTCCGGCCGCCCTTGGGCACTCTGCCCCGGCTCCGTGACCAGTGCGGACGCCGTGCGGCGGGTACGGGAACTGGTGTCGTTGTGCGGGGCGAACGCGGTCGTCGTCGGCGCGGGCGAGCACGACTCGGCGGTGGCGCTGGTGTCGCACGCCCCGCACGTGGTGGCGTCGGCGGTGGCGGCGAGTCTGACCTCCGCCGACGACGTCGCGCTGGCGCTGGCGGGTCAGGGGCTGCGCGACGTGACCCGCATCGCCGCCGGAAATCCCTTGCTGTGGCGGATGATCCTGGCCGGAAACGCCGATCCGGTCGCGGCGGTGCTCGACCGGATCGCGGCCGATCTCACCACGGCCGCCTCGGCGCTGCGGTCGGGTGAGCCGGCTGAACTGACGGATCTGCTGCGGCGTGGCGCGGACGGCCAAAGCCGGATCCCCGGCAGGTAGGACGAGCGGGTTCCGCGGCGAAAACCGTTGCCACCGCGTCCAAGTGCCGAAAGTGCTCGCTTGGACCCACTCGTGGACATCGACTCGATTAAGCACGATTGAGATCGCCGACTTGGCGTATGAGAGAGGTGACCGGATGGATGTGGTGTTGCGCTTCGGGGGGGTGGACAAGAGTGATGACGATCCCGATCCCTGGGTGACCAAGGTCAACAAGGGGACTGTGCGCCGCGTCCTCACCTACTTTCGCCCGCATATCGGCAAGGTGGCGCTTTTCGTTCTCGTCGCCGTGCTGGAGGCGCTTATCGTCGTCGCGACTCCGTTGCTGTTGAAGGAGCTCATCGACGGCGGCATCGTCAAGAACGATTCCGGGGTCGTGGTCCTGATGGCCTGCCTCACCGCCGGACTCGCCTTGGTGGCCGCGGTGCTGGCGCTGGTGTCCGGCTACATCTCCGGCAAGATCGGGGAGGGGATCACCTACGACCTCCGCGTTCAGGCACTCGACCACGTCCGGCAGCTGCCGATCGCGTTCTTCACCCGCACCCAGACCGGGGTGCTGGTCGGTCGGCTGCACACGGAACTGATCATGGCGCAGCAGCATTTCACCGGTCTGCTCATGGCGGCCACGGGTGTGGTCATGGTCGTGGTGGTGCTGGCCGAGCTGATCTACCTTTCGTGGCTCGTCGCCATCATCACGCTGGTGCTGATCCCGCTCTTCCTCGTGCCCTGGATCCGGGTGGGACGGGTGATCCAGCGGCGCAGCGTGGGGCTGATGGACGCGAACACCGGCCTCGGCGGACTTCTCCAGGAGCGGTTCAACGTCCAGGGCGCGATGCTCTCCAAGCTCTTCGGTCGCCCGGCCGAGGAGATGGCCGAGTACGAGGAGCGGTCCGGACGGATCCGCGACATCGGCGTGAGCCTTTCCGTCTGGGGCCGCACGGCCTTCGTCATGATGGCGCTGATGGCCTCGCTCGCCACCGCGCTCGTCTACGGGATCGGTGGCGAGCTCGTGCTCGCCGGGGCGTTCCAGCTCGGCACGCTGGTCGCCATCGCCACCCTGCTCTCGCGGCTGTTCGGGCCGATCACCCAGCTGTCCGGGATGCAGGAGCTCGCGCAGACCGTCGTGGTGAGCTTTTCCCGGGTCTTCGAGCTGCTTGATCTGAAGCCGCTGATCCGGGAACGCCCGGACGCGGTCGAGCTCGAGAAGGACGTGGCGCCGGACGTCGAATTCGAGAATGTGAAGTTCCGCTATCCCACCGCGGACGAGGTTTCGCTGGCGTCGCTGGAGCACCTGAAGGGCGAGCGGGAGCGCGGGGAGGTGGCGCCGGAGGTCCTTCGCGGCGTGAGTTTCCATGTGCGGGCCGGAACCCTCACCGCGCTCGTCGGCCCGTCCGGTGCGGGGAAGAGCACCATCACCCACCTGGTCTCCCGGCTGTACGACCCGAATTCCGGGACCGTGCGCGTCGGCGGACACGATCTGCGGGACGTCAGCTTCTCCTCGCTCCGCGAAACGGTCGGTGTGGTCAGTCAGGACGCCTACCTCTTCCACAACACGATCCGGGAGAACCTCCTCTACGCCCGGCCGACGGCCACCGAGGACGAGCTGATCGAGGCGTGCAAGGGGGCCCAGATCTGGGATCTGATCGAATCCCTCCCGCTGGGGTTGGACACCGTCACGGGTGACCGCGGCTACCGCATGTCGGGTGGGGAGAAGCAGCGACTGGCCATCGCCAGGCTGCTGCTGAAGGCGCCCACGATCGTCGTGCTCGACGAAGCCACCGCCCACCTGGACTCCGAGTCGGAGGCCGCCGTCCAGCGGGCGCTCAAGACCGCGCTGCGCAGCCGGACCTCGCTGGTGATCGCCCACCGGTTGTCCACGATCCGCGAGGCCGACCAGATCCTCGTGATCGACGGCGGCGGGGTCCGGGAGCGCGGCACGCACGACGAGCTGCTGGCCCAGGGCGGTCTCTACGCCGAGCTGTACCACACGCAGTTCGCCAACCCGGCAAATGACGCGCCCAAACCGGAAGTCGAAGAACCCGAGCTGGACGAGCCCGAGCCGGCGATCCAATACATGGGTTTCGGAGGATGACGATGAATTCCGCAGCGCGGACCACGCCGACGGTGCTGGATCTGTTCGCCTCGCACGTCGACCGGACACCCGACGCGGTGGCCGTGGCCGACAGCGATCGGGTCCTGACGTATCGGCAGCTCGACGAGCGCGCGGCCCGGCTCGCCGGGCGGTTGATCAACCGGGGCATCCGTCCCGGCGACCGCGTCGCGGTCATGATGGACCGTTCGGCCGACCTGGTGGCGGCGTTGCTCGCCGTGTGGAAGGCGGGGGCGGCGTATGTGCCGGTGGATGCCGCCTACCCCGCTCCGCGGGTGGAATTCATGGTGGCGGATTCGGCCGCCGCGCTGATGGTGTGCTCGGTCGCGGCGCGTGACGCCGTGCCGTCGGGGATCGAGTCGCTCGAGGCGGACGCCGCCGCGGACGACGAGATCCCCGACGTGGCCGCGGCCGCGGTGGGCCCGGGAGAGCTGGCGTTCGTGATGTACACGTCCGGCTCGACGGGCACGCCGAAGGGGGTGGCGATCTCCCAGGGCAGCGTCGCGGAATTGGTGCGAGACCCCGGTTGGGCGATGGAGTCCGGCGAAGCGGTGCTCATGCATTCACCGCACGCCTTCGACGCGTCCCTGCTCGAAATCTGGACGCCGCTGGCGTCGGGTGCCCGGGTGGTGATCGCCGAACCGGGTGCGGTGGACGCCCGGCGGCTGCGGGCCGCGGCGGCGGCCGGCGTGACGAGGGTGTACCTGACCGCGGGGAGTTTCCGCGCGGTGGCGGAGGAATCGCCGGAATCGTTCGCGGCGTTCCGTGAGGTGCTGACCGGTGGCGACGTGGTGCCCGTGCACGCGGTGGAGCGGATCCGGGAAGCCTGCCCCTTGGCACGGATCCGGCATATGTACGGCCCGACGGAAGCCACGATGTGCGCGACGTGGCTGTTGGTGGAGCCGGGTGACGAGCTGGGGCCGGTGCTGCCGATCGGACATCCGCTGGCGGGCCGCCGGGTCCAGGTGCTCGACGAGTCGCTGCGGCCTGTCGAGCCCGGTGTCGTCGGTGACCTGTACCTCTCCGGGAGTCTGGCGGAGGGCTACTTCGGCCGGGCGGGACTGACGGCGGAGCGGTTCGTGGCGGATCCCGCCGCGCCAGGACAGCGGATGTACTGGACCGGGGACCTCGCCCAGTGGACCGCGGACGGTGAGCTGCTGTTCGCGGGCCGGGCCGACAACCAAGTGAAGATCCGCGGGTTCCGGATCGAGCCCGGCGAGATCGAGGCCGCGCTGATCGCGCAGCCGGACGTGCAAGACGCCTTCGTGGCGGCGATCGACGGACGGCTCGTCGGCTACGTGGTGGCCGACGGGGCGGTGGACACCCTTCTCGTTCGCGAGCGGCTCGGGGCGGTACTGCCGGCGTATCTGGTTCCGGTCGCCGTCCTCGCGCTGGACGCGCTTCCGTTGACCCGTAACGGAAAGGTGGACAGGGCGGCGCTGCCCGTGCCCGGGTTCGAGGCGAGCACCACGAGCCGCGAACCGGTGACCGAGGAAGAGCGCGTCCTTTGTGGACTGTTCGCCGAGGTGCTGCGGCTCGACCGTGCCGGTGTCGACGACGGCTTCTTCGAGCTGGGCGGCGATTCGATCTTCGCGATGCGCCTGGCGGCACGGGCGGCCAAGGCGGGCTTGCTGGTGACACCCGTCCAGATCTTCGAGGAGAAGACCCCCGCCCGGCTGGCGGCCGTGGCGCGCCCGGTACCGGCCGAGCGGCCTGTCGACGGCCCCCTCATCGAGCTGACCCAGGCGGAGGAGGCGGAGCTGGCGATCGCCGCTCCGGCCGCCGACGAGATCTGGCCGCTGGCGCCGTTGCAGGAGGGCCTGCTCTTCGAATCGATCCTCGACGACCAAGGGCCGGACATCTACCAGGTTCAGGTGATCCTGGAGCTGAACGGACCGCTGAACGAGGCCCGGCTGCGGGCCGCGTGGGAAGCGGTCGTCCGTCGGCACGCCGAACTTCGGCTGACCTTCCACCGGCTCGAATCGGGCAAGACCGTGCAGGCCGTCCACGGCGACTTCACCCTGCCGTGGCGGTCGGTGGACCTGAGCGGGGCCGACGACGTCGACGCCGCCGTCGAGGCCTTGGCCGGTCAGGAACAGGAGAAGCGGTTCGACCTCGCCGCCGCGCCGCTGGTCCGGCTGGTGCTGGTCCGGACCGGCCAGGACCGGCACCGGCTGCTGTTCGTCATTCACCACATCCTGGTCGACGGCTGGTCGGTGGCGGTCATTCTCAACGAGGTGTCCGAGGCGTACGCCGCGGGCGGACAGCTGCCGGCATCGCGCGGCGGCGCCTCGTTCAAGGACTACCTGGCTTGGCTGGACCGGCAGGACAAGGACGCGGCACGCGCGGCCTGGCGCACGGAACTGTCCGGCCTCGACGAGCCCGCGCTGATCGCGACGGCGGCCGCCGCGACGGACTACGACTACCGCGCCACCCACCTGTCCCCGGCTCTGCACACCAGGTTGCTGGAGTTCTCCCGTGCGCACGGGCTGACGCCGAGCACGGTGGTGCACGCCGCGTGGGCGATGGTGCTGGCGCGGCTGACGCGGCGAACCGACGTGGTGTTCGGCACCATGGTCGCGACCCGGCCCGCGGAACTCGAAGGTATCGAGTCGATGCCGGGCCTGCTGATGAGCGCGGTGCCGGTCCGGGTGTCCTTGGACGGCGGGCAATCGGCCGTGGACCTGCTCACCGATCTGCACAGCCGTCAGACGGCGCTCAAACCGCATCAGCATCTGGGCCTGCCGGAGATCCAGAAGGCGGCCGGACCCGGCGCGACCTTCGACACGCTGCTGGTGGTCGAGAACTACCCGCGGGAGTACGCCGCCCAATGGACGCATCGGCGCACGATCGAGGGCACCCACTATCCGTTGACCCTCGGCATCACCCCGGGGGACCGGTTCAGGATTCAGCTCGGCTACTGGCAGGGGCAGGCCCCGGAGGTCGTCGCCGAGTCGCTGCTGGACTGGTTCGTCGGCGCGATCGACGCGCTGGTCGCCGACCCGGCGGGCCTGGTGGGGCGGATCGGGATCGGCACCGCCGAGAAGCGCCGCTGGGAACCGCCGTTGGTGGCGGGCGAGCCGCTGCCGACTTTGGTGGGCCGGATCGCGGCGCGGCTGCCGGACAACGTGGCGCTGGTGGACAGCGAAGGCGAGCTGTCCTACGCGGAGCTGTGGGAGCGGTCGCTGAAGTTCGCGGCCGTGTTGCGGGACCACGGTGTCGGGTCCGAATGCCGGGTCGGCCTGGTGGTCGGCCGATCGTCCTGGTGGACGGTGGGCATGCTGGGTGTGTTGCTGGCAGGCGGCACGTTCGTGCCGGTGGACCCGGCCTATCCGGACGAGCGCAAGGAATGGATCTTCCGCAGCGCGGATCCGATGCTGGTGGTGTGCGCCGAGGCGACGCGCGGAACGGTGCCCGCGGAGTTCGCGGACCGGCTGCTGGTGATCGACGAGGTGGATCTCTCGGCGGGCTCGGACGCGGAGCTGCCGCAGGTGGATCCGCGTAGTGCCGCGTACGTGATCTACACGTCGGGGTCGACGGGAACTCCGAAGGGGGTCGTCGTCACCCATACCGGACTGGGGAATCTGGCGCTGGCGCATATCGACCGGTTCGGGGTGACGCCGTCGTCGCGTGTTCTGCAGTTCGCGGCGCTCGGCTTCGACACCATCGTTTCCGAGGTCATGATGGCGCTGTTGTCCGGGGCGACGCTGGTCGTGCCGCCGGAGGAGGACCTGCCGCCGCGGGCGACGTTCACCGACGTACTGGAGAAATGGCGCATCACGCAGGTGAAGGCGCCGCCGTCGGTGCTGGGCACGGCCGAGACCTTGCCGGAAACGGTGCAGACGGTGGTGGCGGCGGGAGAACTCTGCCCGCCGGGTCTGGTGGACCGGTTGTCCGCGGACCGGCGGATGATCAATGCCTACGGGCCGACCGAAACCACGATCTGCGCGACGATGAGCATGCCGTTGTCGCCCGGTCAGCACCCGATCCCGTTCGGCGGCCCGGTCCCCGGCGTACGCGGATATCTGCTGGACTCGTTCCTGCGTCCGTTGCCGCCGGGTGTCACCGGTGAGCTGTATCTGTCCGGGATCGGGGTGGCCCGCGGCTATCTGGGCCGTCCGGCGCTGACGGCCGAGCGGTTCGTCGCCGATCCGTTCGTTCCCGGTGAGCGGATGTACCGGACCGGGGATCTGGCGTACTGGACCGACCAGGGTGAGCTGGTGTCCGCGGGACGCGCCGACGACCAGGTCAAGATCCGCGGGTTCCGGGTGGAACCGCGCGAGATCGAGTTCGCCTTGTCCGGCTACCCGCGCGTCACCCAGGCCGCGGTGACCGTCCGCGACGATCGCCTGGTCGCCTATGTGACCCCGGGCGACATCGACACGCAGGCGGTGCGGTCGCAGCTCGCGTCCCGGATGCCGCAGTACATGGTGCCCGCGGCGGTGGTGGCGCTGGACGCCCTGCCGCTGACGGCGCACGGGAAGATCGATCGGCGCGCACTGCCCGACCCCGATTTCACCACCGGGCCGGCCGCCAGGGAGCCCGCCACCGAGACCGAGCGGGTGTTGTGCGAGTTGTTCGCCGGCGTGCTCGGCCTGGACCGGGTCGGGGTGGACGACAGTTTCTTCGAGCTGGGCGGGGATTCCATCCTCTCGATGCAGTTGGCGGCACGGGCGCGGCGGTCCGGGCTGACGTTCACCGCGGCGGATGTCTTCGACGGGAAGACCCCTGAGCGGATCGCGCGGCTGGCGGAGGAGTCGGCGCCGCCGGAGCACGGTCGTTCGACGACGCCCGACGGCGCCGGTGAGGTCGAGTGGACGCCGGTGATGCGGATGCTGGGTGACGGCGTCACGGGTCGGGGATTCGCGCAGTGGACGACGGTCGGCGCGCCCGCGGATCTGACGGAACAGGCGCTGGCGGCGGGATTCGCGGCCGTGGTGGACACGCACGACATGATGCGGGCGCGGGTCGTCGATGACGAGAGCGGCCGCCGCTTGGTGGTGGGTGAGCGCGGGTCGCTGGACGCGGCGCGCTCGGTCACCCGCGTGAGCGTCGACGGTCGCTCGCCGGACGAGGTCGCGGAGGAAGCGGCCCGAGCGGCCGTGAGCCGCTTGGATCCGTCGGCCGGGGTGATGGCGCAGGCGGTGTGGGTGGACGCCGGACCGGATCGGGTCGGCCGCCTGGTGGTCGTGGCGCATCACTTGTCGGTCGACGGCGTGTCCTGGCGGGTTCTGCTGTCGGATCTGCAGCTGGCCTGCGAGGCGGCGGCCGCGGGACGGAAGCCCGCACTGGAGCCGGTCGGCCTCTCGTTCAAACAATGGGCGAACCGGCTGAAGGAGTGGGCGCTCTCCACGGAACGGGTCGCCGAACTGGCCGCGTGGAAGGCGATTCTCGGTTCGGAGGAGCGGACCGCGAGCCAGGCCGCGGAAGGTGCGGTGCGCTCCCGGTCGTGGGTGGTGCCGAACGCGCAGACCTCGACGTTGGTGGGGCGGGCTCCCGTGGTGTTCCACTGCGGGGTGCACGAGGTGCTGCTCGCCGGGCTGGCCGGAGCGGTGGCGCGCTGGCGCGGCGAGGACGCCGTGCTGGTGGAGGTGGAAAGCCACGGCCGTCATCCGGTCGACGGAGCGGATCTGTCCCGGACGGTTGGCTGGTTCACCAGCGCGCATCCGGTCCGGCTCGAGGTGACGGGGGCCGATCTGGCGGACGCGCTCGCCGGGGGTCCGGCGGCCGGGCGGCTGCTGAAGGTGGTCAAGGAGCAGTCGCGGGCTGTGCCCGGCGACGGGCTCGGTTACGGCTTGCTGCGCTATCTCAACGACGCGACGGGGCGGGTGCTGGCGGAATCGCCGTCGCCGCGAATCGGGTTCAACTACATGGGCAGGGTCGCCACCGGGGAGAAGAGCGGTGTGCGGGCGTGGCAGCCGGTCGGCGATATCGGCAGTTCGCTGGAACCCGGAATGGGCCTGCCGCACGCGATCGAGGTCAACGCGTTCGTCCAGGATCTGCCTGGCGGTCCCGAACTGACGTTCCTGCTGGAATGGCAGGACGGCCTGCTCGACGAGGCCGAGGTCGAACGGCTGGGCAAGGGCTTGCTGGACATGCTGTCCGGGTTGGCCCGGCAGGTGGACGATCCCGCCGCGGGCGGGCACACCGCGTCCGACTTCGCCCTCGTCGACCTGGATCAGGGCGAGATCGAGGCCCTCGAAGCGGAATACGCGGACGCCGGTGGGGTCGCCGACCTGCTCCCGCTTTCGCCGTTGCAGCACGGGCTGGCCTTCCACGCGGGTTACGCCGGCGGGGTCGACGTCTACACCGCGCAGGCGGTGTTGGAGCTGACCGGTCCGCTGGATCTGGGGCTGCTGCGGAAGTCGGTGCGCGGGCTGCTGGATCGGCATCCGAATCTGCGCGCCGGTTTCCGGCACGCCGCCGACGGGGCCGCCTATCAGGTGATCCCCGGTGCCGTGGAGGTGCCGGTGACCCTGGTCGACGTGACCGGGTCGGCGGATCCGGTCGCCGAGGCGGCGGCGGTGGCCGCGGCCGAAAGGGCGAAGCCGTTCGAGCTGGCCGAGCCCCCGCTGCTGCGGATCACGGTGATCGCGCTGGGCGAGGACGACCACCGGCTGGTGCTGACCAACCATCACATCCTGCTCGACGGCTGGTCGACGCCACTGCTGTTGGACGAGCTGTTCACGCTCTACCGCCACGAGGCGGTTCCGGCCGCGCTGGCGCCGGTCACCCCGTACCGGGATTACCTGGCCTGGGTGCGGGAAAGTGACCAGAAGGCGTCGACCGCCGCATGGCGTGACGCCTTGGCGGGCTTGCCCGAACCGACCCTGGTCGCGGAGGACCGGCCGGTACCGGTCCAGCTGCCAGGACAGCTGTGGGCGGCGCTGGACGAGACGTTCGCCGAGGCGCTGGCGGCGCGGGCCCGCGAGTGCGGGGCCACCGTCAGCACGATGCTGCAGGCGGTGTGGGGCATGGTGCTTGCGGCGCTCACCGGCCGCGACGACGTGGTGTTCGGTTCGGTGGTGTCCGGGCGACCGGCCGAGCTGCCCGGCATCGAGACCATGGTCGGCTTGTTCATCAACACCGTCCCGGTCCGGGTCCGGATGCGGCCGCAGTACACCTTCGCCGAACTGGTGCGGCGGATGCAGGACGAACAGGTCGCGTTGCTGGCGCATCACCACGTCGGGCTCGCCGACATCCAGCAGGCAGCCGGGCTGGGCCGGTTGTTCGACACCCTCGTCGTCTACGAGAACTACCCGAGGCCCGCCGAAACCGCCGACACGGAACCGGATCGGTTGCGGGTGGGGGATTTGTCCGCCGCCGATGCCACCCACTACCCGCTGGCGCTCGCGGTCGTGCCCGGCACCGAGCTCCGGCTGCGGCTGGAGCACCAGCCCGCGCTGTTCAGCACCGAGCAGGCCACTGCCGTGCTGGAGCGGTTCACCCACGTGCTCGAAGCCGTCGTCGCCGATCCGCGACAGCCGCTGTCGGCGGTGCCGATCCTCACCGAGTCCGAACGGCGGCAGCTGCGAGCGCGCAACGAGACCGCGGTGGAGGTGCCGGACCGGACGCTGCCGGAGTTGTTCGCCGCGCAGGTCGCCGCCACCCCGGACGCGACCGCGGTGACCTTCGAGGACCGGTCGCTGTCCTACGCCGAACTCGACGCCCGCTCCGATCGGCTCGCGCGCCGGCTCATCGATCGAGGTGTGGGGGCCGAGGACCTGGTCGCGGTCATGCTGCCCCGGTCGCTGGAACTGGTCATCGCGCTGCTGGCGGTCACCAAGACCGGCGGTGCCTGGTTGCCGATCGATCCGGTCTATCCGGCCGACCGCGTCACCTACATGCTCGACGACGCCGAACCGGCACTGGTGATCACCACCGGGGCGCTTTCGGCGACCCCGGCCGGTGCGGTACTGGCCACCCGGTCGACGACGATGGTGATCGACGATCCCGAAGTCGTGGGCGAACCGGCCGGTCCGGACCGGGCGCCGGTCACCGACGCCGACCGCCTTCGACCGCTGGATCCGCGCGACCCGGCCTATCTCATCTACACCTCGGGTTCCACCGGTCAGCCCAAGGCCGTCGTCGTCACCCATCGGAACCTGGCGAACTACCTGTTCCATTGTGGACGGAAGTATCCCGGGCTGCGGGGACGATCGCTGATGCATTCGTCGATCGCCTTCGATTTGACGGTGACCGCGGTGCTCACTCCGCTCACCGTGGGCGGCACGGTTCAGGTCGGCGCACTGGAAGACCTGATCGGCACGGTGGAAAGCGCCCCGTCGCTGTTCCTCAAGGCCACGCCGAGCCATCTGAAGACGTTGGACACCGGTACCCGCGAAATCGCCGTGCCTGGCGACCTTCTGCTCGGCGGCGAACAGTTGCCCGTCGACACGATCGCCCAGTGGCGCAGGGCCTACCCGAATACCGTGGTGGTCAACGAATACGGGCCGACCGAGACGACGGTCGGCTGTGTCGAATACCGGCTCGAACCCGGCCAGCCGGCGCCGTCCGGTGACGTGGTGCCGATCGGCACTCCCATGACGAACGCGCGGGCGTTCGTGCTGGACTCGTGGCTGCGGCCGGTGCCGCCGGGCGCGATCGGCGAACTGTACGTGGCAGGCGCCGGAGTCGCCCGGGGATACCTCGGGCGGGCGGGATTGACCGCGACACGGTTCGTCGCCGATCCGTTCGGTTCCGGTGAGCGGATGTACCGGACCGGGGACCTGGTGCGGTGGAATCCGGACGGGGAACTGGTGTTCGCCGGCCGGGTCGACGACCAGGTGAAGATCCGGGGATACCGGATCGAGCCGGGAGAGATCGAAGCGGCACTGGTGGCGCAGGATTCCGTCGGCCAGGCGGTGGTCGTGGCCCGTGACGGTGCTTCCGGCAAACGGCTGATCGGATACGTGACGGCCGCCGGGGAGACCGGAGTGGACGAAGCCGCGGTGCTCGACGGCGTCGCGGCCCGGTTGCCGCAGTACATGGTGCCGGTGGCGGTGGTGGTGCTCGAAGCACTGCCGTTGACGGCGAACGGGAAGGTGGACCGGGACGCGCTGCCGGATCCCGACTTCAACGGCCGCGCTTCGGGCCGGGAGCCGGTCACGGAGGCGGAGCGGTTGCTGTGCGCGCTCTTCGCCGAGGTGCTCGGCCTGGAGCGGGCCGGTGCGGACGACAGTTTCTTCGAGCTGGGCGGGGATTCGATCCTTTCGATGCAACTGGCGGCGCGGGCCCACCGCGCGGGAATGGCCTTCGGCGCGCGCGAGGTGTTCGAGCAGCGGACACCCGCGGCGATCGCGGCGATCGTGGAGCGAGCGGCGAGTGTTCCCGTCGCGGCGGAATTCGCCGCTTCCGATGTCGCCCTTCTGGAACTGAATCAAGACGAGATCGACGAATTCGAAGCCGAATTCGAAAGCGGCCGTTGACCGAGCCGGTGTCGACGGCTGCTCATGCCGCGGACGGGTAAGGCAAGGAGGCCTTCACGGACTTCCTGAAGCTTTGCCCTGCCCCGGGAATGACGCGGCTGGACATGTTGTCCGGTAAGGCCGGGCAGGTGGATGATCCTGCTGCGGGGGATATTTCGCATACGACGTCGCCCTCCTCGGTCCGGTTCGATATCGGATCGAGGAATTCAAGCTGAGTTCGACGAACTTCAGGCCCTTTGCTGATCGAGGGAGACATTGATGAACCAGTCGCGGATTGAGGAAATCTGGCCGCTGTCGCCTTTGCAGGCCGGGTTGCTCTTCCACGCGGTTTACGACGGCGAAGGGCCCGACGTCTACATAGGTCATTGGATCCTGGACCTGGACGGCCCGGTGGACGCGCCGAGGCTGCGCGCGGCGTGGGAGACGCTGCTGGCCCGGCATGCCCCGCTTCGGGCTTGCTTTCGGCAGCGCAAATCGGGCGAGACGGTGCAGATCATCGCCAGGCAGGTGGACCTGCCGTGGCGGGAGGTCGACCTTTCCCACCTCGATGACCCCGAAGAGGTCGTGCGGGCATTGGCCGAGCAGGACCGGACGACGAGGTTCGACCTCGCGCAGGCGCCGTTGCTGCGGTTGACCTTCATCCGGCTCGGCGACCGCACCTATCGCCTGGTGGTGACCTGCCACCACACGATCATGGACGGCTGGTCGCTGCCCATTCTGCTGGACGAGATGTCGAGGCTGTACGCGGCGGACGGCGGACCGCTGGAGCTGCCGGAAGTGACGTCGTACCGCGACTATCTCGCGTGGCTGGGCCGTCAGGACAAAGCGAAGTCGCTCTCCGCGTGGACGGAACGGCTGCGCGGTGTCGACGAGCCGACTTTGGTGGTGCCCGCCGATCCGGGGCGAGCGCCGGTGGAGCCGGAGAGCGTCGAGATCGAGCTGCCGGCGCACCTCACGCGATCGCTGGGCGAGCTGGCCCGCGGCCACGGGTTGACGCTGAACACGGTGGTGCAGGGCGCGTGGGCGCTGGTGCTGGCGCAGCTGGCCTCCCGCACGGACGTGGTGTTCGGGGCGGCGGTATCGGCACGCCCGCCGGATCTGCCGGGCGTCGAGGGGATGGTGGGGCTGTTCCTCAACACCGTTCCCGTGCGCGTGCGGTTGAGCGGCTCGACTCCGGTCGTCGAGTTGCTGACGGAGTTGCAGAGGCGGCAGTCGGCGCTCATTCCCGACCAGTACGTCGGGTTGGCGGACATCCAGCAGGCGGCAGGCCCCGGCGCCGTCTTCGACACGTTGATCGTCTTCGAGAAATTCCACCATGATTCCGGCGAATTGGGCTCCGCGGAGACTTTCGGCGTCCAGGTCCATCAGGGCCGGGTCGCCGCCCATTATCCGCTGACGCTGGTCGCCGTCCCCGGCGAGACGATGTACTTCAAGCTCGACTATCTGACCGATCTCTTCGACACCGACACCGCCCGCGCCATCGTCGAGCGATTCACCGGGGTGCTGCGTCAGCTGGCGGACGCGGGCGACCTCACGGTGGCCGGCATCGAGGTGGCGAGCGCGGCCGAGCGTGCCTTGGTGGTCGATGCCTGGGGTGTGTCTTCGCAAGCGCCGCCGAGCCGGTCGGCGCTGGAGCTGTTCGGTGCTCAGGTCGAGAACCGCCGCGACGAGGTGGCGGTCGTCGACGGCGATCGGACGCTGTCGTACGGAGAACTCGCCGAGCGCGCGGAGCGGCTCGCCGGTTACCTGACCGACAAGGGAGTCCGGCGCGGGGACCGGGTGGCCGTGGTGCTCGACCGGTCACCCGACCTGATCGCGACCTTGCTCGCGGTGTGGAAGGCGGGCGCGGCGTACGTGCCGGTGGATCCCGCCTACCCGGTGGAACGCGTGCAGTTCATGCTGGCGGATTCCGGGCCGTCGGCGGTGGTGTGCACGCAGACCTACCGGGACGTCGTGCTGGACGTCGGCCTCGATCCGATCGTCCTGGACGATCCCCGGACGCGGAAGGCGGTGGCGGAGTCGCCGCGCCGGTCGGCGGGCACGAGCCCGGACGACCTCGCCTACGTGATGTACACGTCGGGTTCGACGGGGACGCCGAAGGGTGTCGCCGTGTCGCACGGCAACGTCGCGGCGCTGACGGGGGAGCCCGGATGGCGAGTGGGCCCCGACGACGCCGTGCTGCTGCACGCCTCGCACGCGTTCGACATTTCGCTGTTCGAGCTGTGGGTCCCGCTGCTGTCGGGCGCACGGCTGGTGCTGGCCGGACCGGGTGCGGTGGACGGCGCGGCGCTGGCGGCCTACGTGGCGGGTGGCGTCACGGCCGCGCACTTGACCGCGGGCGCCTTCCGTGTGCTGGCCGAGGAGTCGCCGGAGTCGGTCGCCGGTCTGCGCGAGGTGCTGACCGGTGGCGACGCGGTGCCGCTGGCGGCGGTGGAGCGCGTGCGGCGGACGTGTCCGGCCGTGCGGGTGCGGCATCTCTACGGCCCCACGGAGGCCACGCTCTGCGCGACATGGTGGCTGCTCGAACCCGGCGATCGGACGGGCTCGGTGCTGCCGATCGGGCGACCGCTCGCGGGGCGGCGCGTCTACGTCCTCGACGCCTTCCTGCGGCCCGTGCCGCCTGGGGTGCCCGGTGAGCTGTACGCCGCCGGAGCCGGTGTGGCGCGAGGATATCTGGATCGTCCGGCGCTGACGGCCGAGCGGTTCGTCGCCGACCCGTTCGTGCCGTCCGGGAGGATGTACCGGACCGGGGACCGGGCGTACTGGACGGATCAGGGGACGCTGGCCTTCGCCGGACGGGCCGACGACCAGGTGAAGATCCGCGGCTACCGGGTCGAGCCCGGCGAGATCGAGGTGGCCCTCGCGGGCCTGCCGGGGGTCGGTCAGGCCGTGGTACTCGCCAGGGAAGAACACCTGATCGGCTATGTGGTCGCCGAAGCGGGCCGGGAGGTCGACTCGGCGTCGCTGCGCGAACAGCTCGCCGAGACGCTGCCCGAATTCATGGTTCCGGCCGTGGTGCTGGTGCTGGCCGAGTTGCCGTTGACGGTCAACGGAAAGGTGGACCGGCGGGCACTGCCCGAACCGGACTTCGCCGCGAAGGCGGCGGGCCGGGAGCCGACCACCGAGGCCGAGCGAATCCTTTGTGGAGTGTTCGCCGAGGTGCTCGGCCTCGACCGGGTCGGGATCGAGGACGGTTTCTTCGAGCTGGGCGGCGACTCGATTTCGTCGATGCAGGTCGCCGCTCGTGCGCGTCGCGAAGGGATTTCCCTTACCCCGCGGCAGGTTTTCGAGCACCGGACCCCTGAACGCCTCGCCGCTTTGGCGCAAGAGGCCGCTACGGCGCCCCGCGCCGAGGTCGTCTCCGGCGTGGGAGAGATCCCGTGGACGCCGGTGATGCGCGCCCTCGGGGACGACGCGATGCGCCCCGGTTTCGCGCAGGTGAGAGTCGTCGTCACCCCGGCGGGGTTGAACCTGGACGCGTTGGTGACCGCGCTGCGAGCGGTGCTGGACACGCATGACCTGCTGCGGGCCCGGGTCGAGCGCGACGGTCGGCTGATCGTGCCCGAGCGCGGTGCGGTGGACGCGGCCGGACTGGTGACGCGGGTGGCCGCCGGGACAGGCGCGCTCGACGAGCTCGCCGAGCGCGAGGTCAGGACGGCGACGGGCACGCTGAATCCGTCGGCGGGAGTCATGGCGCGGGTCGTGTGGATCGACGCCGGGGACGCCGAGCCGGGCAGGTTGGCCTTCGTGGCGCATCACCTGGCGGTCGACGCGGTCTCGTGGGGGATCCTGCTGCCGGATCTGCGGGCGGCGTACGACGAGGTGGTCTCCGGCGGGACCCCTGCCCTCGAACCCCCGGCGACGTCGTACCGGCAGTGGGCGCGCCGGCTGACCGAGCGGGCGCTCAGCGAGCGCACGGTGGCCGAACTCGACGACTGGATCGCTGTCCTGGACGGCGCGGACCCGGCGCTGGAGCCGGACACCGGACGGCACACCGGGCAGTCGCACTCGTGGTCCACGAGGCTCTCCGGCACCGAGGTGCGCAACCTGGTGACCCATCTGCCGGGAGCGTTCCACTGCGGGATCCAGGACGTCCTGCTGGCTGGTCTCGCGGGGGCGGTGGCGCGCGTGCGCGGTAACGGCGCCGGGCTGCTCGTGGACGTGGAAGGCCATGGCCGGGAAGCCGCCGACGGCGAGGATCTGTTGCGCACCGTCGGCTGGTTCACCAGCGTTCACCCGGTCCGGCTCGACCTGTCCGATGTGGACCTCGCAGTCGCCGGGCGGTTGCTGAAGACGGTGAAGGAACAGATCCGCGCCGTCCCCGGCGACGGATCCGGCTACGGGTTGTTGCGCCATCTCAACCCCGAGACCGCGGCGCGGCTGGCCGGGTTGCCGTCTTCGCGGATCGGGTTCAACTATCTCGGCCGGACCGTGCTCGCCCCCAAGGACACCGCGTGGCAGCCCGTCGGCGAAGGGCCGCTCGGTGGCGGTCCGGACATGGTCCTCGCGCACGCCGTCGAGGTCAGCGCGGAACTTCAGGACACCCCGGCCGGACCCCGGCTGGGGCTGGCCATCGACACGCGGGATTCCGATCTCGCCACGGTGAAGCGGCTCGGCGAGGCCTGGCTGGAGATGCTGACCGGTCTCGCGACCCTTGCCGAGGATCCTGACGCGGGCGGCCACACGCCGTCGGACTTCGACCTCGTCGAGCTGACGCGGCCGGACGTGGCGGAGCTGGAAGCCGCGGCACCGGGGCTGACGGACATCTGGCCGCTGTCGCCGCTGCAGGAAGGCATGCTCTTCGAACGGGCCTTCGACGCCGAAGGGGTCGATGTCTATCAGAGCCAGCGAATCCTGGACCTCGACGGGCCGCTCGACGCGCCACGGCTGCGCGCGGCCTGGAACCAGGTGGTCGCTCGTCACGCCACGCTCCGGACCGGCTTTCATCAGCTGGCATCCGGGGAAACGGTGCAGGTCGTCGTCGGCGAGGTGGACATCCCTTGGCGGATGGCGGATCTGTCGCATCTCGACGAGACGGCCGCGGCCGCCGAGGTCGAACGGCTGCTCGCGGAGGACCAGGCTCAGCGGTTCGACGTGACCAAGGCGCCGCTGCTGCGGCTGCTGCTGATCAGGCTCGCCGCGGACCGGCACCGGTTCGTGCTCACGTCGCACCACGTCGTACTGGACGGCTGGTCGACGCCGCTCGTGCTGGGTGAGGTGTCGATCGCCTACGCGGGTGGGCAGCTCCCGTCGACGGCACCGTCCTATAAGGACTATCTGGCGTGGCTGGGCGGTCAGGACGGGGAGGCGACCCGGTCGGCGTGGCTGGCCGAACTCGACGGCGCGACCGAACCGTCCCTTGTGGACGCTGACGCCGGCAAGACGATGGTGATGCCCGGCGAGCACGCCGAATGGCTCTCCGAGGAGACGACGCGGGCGCTCACCGAGCTCGCCCGTGGGCACGGTTTGACGTCGAGCACGATCCTGCAGGCCGCGTGGGCGTTGGTGCTGGCGCGGCTGACCGGCCGGACGGACGTGGTGTTCGGGTCGGTGGTGTCCGGACGGCCGGCGGAGGTGCCGGACGTCGAGCGGATGGTGGGGATGTTCATCAACACCGTCCCGGTCCGCGTGCGGCTCGACGGCGGCCGTCCGGTGCTGGAGCTGTTCCAGGACCTGCAGGGCCGCCAGTCGGCGCTGACCGAGCACCAGTACGTGGGGCTGCCGGAGATCCAGAAGGTGGCGGGATCCGGCGCGGTCTTCGACACCATGGTGATGATCGAGAACTACCCGCATACGGCCGACGGTCTCGGCGACGACGGTGGTGTCGTGATCAGCTCGGTCGTCACCCGGACCGGTACCAGCTATCCGCTGACCATGAACGTCAGCCTCGGGAACCGCTTGCGGATCAACGTTTCCTACCGGCCCGACCGGATCGGTGGCGAAACGGCCGCCGAGGTCGCCAGGCAGGTCGTCCGTGTCCTGGAACAGGTCGTGGCACGGCCTTCGCTGCCGGTCGGCCGCCTCGGCGTGACGAGCGAACCGGCGCGCGCGTCGGTGGTGGAACGCTGGAACTCGACGGGTGAAGCGGCCGACACGACGTCGGTGCTGGAGCTGTTCCGGCGGCAGGTCGGCGCCTCGCCGGACGCGATCGCGGTCGTGGACGGCGAACGCACCCTGTCCTACACCGGTCTCGACCGCGCTTCCGACCGGCTGGCCGGGTATCTGGCCGCCGTCGGTGTGCGGCGCGGTGACCGCGTCGGCGTGGTGATGGACCGCGGCGCGGACCTTCTCGTCGCCCTGCTCGCGGTCTGGAAGGCGGGCGCCGCGCAGGTCCCGGTGAACGTGGGCTACCCCGCGGACCGGATCGAGCGGATGCTGGCCGACGCCGGGGTGTCGGTCGCGGTCTGCCTCGAAGCGAACCGCAAGGCGGTGCCGGACGGGGTCGAGCCGGTGGTCGCGGACCTGTTGGCGACGGACGGCGTGCGGCACGAGGTACCGCCGGTGACGGTCGGCGCGCAGGACGTCGCCTACGTGATGTACACGTCGGGATCGACCGGGGTGCCGAAGGGTGTCGCGGTGCCGCACGGAAGTGTGGCGGCACTGGCGAGCGACCCTGGCTGGTCGCAGGGTCCCGGTGATCACGTACTGCTGCACGCGTCGCACGCTTTCGACGCGTCGCTGGTCGAGATCTGGGTGCCGCTGGTCAGCGGGGCCCGCGTGGTGGTCGCCGAACCGGGCACGGTCGACGCGGAGCGGCTCCGCGACGCGATCTCCCGCGGTGTGACGACCGTGCACCTCACGGCGGGCGCTTTCCGTGCGGTGGCCGAAGAAGCGCCGGAATCCTTCCGCGGGCTGCGGGAGATCCTGACCGGTGGGGACGCGGTACCGCTCGCCTCCGTCGAACGGATGCGCCGGGCTTGCCCGGACGTGCGGTTCCGTCAGCTCTACGGCCCGACCGAAGGCACCCTCTGCGTCACTTGGCTCGTCCTCGAACCAGGGGCCGAAACGGGCGAGACGTTGCCGATCGGCAGGCCGTTGGCGGGCAGGCAGGTCTACGTGCTCGACGCGTTCCTGCAGCCGCTGGCCCCGAACGTGACCGGCGAGCTCTACATCGCCGGCGCCGGACTGGCGCACGGCTACCTCGGCAACACCGCGTCGACCTCGGAGCGCTTCGTCGCCAATCCGTTCGGTCCGGGAAGGCTGTACCGGACCGGTGACCTGGCGCGCTGGACGGAGGAAGGTGAACTGCTCTTCGGCGGGCGTGCCGACTCCCAGGTGAAGATCCGTGGCTACCGCGTCGAACCCGGTGAGATCGAGGCGGCGCTGACCGAGGTCCCCGACGTCGCGCAGGCGATCGTGGTGGCGCGGGAGGAACGTCCCGGCGAAAAGCGCCTGATCGCGTACGTGACCGCGGAACCGGGGCGGGAACTGGAATCCGACGCGGTCCGCGCGCATCTCGCGGCCCGGCTGCCGGAGTTCATGGTGCCGTCGGTGGTGCTGGTACTGGACGGTTTCCCGTTGACGCTCAACGGGAAGATCGACCGCGCGGCCCTGCCCGCCCCGGAGTTCACCGCGAAGGCGGCCGGTCGCGAACCGCGCACGGAGACCGAACGACTGCTGTGCGCTCTGTTCGCCGAGATCCTCGGGCTGGACCGGGTCGGCGCGGACGACGGTTTCTTCGAGCTGGGCGGGGACTCGATCCTCTCGATGCGGCTGGCCGCCCGCGCACGTCGCGAAAACCTCGTCTTCGGGGCGAAGCAGGTCTTCGACCAGAAGACCCCCGCGGGGATCGCGGCGGTCGCCGAACACGGCGGACGGACCCGGACCGAGGACGGCGAGGGCGTCGGTGAGGTCCCGTTGACGCCGGTCGTGCGGGCACTGCTCGAACGCGACCCGCTCGGGCTGACCCGCGGTGGCATGGCGCAATGGGTGATCGTGGACGTGCCCGGCGACCTTTCCGTGTCCGCGCTGGCGGCCGGATTGGGCGCGGTGATCGACACGCACGACCTGCTGCGGAGCCGGATCGTCGAGACCGAAGGCGACCTGCCCCGGCTGGTCGTGGCCGAGCGGGGAACGGTCGACGCGGCGACGCTGGTCGAACGGGCCGACGCCGCCGACCTCGACGTCGCCGGCATCGACGAGATCGCGAGTGACGCGGCGGCACGCCTGGATCCCGTCGGGGGCGTGCTGGTCCGGGCGGTCCTGGTGGACGCCGGACCGGGTCGCCCCGGACGGCTCGTGGTGGCCGCGCACCACCTCGTGGTCGACGTCGTGTCGTGGCGGACCCTGCTGCCGGACCTGCAGGCGGCCTGTGAGGCCGCGAGCGCGGGCACACAAGCGCGGCTCGACCCACCGGACGTCTCGTTCCGGCGCTGGTCGCGCACCCTGACCGCCGAGGCGGCGAACCGGACCGCGGAACTGACGACGTGGACGGAGATCCTTGCCGGGGCGCAATCACGGCTGGGCGAGCTCGATCCCCGGCGCGACACCGTGTCGACCGCGGGACGCAGGTCCTGGACCTTGCCGCGGGAACACGCGGGCGCACTCGTGGAGAAGGTCACCTCGGCCTTCCACTGTGGTGTCCACGAGGTACTGCTGGCCACGTTGGCAGGCGCGGTGGCCGGGTGGCGTGGTGGCACCTCCATCGTGGTCGACGTCGAAGGTCACGGCCGCCGTCCGATCGGTGACATGGACCTGTCACGGACGCTCGGGTGGTTCACCGATGTCCATCCGCTCCGGTTGGACGTTTCCGGGATCGACCCGGCCGAAGCGATCGCGGGCGGCGCCGCGGCCGGTCGTCTGCTGAAGCAGGTCAAGGAGAACGTGCGAGCCGTGCCCGACGGTGGGCTCGGTTACGGCATGCTGCGCTACCTCAACGCCGAGACGGCGCCGGTCCTCGCGGCGCTGCCGAAGGCGGAGATCGGGTTCAACTACCTCGGCCGCTTCTCGTCGCGGTCCGACGGTGCCCCGCGGCCTTGGCGGATAACGGGAATCGTCGGCGACGCGGCGGAGCAGGACACCCCGTTGCGGCACGCCGTGGAGATCGACGCGGTCGTTGCGGACACGGCGGACGGACCCGAGTTCACCCTGACCCTCACCTGGGCGGGGCGGATTCTCGGCGACGCCGAGGCGGAGTCGCTCGCGCGGACCTGGCTGGACATGCTGGCCGGTCTCGCCGTGCACGGCGACGACGTCGGCGCCGGGGGACACACGCCCTCCGACTTCCCGCTCACCACGCTGACGCAGCGAGAGGTGGCGCAGGTCGAAGCGGCCGCGCCGGACCTGCTCGACATCTGGCCGCTCTCACCGCTGCAGGAAGGCTTGCTGTTCCACGCCACCGACGACGGTGGACCGGACGTCTACGCGAGCATGCGGACCCTCGCCCTCGACGGTCCGCTGGACGTCGCCCGCTTCCGCGCGTCGTGGCAG
This sequence comes from Amycolatopsis sp. NPDC039088, assembly GCF_055598845.1. Lineage (NCBI taxonomy): Bacteria > Bacillati > Actinomycetota > Actinomycetes > Pseudonocardiales > Pseudonocardiaceae > Amycolatopsis > Amycolatopsis sp. NPDC039088. The sequence continues at coordinate 232,343 of NZ_JBVKAE010000001.1, read as the reverse complement.
GCCCTGCTCGACCGGCACGCCGCCCTGCGGGCGAGTTTCCATCAGCTCCCCTCCGGTACGGCCGTGCAGGCGATCGCCCGCGAGGTGACGCTGCCCTGGTCGGAGACCGACCTGTCGCATCTGCCGGAGGACGAGGCGCTGGCGGAATTCGACCGGCTCGCGGCCGCGCAGCACGCCGAACGGCTGGACCTGGCCAAGGCGCCGCTGCTGCGGCTGCATCTGGTGCGCCTCGGCGAACGACGGCATCGCCTGGTCTTCACGTCGCATCACATCGTGGTCGACGGCTGGTCCCTGCCGCTCGTCGCCACCGACGTGCTGGCGGCGTACGAAGCGGGTGGTGACGCCGACGCGCTGCCTGCCGCGGCGTCCTATCGCGACTATCTGGCCTGGATCGCGCGCCAGGACAAGACGGCCGCACTGGAGGCTTGGCGGACCGAACTCGCGGGTCTCGACGAGGCGACGCACGTCGTGCCGCCGGAGTCGATCCTCACGCCCCTGCAGCCCGAACGGGTCAGGTTCGAGCTCGGCGAGGAGCCGAGCAGGCGACTGGCGGAGTTCAGCCGCCGTCACGGTGTCACGCCGAACACGCTCTTCCAGGGGATCTGGGCATTGCACCTGGCTCGGTTGACCGGACGCTTGGACGTCGTCTTCGGCGCCGCGGTCGCCGGGCGTCCGCCCGAGATCCTCGGCGTCGAGTCCTCGGTCGGCCTGTTCATGAACATGCTGCCGGTCCGTGCCCGCCTCGACGGCGGCGAGCCGTTCGTCGACATGGTGAAGGGCCTGCAGGAACGGCAGGTCGCGTTGCTGCCGCATCAGCACGTCGGGCAGAGCGAGATCACCAAGTTCGCCGGCCGTGGCGCGGCGTTCGACACGATCGTGGTGTTCGAGAACTACCCGCCACCGCCGCCCCGGTTCGACGGCCCCGACGCGCTCGTCATGAGCCCCGCGGGCAATTCGGACGACGACGGGCACTATCCGCTGTCCCTGCGCGCGTCCGTGGCGGGTGGACCCGTCCGCGGTGAACTCATCTACCGGCCGGACGTGGTCGACCGGACCGGAGCCGAGGAAATGGCCGCGGCGCTCGTCCGCGCGCTCGAACAGGTGCTGGCGCGACCGTCGACGCCGGTGGGGCAGATCGGCCTGATCGGGCCGGAGCAGCGCCGTCTCGTGGTGGACGAGTGGAACCGGACCGACGCGCCGCTCACGGAGAAGACGCTGCCGGCGTTGCTCCGCGAGCAGGCGGAGCGGACACCGGACGCGGTCGCCGTCGAGGACGCGGCACGAAGCCTGACGTACCGAGAATTGCTCGGCGAAGCGGAGGCGCTCGCGTTGCTGCTCGCCGGAGCGGGCGTACGGCGGGAAGCCCGGGTGGGAGTGCTGGTCGAGCGTTCGGTCGACCTCGCGGTGACCCTGCTGGGGGTCACGTTCGCCGGCGGCGCGTTCGTCCCGGTCGATCCGGACTATCCGCGTGACCGCGTCGAGTTCATGCTGGCGAACTCGGCACCCGGGGTTTTGGTGTGCACGAAGGCGACCCGATCGATCATACCCGCGGAGTTCGCGGGCACGGTGCTGGTGCTGGAGGAGCTGCCCGCCACCGCTCCGGTCGCCGAATTGCCTTTGGTGGCACCGGAAGAAGCGGCGTACGTGATCTACACGTCCGGGTCGACGGGGGTGCCGAAGGGCGTCCTGGTCACCCACTCCGGACTCGTCAACCTCGGGTACGCGCACATCGAGCGGATGGCCGTGACGTCGTCCTCGCGGATCCTGCAGTTGTCCGCGATCGGTTTCGACGCCATGGTCTCCGAGCTCTACATGTCCCTGCTGGCCGGCGCGACCCTGGTCCTGCCGGACGCGGCGAGCATGCCGCCCCGGCTGACGCTGGGCGACGCGATCCGGCAGGCGGGCATCACGCATCTGACGGTGTCGCCGAGTGTGCTGGCGAGCGAGGACGACCTGCCGGACACCCTGCGGACCGTGCTCACGGGCGGCGAGGCGCTCCCGGCCGCGCTGGTGGACCGCTGGTCGCCGGGCCGCCGGGTGATCCAGGCCTACGGCCCGACCGAGACGACCATCTGCTCGACGATGAGCGCGCCGTTGTCCCCGGGACACGACGTGGTCCCGCTCGGCGGGCCGATCCACAACGTGCGGCACTACGTGCTCGACGCCTTCCTGCGGCCGGTGCCGCCCGGCGTGGTCGGCGAGCTCTACATCACGGGTGTCGGACTGGCCCGCGGCTACCTCGGCCGCCCCGGCCTGACCGCGGAACGGTTCGTCGCCAGCCCGTTCGCCCCCGGTGAGCGGATGTACCGCTCCGGCGACCTGTTCCGCTGGACCAGGGAAGGCCAGCTGATCTTCGCGGGCCGCGTCGACGCGCAGGTCAAGGTGCGCGGCTACCGCGTCGAGCCCGCCGAGATCGAGGCCGTGCTCGCGGAACATCCGTGGGTCGGCCAGGTGGCGGTCTCCGTCCGCCGGGACGGGCCGGGCGACAAGCGGCTGGTGGCCTACGTCGTGCCGTCGGCGGACGCCGTCGCCGAGAACGGCACGCTGGCCGCCGCGCTGCGGGAACTGGCCGCCGAACGGCTGCCGGACTACATGATGCCCGCGGCGTTCGTGTCGCTGGAGAAGATGCCGCTCACCCCGAACGGCAAGCTCGACCATCGGGCGCTGCAGGCCCCCGACTTCGCCGCGATGTCCTCGAATCGTGCCCCGCGCACGCCCGTGGAAGCGAAGTTGTGCGACCTGTTCGCTGAGGTGCTCGGCCTCGCCAAGGTGGGGCCGGACGACAGCTTCTTCGAACTCGGCGGTGACTCGATCACCTCGATGCAGGTGTCGGTCCGGGCTCGCGCACTCGGGCTGCGGCTGACCCCACGGCAGGTCTTCGACGAGAAGACGCCGGAACGACTGGCGGCGATCGCCGAGGAACTTCCGGCCGAGGAAGAGACCGCCGCGCCGCCGGAACCCGCCGGGGACCCGCTCGTCGCCCTTTCCCCTGACCAGATGGACCTACTCGAGGCCGGGTTGGCCGAATGACCACCACAGGCATAAGGAGCAAGTTGTGACCGTTGACGACACTCGCGCGAAGCGTCGCTCCAGCGTGGAGGACGTCTGGCCTCTTTCCCCGCTGCAAGAGGGAATGCTCTATCACACCGCCCTCGACAACGAGGGCCGTGACACCTACACCGTGCAGACCGTCTACGCCATCGACGGACCGCTGGACGCCGCTCTGCTGCGGGCGTCGTGGCAGGCCCTCGTGGACCGGCATGCCGCGCTGCGGGCCTGTTTCCGCTACGTCAGCGGCGCGCAGATGGTGCAGGTGATCGCGCGGGAAGCCGAAATCCCTTGGCGTGAAACGGATCTGACCGGATTGCCCGAGGACGTCGCCGAGGGCGAGGTGGACCGGCTGGCGGCCGACGAGGCGGCCGAGCGGCTGCGCGTCGAGGCGGCGCCGCTGATGAAACTGCACCTGCTCCGGCTCGGCCCCGACCGCCACCGGCTCGTGCACACGCTGCACCACGTGCTGGTGGACGGCTGGTCGATGCCGATCCTGCACCGCGAGCTCGCCGCGATCTACGCGGCGGGCGGGGACGCGTCCGGCCTTCCGCCCACTGTGTCCTATCGGGACTATCTCGCCTGGCTGGGACGGCAGGACAAGGAGGCGGCACGGGCGGCCTGGCGGGACGGGTTCGCCGGGCTGGACACCCCGACCACGGTCGCCGCGCCCGACCCGGCCCGCGTGCCGGACATCCACACGACGGTGGTCGAGCTGTCCACGGAACTGACGGACGGTCTGGCGCGGTTCGCGCGGGGCAACGACCTCACGCTGAACACCGTCGTGCAGGGCGCGTGGGCCGTCGTGGTGGCGCAGCTCTCCGGCCGCGACGACGTCGTGTTCGGCGCGACCGCCTCCGGGCGGCCCGCCGACCTCGACGGGGTGGAGGCGATGGTCGGCCAGCTGCTCAACACCCTGCCGGTGCGGGTCCGGCTCGACGGCGGGAAACGCGCGGTCGACCTGTTCGCCCGGGTGCAGCGCGAGCAGTCGGCGCTCATGGGGCATCAGCACCTCGGCCTGCAGGACGTCCAGGCGGTCGTCGGACCAGGGGCGGTCTTCGACACCCTCGTGATCTACGAGAACTTCCCCCGCAAGGGACTCGGCCGGACGTCGGACGGCGGTCTGGCCCTGATCCCGGTGAAGCGGGGACGCAACTCGTCGCATTATCCGTTCACGCTGGTCACCGGACCCGGCGAGCGGATGCCGCTGATCCTCGACTACGACCGGAGCCTGTTCGAGCCCGCGGCCGCCGAATCGGTCGTCGGCGCGCTGTCCCGGGTGCTGGAGCGCCTGGTCGCCGAGCCCGACGTCCTCGTCGGCCGTCTGACGCTGGTGAGCGAAGCCGAGCGCGCCCTGGTGCTGGACGAGTTCAACGCGACCGACGGCCCGGTGCCGGGGGACTCCGTCGTCGAACTGTTCGCCCGGCGGGTGGCCGCGGCGCCGGACGCGGTGGCGATCACCGACGCCGGCGGCGCGAACCTGACCTACGCCGAGGTCGGCCAGGCGTCGGACCGGCTGGCCGGTTATCTCGCCGGTCACGGGGTCGGCCGCGGCGACCGGGTCGGCGTGGCCATGGAACGGTCACCGGATCTGGTCATCGCGTTCCTCGCGATCTGGAAGGCGGGCGCCGCCTACGTCCCGGTGGACGTCGAGTACCCGGCCGAGCGGATCTCGTTCATCTTCGACGATTCCGGCGTCTCCACCGTCCTGTGCACCGAAGCCACGAGCGCGGTCGCGCCGGAGAACGCGATCGTGCTCGACGCGCCCGGAACGCGTGCGGCCGTGAACGACTGCGCCGCACCGGAAATCCGGCCGCACGCCGACGATCTCGCGTACGTCATGTACACCTCGGGATCCACCGGCCTGCCGAAGGGCGTGGGCATCCCGCACGGGGCCGTGGCCGGTCTGGCCGGTGACGCGGGCTGGCAGATCGGTCCGGACGACGGCGTGCTGATGCACGCGACGCACGTCTTCGACCCGTCGCTGTACGCGATGTGGGTGCCGCTCGTCTCGGGTGCCCGGGTGCTGCTCACCGAGCCGGGAGCGCTGGACGCGGCCGGGGTGCGGCAGGCCGTGCGCCGGGGCGCGACCTTCGTCCACCTCACCGCCGGTACCTTCCGCGCGCTGGCGGAAACGGCGCCGGAATGCTTCGAAGGACTGGTCGAGATCGGAACCGGCGGGGACGTGGTTCCCCTGCAGTCGGTGGAAAACCTGCGCCGCGCCCAGCCCGGTCTGCGGGTGCGCAACACCTACGGGCCGACCGAGACCACCCTGTGCGCGACGTGGCTGCCGATCGAACCCGGCGAGGTGATCGACGGGGAGCTGCCGATCGGGCACCCGATGACCAACCGCCGGATCTACGTCCTCGACGCTTTCCTGCGCCCGGTCGCGCCGGGTGTCGAAGGCGAGCTGTACATCGCGGGCACGGGCCTGGCCCGCGGGTACCTGAACGCCCCGGGATTGACGGCGGACCGGTTCGTGGCGTGCCCGTTCCTCGACGGCGAACGTATGTACCGCACCGGGGACCGGGCGCGCTGGACCTCCGGCGGCGAGATCGTCTTCCTCGGCCGCGCCGACGACCAGGTGAAGATCCGCGGCTACCGGGTCGAGCTCGGCGAAGTGGAGTCCGTGCTGGCGGCCCAGCCGGGAGTGGTCGAGGCCGTTCTCCTGGCGCGGGAAGACCAGCCGGGCGAAAAGCGCCTGGTCGGCTACTTCGTGTCCGACGGCACCGACGCGGGGCCGGAGGAGATCCGGCGGCAGATGGCATTGGTGCTGCCCGACTACATGGTCCCGATCGCCGTCGTCGCCCTGCCCGGTCTGCCCGTCACGCCCAACGGCAAGGTGGACCGCCGGGCGCTGCCCGCCCCGGATCTCGCGGGACGCTCCTCGGAGAAGGCGCCCGAGAACGAGACCGAGAAGGTGTTGTGCGCGCTGTTCGCCGAAATCCTCAGCGTGGACCAGGTCGGGGTCGACGACGCCTTCCAGGATCTCGGCGGCAGTTCGGCACTGGCCATGCGGCTCGTCGCGCGGATCCGTGAGGAGCTCGGCGCGGACCTGCCCATCCGGCAGCTGTTCTCGTCGCCGACGCCCGCGGGTCTGGCCAGGGCACTCGCCGCGAAGTCACGCCCCGCGCTGGAAGCCGTCCAGCGGCCGGACCGGCTGCCCCTCACCGCCCGGCAGCTGCGGGCCTGGCTGCTGGCCGATCCGAGCGGGGAGACGGCGGGCCTGCACACCTCGGTAACGCTGCGCCTGCGCGGAAAACTGGACGTGCCCGCGTTGACGTCGGCGCTCGGCGACGTCGCGGCCCGGCACGAACTGCTCCGCACGACCTTCCCCGGTGACGGGCAGAGCGTCCGCCAGGAAGTGCACGAGACCTGGCCGGTCGAGCCGACGCCGGTTCCGGTCACCGAGGAGGACCTTGCCGGGCTGCTCGCCGAACGGCGTGGGTCGGACTTCGACCTGACCAGGGAAGTGCCGTGGCGGTGCGAACTGTTCGCGCTCTCGGACAAAGAGCACGTGCTGCATCTGCAGATCCACCGGATCCTCGCCGACGACGACTCGCTGGACGTGTTCTTCCGCGATCTGGCGGCCGCGTACGGCGCGCGGCGCGAGGGCCGGGTGCCACAGCGGGCGCCACTGGCCTTGCAGTTCGCCGACTACGCGCTCTGGGAGCAGCGGCTGCTCGAAGGCGAGAACGAGCCGGGCGGCCTGATCAACGAGCAGATCACCTTCTGGCGGGACAACCTGGCGGGCATCGACGAAGAGACGGTGCTCCCGTTCGACCGTCCTCGGCCCGCCGTCCCGTCCCGGCGGGCGGGCGCGATCCCGCTGCGGTTGGCCGCGGGCCCGCACGCCCGGTTGACCGAGGCGGCGGAACCGCTGGGCGCGGAAACGCACCAGCTGGTGCACGCCGCGCTCGCCATGCTGCTGATCAAGTACGGGGCGGGCCACGACGTCGTGATCGGCACGACGCTGCCGCGGGACGAGGAACTCTTCGACCTCGAGCCGATGATCGGGCCGTTCACCCGGCCGCTCGCCCTGCGCACGGATCTCTCGGGGGATCCGACCTTCCTGGAGGTCGTCACCCGGGTCCAGGAAGCCTTCCAGGCCACGGAACAGCACTTGGACGTGCCCTTCGAGCGAATCGTCGAGCTGCTGGATCTGCCGGCGTCGCTCTCCCGCCACCCCGTGTTCCAGGTGGGACTGCGGGTGGACGAGGAGGACATCGACGGGTGGTCGGCGGCGGAACTGCCCGCGCTGCGCACCAGCGTCGAAGCCGGCGGGACCGAGGCCATGGAGCTGGATCTCACGGTCGAGCTCACCGAGCGCTTCGACGACGATGACGAAGCGGGCGGCCTCGAAGGCGCGCTGCACTACGCCGTCGACCTGTTCGACGAGGCCACGGCCGAGTCGGTGGCGCGGCGGCTGGTCCGCGTCCTCGAACAGGTGGCGGAAGACCCCCGGCGGCGGATCAGCGAGCTGGACCTCTTCCTGGACGATTTCGAACGCGGCCGTCCGCCCATCGCCCCGGCGCGCTGGGCCGGGGAAGTCCCCCAGGTGGTCGCCGACCTTGCCGGGGACAGCCCGCTCGGCGCGCTCCTGCTGGACGACCGGCTTCGTCCTGTCGCTCCTGGCGCCGTCGGCGATCTCTACGTCACCGGTCCCGCGGTGGACGAGGGACCGGCCGAACTGCCGACCGTGCCCTGCCCGTTCGGGGACGAAGGGCACCGGATGCTGCACACCGGTCTGCTCGCCCGCAAGACTCCCGCCAAGACTTTGGTCGTCGTGGGCGAGAGGCGGCGAGCGAGCGCTTCGGTGAAGACGGGTGACTTCGAGATCCTGTTGCCACTGCGGGTCACCGGTGACCGCCCGCCCCTGTTCTGTGTCCACGCGAGCGGCGGGCTGAGCTGGAACTACGAGCCGCTGCTGCGGTACCTCCCGCAGGATCAGCCGGTCTACGGCGTGCAGGCGCGCGGCTTGGCGCGTACGGAGCCGCTGCCGGGCAGCGTCGAGGAGATGGCCGCCGATTACCTGGCGCAGATCCGTGCCGTGCAGCCCGAAGGGCCGTACCACCTCCTCGGATGGTCGCTCGGTGGCCGCATCGCGCAGGCGATGGCCAGGTTGCTCGAAGCGGACGGGGAGCAGGTCGGCCTGCTCGCGCTGCTCGACGCCTATCCCGTCTACATGGGACGCAAGACGACCGGCGCGGCGAGCGAGGAAGCGGCTCTCTCCCAGCGAAATCAGGCGGATCTGGATCTGGCTGGGCAATTGGTCAAGGGGGAGGCCGCCCGGTCCCGCCTCGAAGCGGTCATGCGCAACCTCTGGGAGATCGGGCCGCGCCACACCTCTTCGCCCTTCGCCGGGGACATCCTCCTTTTCATCGCCACGGTGGACCGTCCCGAGCATTTGCCCGTCGCGGTGGCGAAAGCCAGCTGGAAGGAGTTCACCACCGGGGCCGTCGAGGCCCACGAGATCCCGTCCAACCACTACGACATGGTGCAAACCGCGGCGCTGGGCCAAATTGGAGCCATCGTCGCCGAGAAACTCCGGCACCGCCCGGAGGGTGAAAGGACACAACGATGACCAACCCCTTCGACAACGAAGACGGTTCCTTTTTCGTGCTGGTCAACGACGAAGGGCAGCACTCCCTGTGGCCGTCCTTCGCGGAGGTGCCCGCCGGCTGGACCCGGGTGCACGGCGAGGCCCCTCGCCAGGAGTGCCTCGCCTATGTCGAGGAGAACTGGACCGACCTCCGGCCGAAGAGCCTCATCCGGGAAACGAGCGCCTGAGCGAAGGTGTCCAGCCGCTCAACGCGGACGGTTGGACGCGCGCGGTGGCCATGTCGCGAACAGGCAGCCCGCTCGATTCATCGAGCGGTGAGGCGAAAGTGTCCGGTGGTACGAGGGCTGGTCACTCAAAATCGTCCAGCGGCCATGTCCCGAAAGCCACTTTCGGGACATCTGATGTCCCGAAAGTGGCTTTCGCGACACGCCCCGGCGCCAGTTCCGGCAAGAACCACGGCAGCGGCGTAGTGAAGGCCTCCTTACCTACCTTCAGGGTGGGTAAGGAGACCTTCACGGACACCTGCGGCCGAAAGGGCGCGTGCGGATGTGGCGACACACCCCCGGCGTCGCCCGCCCCTGATTCATCGGCTGGACGAGGCGAAAGGACCTTGTGCGGTGTTCGAGGAGAACAACGCCCTCCGGGGCACGGAAATACACCGGAGAGACCGATTCGATCCGGGGCCGGAGTTGCGTTCCCTGATGAGCGAAGGCTCCTGGGCCATCTTGGAGGACAAGCATTCCCCCGATGGACGGACCGGCTGGCTCGCCACCGGGTACGACGAGATCCGGCAAGTTCTCGGCTCGGACAAGTTCAGCGCCAAACTGCTCTTCGGCGGGACCGCGGCCGGGCGGATCTGGCCCGGCTTCCTCGGGCAGTACGACCCACCGGAGCACACGCGCCTGCGCCGGATGGTGGCGTCCGCGTTCACCTTCCGCCGGATGCAGGCCTTCCAGCCGCAGATCGAGACGATCGTCAAGGCCACCCTGGACGACATCGAGGCCACCGGTGGCCCGGTGGATTTCGTCCCCCGGTTCGCTTGGCCCGTCGCGACGACGGTGATCTGCGACTTCCTCGGCATTCCCCGTGACGATCAGGCGGACCTGTCCCGTGCCTTGCACGCCAGCCGGTCCGAGCGGTCGGGTAAACGGCGCGTGGCGGCGGGAAACAAGTTCTGGACCTACATGGGCCAGGTCGCGGCCAAGACCCGCCGCGATCCCGGTGACGACATGTTCGGTGCGGTGGTGCGCGAACACGGCGACGACATCACCGACGCGGAACTGCTGGGAGTCGCCGCGTTCGTCATGGGCGCGAGCGGGGACCAGGTGGCTCGTTTCCTCGCGGCGGGCGCGTGGCTGATGGCCGAGAACCCGGAACAGTTCGCTCTGCTCCGGGAGAAACCGGAGACCATCCCGGATTGGCTGAACGAGGTTGCCCGGTACCTCACCAGCGACGAGAAGACCACTCCGCGCATCGCGCTCGAGGACGTGCGCGTCGGCGATCAGCTCATCAAGAAGGGCGACGCCGTCACCTGCTCCCTGCTGGCCGCGAACCGCCGGAAGTTCCCCGACGAGGAAGACCGGTTCGACATCACCCGGGAAAAGCCCGCCCACGTCACGTTCGGGCACGGCATCCATCACTGCCTCGGCCGTCCGTTGGCCGAGATGGTGTTCCGGACGGCGATTCCGGCGCTGGCGCACCGTTTTCCGACGCTCAAGCTGGCGGAGCCGGACCGCGAGATCAAACTGGGTCCGCCGCCGTTCGACGTGGAAGCCCTGCTGCTCGACTGGTAGCGCGGCGTCGGTACCGGTGGTCGTGAGTGGCGATCCGGGTTATCGGTGGGTAAGCCGAATATGGCGTGCCCTCCCGTGGGTCCGGACTGGCTACCGGAAGCCCGGCCGAGGACAGAGTGTCCACAAAGGACAACCGTCGTGAGTGCCAAGTGGTGTTCTATTGAGGGGTAAGGCAAAGGTGGCGTGGTGGGCGGTAAGTCCGTGAAGGCCTCCTTGAGGGACTCTGGGTCCCTCAAGGAGGCCTTCACGGACTTCAAGACGGGACGTTGATGTCACAGCCGTCCCACTGTCACCAGGGATCACGCCTGACGGTAGTGAAGGGCTCCTTCACTACCGTCAGCGTAGGCAAGGAAGCCTTCACCACCAGGGAAACGCGTAGGCAGCAGCGACCACAGCCCGCGACACGACACGTTTGACTTACCCCTCAATAACCCTACTTAGCACTCACGACCCCACCCAAAACCGCACATGCAGGCCTAAACCGGACACAGAGTTGGCTGGCAGTGTCCCTTGTGGACAGTCGTCAGGTAGTGAAGGCCTCCTTCGCTACCTTGAGGGTAAGTAAGGGGACCTTCACGGCAACGAGCCGAACACCCCGGCCCACCCGCTACCTGTGCCCCTTTTTCTCCGCCGTAGCAAAGGAGTTCCATTGACTGACGACGACCCGCGTCCGCTGCACATTCGCAGGGACGGCTTGGATCCGGCGGACGAGCTGCTCGCCGCCGGAGCACTGACGAGGGTCACCGTCGGTTCCGGAGCGGACGCCGAGACCCATTGGATGGCGGCCACGCACGCCGTCGTCCGGCAGGTGATGGGCGATCACAAGCAGTTCAGCACCCGGCGCCGCTGGGACCCGCGGGACGAGATCGGCGGAAAGGGCATCTTCCGGCCGCGTGAACTGGTCGGGAACCTGATGGACTACGACCAGCCCGAGCACACGCGGCTGCGGCAGAAGCTCACTCCCGGCTTCACCCTGCGCAAGATGCAGCGGATGCAGCCGTACGTCGAGCAGATCGTGAACGGCTGTCTCGACGAGATGGAGGAGGCGGGATCCCCCGCGGATCTGGTCCCGCTCCTCGCCGAGAAGGTGCCCGGCGCCGTGCTGTGCGAACTGATCGGCGTGCCGAGGGACGACCGGGACATGTTCCTGAAGCTCTGTCACGGACACCTCGACGCCTCACTGAGCCAGAAGAGGCGGGCGGCGCTCGGCGACAAGTTCTCCCGCTATCTGCTGGCGATGATCGCCAGGGAACGCGAGGAACCGGGCGAGGGGATGATCGGGGCGGTCGTCGCCGAATACGGGGACGACGCCACGGACGAGGAGCTGCGCGGCTTCTGCGTTCAGGTGATGCTGGCCGGTGACGACAACATCTCCGGCATGATCGGGCTCGGTGTGCTGGCGATGCTGCGGCACCCCGAGCAGATCGCCGCGTTCCGCGATGACGACCAGTCGGCGCAACGAGCCGTCGACGAACTGATCCGGTACCTGACCGTGCCCTACAGCCCGACACCCCGCATCGCCACGCAGGACGTCACCATCGGGGACCAGGTGATCAAGCGGGGCGAGAGTGTCATCTGTTCACTGCCGGCGGCGAACCGTGACCCGGCGCTGGTGCCGGATCCGGAGCGGCTCGACGTCACCCGCGATCCCGTCCCGCACGTCGCGTTCGGGCACGGCATCCACCACTGCCTCGGCGCCGCGCTGGCCCGCCTCGAACTGCGCACGGTCTTCACCGCGCTGTGGCGGCGTTTTCCCACGCTGAGGCTCGCGGATCCCGCACAGGACACCAAGTTCCGCCTGACCACTCCCGCGTACGGCTTGACCGAGCTGATGGTCGCCTGGTGAACGACGGCCCCGTCCACCGGGGCCGCTGGACCTCCCGCCTGATTACGGGTGAAATTGGGTGTCGGCGTGTTCGGGCCGATAACGGCCAACGGTCATTTTCCGGTCAACCAAGGAGCTTCCATTCGGATGGGGCACGGTATCGATCAGGTCGCGCCACTCCTGCGGGAGCCCGCGAACTTCCAGCTGAGGACGAACTGCGATCCGCATGAGGACAATTTCGACCTCAGGGCGCACGGCCCGCTGGTCCGGATAGCCGGGGATTCGTCGACGCAGTTGGGCAGAGAATTCGTCTGGCAGGCACAGGGTTACGACGTCGTCCGCCGGATATTGGGTGATCACGAGAATTTCACCACCCGGCCGCAATTCACCAACGCGAAATCCGGTGCGCACGTCGAAGCCCAGTTCGTCGGGCAGATATCGACTTACGATCCGCCGGAGCACACCCGGCTGCGGAAGATGCTCACCCCGGAATTCACGGTCCGGCGGATCCGCCGGATGGAACCCGCCATCCAAAGCCTCGTCGACGATCGCCTCGACCTGCTGGAGGCCGAGGGATCGCCCGCGGACCTCCAGGCGCTGTTCGCCGACCCGGTCGGCGCCTTTTCCCTCTGCGAACTGCTCGGCATCCCGCGGGACGACCAGCGCGAGTTCGTCCGGCGGCTCAGGCGGAACACCGATCTGAGCCGCGGCCTCAAGGCGCGGGCGGCGGACAGCGCGGCGTTCAACCGGTACCTGGACAACCTCATCGCCCGGCAGCGCGCGGATCCGGACGACGGGTTCCTCGGCATGATCGTGCGCGAGCACGGCGGCAACGTCACGGACGAGGAACTGAAGGGTCTGTGCACGGCGCTGATCCTCGGCGGTGTCGAGACCGTCGCGGGGATGATCGGTTTCGGGGTACTCGCCCTGCTGCAGAACCCCGACCAGATCAAGGTGCTTTTCGAAGGCCCGGAGCGCGCCGATCGCGTCGTCAACGAACTGGTGCGTTATCTGTCTCCCGTGCAGGCGCCGAATCCCCGGCTCGCCATCAAGGACGTGGTCATCGACGGCCAGTTGATCAAGGCGGGGGATTACGTCCTGTGCTCGGTCCTGATGGCGAACAGGGATGCGGCGTTGACGCCGAATCCCAACGTCCTGGACGCGAATCGTGCCGCGGTTTCGGACGTCGGATTCGGGCACGGCATCCATTACTGCGTCGGCGCGGCGCTGGCCCGCTCGATGCTGCGGACGGCGTATCAGACCCTGTGGCGGCGATTCCCCGGACTGCGGCTGGCAGTGCCCATCGCGGAAGTGAAATACCGAAGCGCGTTCGTCGACTGTCCTGATCAGGTCCCAGTCGCCTGGTAGCACGATCCGGGGTGGAAAACCAGCCTCCGCAATTTGACACTCGATAGAGGAATGGTGGGAGATGTCGGTCGAAGACTTCGATGTGGTGGTGGCTGGTGGCGGACCGGGTGGTTCGACCGTCGCCACGCTGGTGGCCATGCAGGGCCATCGCGTGTTGTTGCTGGAAAAAGAGGTTTTCCCTCGATACCAGATCGGCGAGTCGCTGCTGCCCGCCACGGTGCACGGCGTGTGCCGGATGCTCGGCGTCTCCGACGAGCTGGCCAATGCCGGTTTCCCGATCAAACGGGGCGGCACGTTCCGCTGGGGCGCCCGGCCGGAGCCGTGGACGTTCCACTTCGGCATCTCCGCCAAAATGGCCGGTTCGACGTCGCACGCCTATCAGGTCGAGCGGGCGCGCTTCGACGACATCCTGCTGAAGAACGCCAAGAGCAAGGGCGTGGTCGTGCGGGAAGGCTGCTCGGTCCACGACATCGTGGAAGACGGTGAGCGGGTCACCGGTGCGCGCTACACCGATCCCGACGGCAACGAGCGTGAAGTGTCGGCGCGGTTCGTGATCGACGCGTCGGGCAACAAGAGCAGGCTCTACTCGAAGGTCGGCGGTTCGCGGAACTACTCGGAGTTCTTCCGCAGCCTCGCGTTGTTCGGCTATTTCGAGGGTGGCAAACGCCTGCCCGAGCCGGTTTCGGGGAACATCCTGAGCGTCGCCTTCGACAACGGCTGGTTCTGGTACATCCCGTTGAGCGACACGCTGACCAGTGTCGGCGCGGTGGTGCGCCGGGAGGACGCCGACAAGATCCAGGGCGACCGCGAGAAGGCCCTCAACGCCTTGATCGCCGAATGCCCGCTGATCTCGGACTACCTCTCGAACGCGACCAGGGTGACCACCGGCAAGTACGGCGAACTGCGGGTCCGCAAGGACTATTCGTACCAGCAGGAGAGTTACTGGCGGCCGGGGATGATCCTGGTCGGCGACGCCGCGTGCTTCGTGGACCCGGTGTTCTCCTCCGGCGTGCACCTGGCGACCTACAGCGCGCTGCTCGCGGCCCGGTCGATCAACAGTGTCCTCGCGGGTGACTTGGACGAGAAGACCGCGCTGAACGAGTTCGAGTCGCGCTACCGCCGCGAGTACGGCGTCTTCTACGAATTCCTCGTGTCCTTCTACCAGATGAACGTCAACGAGGAATCGTATTTCTGGCAGGCCAAGAAGGTCACCCAGAACCAGAGCACCGACATCGAATCGTTCGTCGAGCTGATCGGCGGGGTGTCGTCCGGGGAGACCGCGCTGACCGCGGCCGACCGGATCGCCGCGCGCAGCGCCGAGTTCGCCGCGGCCGTGGACAAGATGGCGGCGGGCGACGGCGACGACATGGTGCCGATGTTCAAGTCGGCGGTGGTCCAGCAGGCGATGCAGGAAGCGGGCCAGGTCCAGATGAAGGCGCTGCTCGGCGAGGACGCCGAACCCGAGCTGCCGCTCTTCCCCGGTGGCCTGGTGACTTCGCCCGACGGAATGAAGTGGCTGCCGCACCACCCGGTGTGAGCCGCTGCCCGTCAAGAGCCGACCGGTGGCCGAGGACCTACGAAACAGGGGATGCGAAATGCGCGTGCTGATCTCGGGGTGTGGATCACGCGGAGACATCGAACCGTTGGTGGCCTTGGCCGTCCGGTTGCGAGAACTGGGTGTCCAGGCGCGGATGTGCCTGCCGCCCGACTACGCGGAACGATGCGCCGAGGCCGGGGTGCCGATGGTGCCGGTCGGGCCGGCGGTACGGGCGGGGGCCCGCGGGCCGGGGGAACCGGCGCCGGGGGATCCCGAAATCGTGACCGACGTGGTCGCCGAATGGTTCGGCAAGCTTCCGGCGGCCGCCGAAGGCTGTGCGGCGGTGGTGACGACCGGGCTGCTGCCCGCCGCCGTCGCCGCGCGGTCGGTGGCCGAGAAACTGGGCGTCCCGTACCGCTACGTCGTGCTGTCCCCGGACCATCTGCCGTCGGTGCACAGCCGGGCGGAGCTGGACATGTACAACGAAGGCGCATACGGGCTCTTCGGTGACGCGGTCAACGAAAAGCGGGCCTCGCTCGGCCTGGCGCCGGTGAAGGACCTCTTCGACTACGGCTACACCGAGCGGCCCTGGCTGGCGTCGGACCAGGTACTGGCGCCGCTGCCGTCGTCGGACTCCGGCACCGTGCAGACCGGTGCGTGGATCCTGCCCGACGAACGGCCCCTGCCGTCGGAGCTGGAGGCGTTCCTGGCCGCCGGGCCACCGCCGGTCTACGTCGGTTTCGGCAGTTCGTCCGGTGCCAGGACCGCCGCTGCCGCGAAGATGTCCGTCGAGGTGGTCCGCGCACAGGGCCATCGGGTGGTGCTTTCCCGTGGCTGGGCCGATCTCGCCCTGCCGGACGAGGACGACGGCTGCTTCGCCGTCGGCGAGGTGAACCTCCAGGAGCTGTTCGGCCGGGTCTCCGCCGCCATCCACCACGACAGCGCGGGCACGACGTACGTGGCCATGCGGGCGGGCATCCCCCATGTCGTCGTGCGTCGCGTGGTGGACAACGTGGTGGAGCAGGCGTACCACGCCGACCGGGTGGCCGAGCTGGGCGTCGGGGTGGCGATCGACGGGCCGGTCCCGGCCGCCGATTCCCTGTCGGCGGCGCTCGTCGAGGCCCTGTCCCCGGAAATCCGGGCGCGGGCGAAGGCGGTGGCGGCCACGATGCGCGTCGACGGGACGACGGTGGCCGCGGAACTGCTGTTCGACGCGGCCGGCGTCGAGAAGCCGGTCGTGCCCGCATGAACGGAGGAAATGTGACGCGGGTGTTGTTGGCGACGTGCGGAAGCCGCGGCGACGTCGAACCGTTGGTGGCGCTGGCCGTCCGGTTGCGGGAGCTCGGTGCGGAGGCGGTGCTGGCCGCACCGCCGGACTGCGCGGACCGGCTGGCCGAGGTCGGCGTGCCGCATGTGCCCGTCGGCGCCTCCGCGCGCGAGCCGGTCAAGAACGCGGCGCCGCCGACGCGCGAGGACATGCAGCGGTTCATGGCCGAGACGATCACCACGCAGTTCGACCGGATCCCGGCTGCCGCCGAGGGATGTTCCGCCGTGGTGACGTCCGGGCTGCTCGCCGCCGCGATCGGGGTGCGGTCGGTCGCCGAAAAGCTGGGCATCCCGTACTTCTACGCCTTCCACTGCCCGAGTTTCGTGCCGTCGCCGCACTACGCGCCACCTCCGCCCCTTGGCGAGCCGCCGGCACCAGAGGGGACCGACATCAGGGCGCTGTGGGAGCGGAACAACCAGAGCGCCTTCCGGCGGTACGGTGGTCCGCTCAACAGCAGCCGGGCAGCGATCGGCCTGCCGCCGGTCGAGGACATCTTCGGCTTCGGCTACACCGATCACCCTTGGCTGGCCGCCGATCCGGTGCTGGCCCCGCTGCAGCCGACCGACCTCGACGCCGTGCAGACCGGTGCCTGGATCGTGCCGGACGAACGACCGCTTTCCGCTGAGCTGGAAGCCTTCCTGGACGCCGGCACACCGCCGGTGTACCTCGGGTTCGGCAGCCTGCGCGCCCCCGCCGACGCCGTCCGGGTGGCCGTCGACGCGATCCGTGCCCAGGGCCGCCGGGTGCTCCTTTCCCGTGGCTGGGCCGATCTGGTGCTGCCCGACGACCGGGAAGACTGTTTCGAGACCGGCGAAGTGAACCACCAGGCGCTGTTCCCGCGGGTTGCCGCCGTCGTCCATCACGGTGGCGCGGGCACGACACACGTGGCGACGCGGGCGGGCGCGCCCCAGATCCTGCTGCCCCAGATGGCGGACCAGCCGTACTACGCGAGCCGCGTGGCCGAGCTGGGGATCGGCGTGGCGCACGACGGCCCGGTCCCGACCTTCGATTCCCTGTCGGCCGCGCTCACCACGGCGCTCGCCCCGGAAACCCGTGCCCGTGCGACGGCCGTGGCGGCCACGGCCGGGACGGACGGGACGACGGTGGCGGCGGAACTGCTGCTCGACGCGGCCAGCCGGGCCAAGTCTTCGGTTTCCGCGTGAAACCCACAACCGATCAAGATAGGGGACGCGAAATGCGTGTGCTGTTGTCGACGTGCGGAAGCCGCGGAGACGTCGAACCGCTGGTGGCCTTGGCGGTCCGGTTGCGGGAACTCGGCGCGGAAGTACGCATGTGCGCGTCGCCTTCCTCCGCGGACCGGCTCGCCGAAGCCGGTGTGCCGCATGTGCCGGTCGGACTGGCGCACGAGGGAATGCTGCTGCAGGAGGGAATGCCGCCGCCGTCGGCCGAGGAGGAGCGCAAGTTCGCGGCCATGGCGATCGACATGCAGTTCGACCAGGTCCCCCCGGGGGCCGAGGGCTGTGACGTGGTGGTGGCGACCGGCGAGCTGGCCCACGCGACCGGTGTGCGGTCGGTGGCCGAGAAGCTCGGTATCCCTTACTTCTACGCCGCATACAGCCCGAACTACCTGCCGTCGTCGAACTATCACCCGCCCGAGGACGAGCGGACCACGCCGGGCGTGACCGACTTCGGGGTGCTCTGGGCCGAGCGTGCCGAGCGTTTCTCCGAGCGGTACGGGGAAGCGCTCAACAACAGGCGCGCCGCGATCGGCCTGGCCCCGGTCGACGACGTCTTCCGCTACGGCTACGGCGAGCGGCCCTGGCTGGCGGCGGACGCCGTCCTCGCCCCGGTGGATCCGGCTCTCGACGCCGTGCAGACCGGCGCCTGGATCCTGCCGGACGAACGGCCGCTACCGGCGGATCTGGAGGCGTTCCTGGCCGCCGGGCCACCGCCGGTGTACGTCGGTTTCGGCAGCGCGTCCGGTCCCGGACTCGCCGACGCCACGAAGACGGCCATCGAAGCGATCCGCGCCCAGGGTCACCGCGTGATCCTTTCCCGCGGCTGGGCCGATCTGGACCTGCCCGACGACGGGGCCGACTGCTTCGCCGTCGGCGAGGTGAACATCCAGGCACTGTTCGGCCGGGTGGCCGCCGCCCTCCACAAGGGCAGCGCGGGCACGTTGCACCTGGCCGCACGGGCGGGCATCCCCCAGCTCGTGCTGCCCCGGCACACGGACCAGCCGTACTTCGCGAGCCGCGTGACCGCGCTGGGAATCGGGGTGGCGCTGGAGGAACGTCCGGTCCCGACCTTCGACACCTTCTCGGCCGCGCTCACGAAGGCCCTTTCCCCGGAAACCCGCGCGCGAGTGGCGGCCGTGGCGGACCAGGCCCGCACCGACGGCCGGACGATGGCCGCGGAACTGCTGTTCGAGGCCGCGGGACAGGGCAAGCTCACCGTTCCCGCGTGACCGCGCGCCACGACTTCTTCGACGACAAAGCACAGAGGAGACCGCATGCCCACCACGTCCCAGTGCCGTATCTGTGACGGCACTGTCACCGAGTTCATCGATTTCGGGCGACAGCCGCTTTCGGACGCGTTCGTGGTTCCCGGCGAGGAGAAGAAGGAGTTCTTCTTCCGGCTCGCCACGGGGATCTGCGATTCCTGCACGATGGTGCAGCTGATGGAAGAGGTCCCGAGGGACCTGATGTTCCACGAGGCCTACCCCTACCACTCGTCCGGTTCGGCCGTCATGCGCGAGCATTTCACCGGACTGGCCAAGCGGTTGCTGACCACGGAGCTGACCGGCGAAGACCCGTTCATCGTCGAGCTCGGCTGCAACGACGGCATCATGCTCAAGGCCGTGGCCGAAGCGGGCGTGCGCCAGCTCGGCGTCGAACCCTCCGGCGGCGTCGCCGATCTGGCCGCTGCCAAGGGGATCCGCGTCCGCAAGGACTTCTTCGAAGAGGCGACGGCGGCCGACATCCGGAAGAACGACGGGCCTGCCGACGTGATCTACGCGGCCAACACCCTGTGCCACATCCCCTACATGGACTCGATCCTGAAGGGCGTCACCACCCTGCTCGGCCCGAACGGCGTGTTCGTGTTCGAGGACCCGTACCTCGGGGACATCGTGGAGCGCACCTCGTTCGACCAGATCTACGACGAGCATTTCTTCTTCTTCACCGCACGTTCGGTCCAGGAGATGGCCGCGCGCAACGGTCTCGAACTCGTGGACGTCGAGCGCATCCCGGTGCACGGCGGCGAGGTCCGCTACACCCTCGCCCTCGCCGGGGCACGGAAGCCGACCGAGGCCGTGGCGGAGCTCCTGGCGTGGGAGACCGAGCGCAAGCTGGCGGAGTACGCCACGCTCGAAGGTTTCGCCGCCAACGTCAAGAAGATCAAGGAAGACCTGATCGCGTTGCTGACCAAGCTTCGCGCCGAGGGCAAACGCGTCGTCGGCTACGGCGCGACGGCGAAGAGCGCCACGGTGACCAACTTCTGTGGCATCACCCCGGATCTGGTGGAGTTCATCTCGGACACCACCCCGGCCAAACAGGGCAGGCTCAGCCCTGGCCAGCACATCCCGGTCCGCGAGTACCGGGAATTCGCCGACGATCACCCGGACTACGCGCTGCTGTTCGCCTGGAACCACGCCGACGAGATCATGAGCGCGGAGCAGGCTTTCCGTGACTCCGGCGGGCAGTGGATCCGGTACGTGCCGAATGTGCACGTGAGCTGACGTGGCCGCGATGACCCACGACCTCGGCGCGGACCGGATACTGGCGATCTCCCCCCATCTGGACGACGCGGTCCTGTCCTTCGGGGCAGGCCTCGCCCAGGCGGAACGCGACGGCGCGAAGGTGACCGTCCACACGGTGTTCGCCGGTAGCGCGACGCCGCCGTTCTCACCGGCGGCGGAGCGGCTGCACTCGATCTGGGGGCTCTCGCCGGATCAGGACGCTTCGCTGCGTCGCCGCGAGGAAGACATCGCCGCGCTCGGCCACCTGGGGGCCGAGTACCGGCACGGCCGTTTCCTCGACGCCATCTATCGCAAGTCGCCGGACGGCCGATGGCTGGCCGACAACGTGCCGGGACGGCAGAAGCTGGCCATCGGACCGCAGTCGCCCCAGGGTGATCCGGAGCTGTTCGCCGCGGTACAGGAAGAAATCGCGTCGATCGTCGACGAGTGCGACCCGACGCTGATCGTGACCTGCGCGGCCGCCAGCGGACATGTCGACAACGAGATCACGCGGGACGCCACACTGCTCGTCGCGCGGGAGAAGGACATCCCGGTGCGGCTGTGGGAAGACCTTCCGCACGCGATGTTCGCGCCGGGCGCCGCCGAACTCCCGGCGGGTTTCCGGCTTGGTGTTCCCGATTTCGTGTCCGTCGAACCGGCGGCGCGGACACGGAAGTTCGAGGCGATGCGGCTTTATCCGACGCAGATGTCGATGCTCCACGGCCCGGAAAAGGACCTTTTCGCGCAGTTGGAAAGGCACGCCCGGAAAAGCTCGCCGCAGGGCGCGTACGGCGAAACGACCTGGCCGGTCATCGCCCGCGAAGACAACGGCTGACTCGTGCCGGAGACGAATGTCGACCAGGAGGGTTTCCCGATGACCGATCAACTGGAGCGCGGCCCGGCGCGGACCGCGCACGCCGGCGTCCTGCTTTCCTCGGTGGGGGAGCGAGGTGTGCTGTGCGACTTCTACGACGAGGACGGCTCGGACACCTATCGGGATTTGATCCAGGACTCCGACGGCACTCTGGAAACGCGGGAATTCGCGGCCCGCGTTCCCGGGGATCCCGGTCCGGTGCTGGAGCTCGCGGCCGGAATGGGCAGGCTGACGTTCCCTTTCCTGGAGCTGGGCTGGGACATGACCGCCCTGGAGCTGTCGGCCACGGTGGTCGCCGCGTTCCGGAAACGGCTGGCGGAAGCCCCGTCGGACCTGCAGGAGCGCTGCACGGTGGTCCAGGGGGACATGAGCGCTTTCGCGTTGGACAAGCGCTTCGGCACGGTCGTCATCAGCTCGGGTTCGATCAACGAACTCGGCGAGGCCGACCGGAAAGGCCTGTACGCGTCGGTTCTCGAGCATCTCGCGCCCGGGGGGAAATTCCTGCTCAGCCTGGAATTGACGAAACCCGTCGAAGCGGAGCCGGTGGAGCGCAGCCAGGAGTTGCCCGGGCGCAGTGGCAGGCAGCACGTACTGCACGTGAAGATCCTGCCGTCCGAGGAGATCGAGGAAATCACCATCTACCCCGCCGACGAGACCGCGGATCCCTTCGTCGTCTGCACACATCGCCGGCGGCTCCTCACGGTGGACCGGATCGTGCGGGAACTCGGGCAGGCGGGCTTCGACGTCGTCGCGCGGAAACCGTTCTCCTCCACCGGCGCCGGCCGTGACGACATGGTGCTGGTCGAAGCGCGACGGTCGTGAGTGGCGATTCGGGTTATTGAGGGGTAAGGCAAACGTGGCGTGTCGAATGTGGTTGCGAGTGGCGATGCGGGCTAGAGCGAACCCTCTCTTTGGTACCTACTCGTGACCTGCGGGCCCGGCTCGCGGCGAAATACATGATGGCCCCCTTCCTTGCACCTAGGTACAGGACGGGGTCCTTCATGTACTTGGGGAGCGCGTGAAGGCCCCCTTCTCTCGGCCCAGCCGCAATGCCAGGAAGTTAAGCGACGGTGCCTGAGGTTTCCCTGATCGTCCATAAAGGACGCTTACCGTGGTAAATTGTCCGTTTGAGTAGCATTTGCCCGTATTTCCAAGTCTGTGAAGGCCTCCTTGAGGGACTCTGGGTCCCTCAAGGAGTCCTTCACGGCCCGGCCGTTACCGGACCCATACGCCATATTTGCCTTACTCCTCAATAGAACCCTCATTGCCACTCACGATCAGCCCAGCCCACTCATCACCGGAAGCCTCAAACCAGGAAGTCCGTGAAGGCCTCCTTCCCTACCTTGAAAGTAGGGAAGGAGGCCTTCACGGACTTACGCCTGACATGCGGGTTGGCGTGGGGTGGTGCGACCCATTTCGGCTATGAAGGAATTGGGACGTTGAGTTTCCCAATTCCTTCATAGCCGAGCCATCACCACACAGCGTGCGGCTCTCGGGGCGTGAGCCGGAGCGGTGGGTGAGCAAAAGCGGGTCCCTGATCCCCCAAGAGGTCACGGCAGTCGCGAAGTGATCAATGCGGCGAGCCTGTTCACGCCTTCCTCGATCAGCTCCGGCGTGAGCAGGCTGATGGACAGCCGGAGCTGATTGAACCCGCCCTTCCCGCCGTAGAAGTGATGCATCGGGGTGAACAGCACGCCGTGGTCGCGGGCGGAGTCGGCCAGCAGTTCGTCGTCGACGACGAAGGGCACGGTGACGGTGACGAAGAATCCGCCCGTCGGGGTGTTCCAGTGGACCCCGGCGCGGTCGCCGAGCCTGCGGTCGAGTTCGGTCAGCGTCAGGTGGAGATTGCGCTGGTAGATGGCGGTCTCGCGGACGTTGGCCTTGGTCAGGCTGTAGTCGTTGAGCAGCAGCTTCCCGGCGATCACCGCCTGCGCGATGGGCGAGGTGTTCACGGTGAGCATGCCCTTGAGCTTGGAGAGCTGGTCGGCGTACAGGCCGCCGCCCGCCACGCGTTGATCCGCCACCGCGTACCCGACCCGGGCGCCGGGCATGCCGGTCTTGGAGAAGGAACCGATGTAGACCACGGTCCCCGATCGGTCGAGCGCTTTCAGCGTGGGGAGGCGCTCGGCGCCGAAGAGCCCGTACGCGTTGTCTTCCAGCAGCAGGATTCCGTGCGTTTCGGCGACGTCGAGCAGCCGGTGGCGGGACGCCAGATCCATGCTGGTGCCGGTGGGGTTGGCGAAGTTGGGGGTCACGTAGCAGGCCCGCACCCGCTTGCCCTGCTCGTCGGCTCGCTTCAGCTGGAGGACGAGATCCTCGGGGTCGATGCCGTTCTCACCCGAGCGGACCGGCCACACGGGCGTGTCGGTGAGCAGCGCCGCCCCGGTCAGGCCGACGTAGGTGGGAGCGGGGGCGAGCAGCACGTCCCGCTCGTTCGCCCGCAGCGTGCGGAGCACCAGGAACATGGCCTCCTGGGCGCCGACGGTGACCACCACGGATTCCGGGCCGACGTCGATGTTCTCGTCCTCGGCGAGGTTGCGGGCGATGATGTCGGCGATGATGCCCTTCGTGGTGCCGTACTGGAAGAGCGCACGGGTCACCCCGGCCTCGTCCACTTTCCGGTCGCGCCGGAGATGATCGCAGTAGGCGTCGAGATAGTCGTGGATGAGCTGGATGTCGAAGAACTCTTCATACGGGCGGCCTGCCGCCATGGAAATGGCCACCGGATATTTGTCGATCAGCTCGTTGAGCAGATTCATCGACGAGATGGCAGGATCGGTGAGCGATCCGTGCAGCGATTTAATATCCAAATGATTGGACAAACCGTTCGAATGCATAAATGCTAGGATTTCCATCCGGCGGCGAAGTGTCAAGCAGTGGCGTGGACGCGATTACCGCCGGTTTTCCGTCCATGTCCAGTACCTAATCCTTCCAGATAATCGATCTCCGAAGGTACGGTCACGGGAGTGCGCTGCGGACCTGGGGATCGCACGTTCCACATCAGACGGAAACCGGCACCGGCGGAATTCGACGGCTGCCATGTCGCTGCGCGCCGTGGATGTGCGGCGAGCGGGGAAGGAACATCATGCTGATGACAACCGAGAACGGGATCCGGTTGTCTTACCACGACCAAGGTGACGGTCCGGCTGTGCTGTTGCTGACCGGCACCGGGGCGCCGAGCTCGGTGTGGGACCTGAATCAGGTGCCGGCACTGCGCGCCGCCGGATTCCGCGTGATCACCATGGACAACCGCGGGATCCCGCCGAGCGACGACGGTGCGGACGGGTTCACCATCGACGACCTCGTCGCGGACGTGGCCGCCCTGATCGACTACCTCGACGCGGCCCCGTGCCGCGTGGTCGGCACGTCGATGGGCTCGTACATCGCACAGGAACTGGCTCTCGCCCATCCGGAGTCGCTGGAGTCGGTGGTACTGATGGCGGCCTGCGGCAGGAGCAGCCTCGTCCAGCGGGTGCTCGCCGAAAGCGAGGCCGAGCTGATCGAACGGGGTATCGAGCTGCCGCCGGGTTTCCTCGCCGCCGTCCGCGCCATGCACAACCTGGGGCCCGCGACGCTCGCCGACGACGATCTCGTCGCCGACTGGCTGGACCTGTTCGAGGCTTCGGGGGCCTGGGGCCCGGGGGTCCGGGCGCAGCTGCTGCTGAGCGCGCTGCCCGACCGCCGCGAGGCCTACCGCGCGATCAAGGTGCCCTGCCACGTCATTTCCTTCGAACACGACCTCGTGGCGCCGCCCGCCGCGGGACAGGAGCTGGCCACCGTGATCCCTGGCGCCACACACCACACCGTCTCCGGTGTCGGGCACTTCGGCTATCTGGAAGACCCGGAGGCGGTGAACCGCGAGTTGCTCGGGTTCCTTCGCTCCGGGTCCGGCGCACGTCTGGGGGAGACCGCATGACCGGCACGACCATGTCACCGGAGCTCGCCGTGCCCGCGGCGGGCACGACACCCGCGTTGTTCGAGGCGACCGCCGCGGCCCTGCCGGACCGGCCGGCCGTGGCGATGGGTGCCACCACGCTGACCTACGCCGAGCTGAACGCGGAAGCCAACCGGCTCGCCCGGCGGCTCGTGGCGCACGGCGTCGGCCCGGAGCGGCTGGTCGCCTTGGCCATGCCGCGGTCGATCGAGTTCGTCGTCGCGATGCTGGCCGTGCACAAGGCGGGTGGTGCCTACGTGCCCGTCGATCCGGATTACCCGGAGGAACGCAGGCGGCACATGCTGGACGACGCGGCGGCGCAGTGCCTGCTGTGCTTGCCGGGACAGGATGTCTCGGACACCGGGGACGTGCTGAGCGTCGTGCGGGAGCCCGGCGTGTCCGAGCCGAACCTGACCGACCGGGACCGGCTCGGCCCCTTGCTGCCCGACCACCCCGCTTACGTCATCTACACCTCGGGCTCGACAGGGCGGCCGAAAGGCGTGGTGGTCACCCACCGCGGCATCCCGAATCTGGCCGCCGACTACGTGCGCCGCCAGCGTTTGCTGCCGGACAACAGGTTGCTGGCCTTCGCCTCGCCCAGTTTCGACGCCGCCGTCGCCGAGTTCTGGCCGATGTGGGCGGCCGGCGGCTGCCTGGTGCTCGCGCCCGCGCCGGACCTGGTCCCGGGCGAACCGCTCGCCAGGCTGGTCCGGGAGCAGGGCATCTCCCACATCACGTTGCCGCCGTCCGCCTTGGCACCGCTGGAGGACGCCGGCGGTCTGCCGCCGGGAGTGACGCTCCTGGTCGCGGGCGAGGCGTGCCCGGCGCCGGTCGCGAAACGCTGGGCGAGCGACCGCGTCATGATCAACGCGTACGGTCCCACCGAGACCACGGTCGCGGTGACCGCGAGCGACCCGCTGACCGGCGACGGCACGCCGCCGATCGGCAAGCCGATCACCGGTGTCCGCGCGTATGTGTTGGACGATCGCCTGAGGCCCGTCCCGGACGGGGACGTCGGCGAGCTGTACGCGGTGGGCCCCGGCCTCGCCCGCGGTTACCTCCGCAGAGCGGGCGCGACGGCCGCGCGGTTCCTGCCGGATCCCTTCGGTGAGCCGGGCGGCCGCATGTACCGCACCGGAGACCGGGTGCGGCGGCGTTCGGACGGCCAGTTCGTCTTCGTCGGCCGCGTCGACGACCAGCTGAAGGTTCGTGGCCACCGGATCGAACCGGGTGAGGTCGAGACGGCGCTGCTCGCGGCCGACGGTGTGGCACAGGCGGTCGTGACCGAGCACGAGAACAGGCTCGTCGCTTACGTGGTCGGTACCGCGGGCGAGCGGGTGTCGGCCGAGAATCTTCTGCCACCGCTGCGAAAGCGGTTGCCCGCGTATCTGGTACCCGATGTGGTCGTCAGCTTGCCGAGCCTCCCGATCTCGCCGAACGGCAAGGTCGACCGAGCCGCCCTGCCCACTCCCGAGGAGGAGAACGCCGGGCGGGTGAGGACGGGACGAGCGCCGCTCACGCCGACGGAGATCATCCTCGCCGAGTTGTTCGCCGAAGTGCTCGGTGTCGGCAGCGTCGGCGTCGAGGACAGCTTCTTCGAGATCGGCGGCCACTCGTTGCTCGCGACCCGTCTCGTGAGCCGCATCCGCGAAAGCCTGAAGATCCGGCTGAGAGTGCAGGCCTTCTTCGACGCGCCGACCGTGGCACAGCTCGCCAAGGTGCTCGACGGCGCACTCACCTGACCTGGAGGCGTTTCATGCAGACGACGACAGCCGTCGACCTCGGCAACCCCGATCTGTACACGACGTTGGACCGCCACACCCGCTGGCGCGAGTTCGCGGCGGAAGACGCGATGGTGTGGAGTGAACCGGGCAGTTCACCCACCGGCTTCTGGTCGGTGTTCTCGCACCGGGCGTGCGCCGCGGTCCTCGGGCCGTCCGCCCCGTTCACCTCCGAGTACGGGATGATGATCGGCTTCGACCGTGATCACCCGGACAATTCCGGTGGCCAGATGATGGTGGTCTCCGAACAGGATCAGCACCGCAAACTCCGCAAACTGGTGGGGCCGTTGCTCTCGCGGGCGGCCGCGCGGAAGCTGTCGGACCGGGTGGCGGCCGAGGTGCGCGGCGTGCTCGACCGCGTGCTCGACGGTGAGGTGTGCGACGTGGCCGCGGCGATCGGCCCGCGGATCCCCGCCGCGGTCGTCTGCGACATCCTCGGGGTGCCCGCGGTGGACCAGGACATGCTCATCGACCTGACGAACCACGCGTTCGGCGGTGAGGACGAACTGTTCGACGGGATGACGCCGCGGCAGGCGCACACCGAGATCCTCGTCTACTTCGACGAGCTGATCACCGCGCGCCGCAAGCAGCCCGGTGACGACCTCGTCGGCACGCTGGTGGCCGACGACGAGCTCACGACCGACGACGTGTTGCTCAACTGCGACAACGTGTTGATCGGCGGCAACGAGACCACGCGGCACGCGATCACCGGCGCGGTGCACGCGTTCGCCACGGTGCCCGGTCTGCTGGACGAGGTACGGGACGGGAGCGCGGACATCGACACCGTCGTGGACGAGGTCTTGCGCTGGACCTCGCCCGCGATGCATGTGCTGCGGGTGTCGACCGGCGAGGTCACGATCAACGGTCACGACCTGCCGTCCGGCACACCGGTGGTCGCGTGGCTTCCGGCCGCGAACCGGGATCCCGCCGTGTTCGACGATCCCGACACGTTCCGTGCCGGGCGGAAACCCAATCGGCACATCGCGTTCGGCCACGGACTGCACCACTGCCTCGGCTCCGCCCTCGCGCGGATCGAACTGGCGGTCGTGCTGCGGGAGCTGGCCGAACGGGTGTCGCGAGTGGAACTGGTGAAGGAACCGACCTGGTTGCGCGCGGTCGTCGTGCAGGGATACCGGGAACTAGCGGTGCGGTTCACCGGGCGCTGATCGCCGCGTCCGTCCAATGTGGACTCAACTGTCAAGCGGACACCATTGATGCGAAATCGACCTCGCGTCATCCTGTGAATGAGGAACACATCTATTCCACGGAGGAATGTCTTGTCTTCTCAAGAAGCCATGCAGAATTTCGAGATCGACTATGTTGAAATGTATGTGGCCAATCTCGAGGTGGCCGCGTCCGGCTGGATGGACAAGTACGGTTTCACCGCCGCCTCCACCGACCGGTCGGCCGACCACCGGAGTGTGACGCTGCGGCAGGGGCCGATCGCGCTGGTCCTCACCGAGCCGACTTCGGACCGGCACCCGGGGGCGACGTACCTGCAGACCCACGGCGAAGGGGTGGCCGACATCGCGCTGCGCACTTCGGACGTGGCCGCCGCTTTCGAGGCCGCGGTGCGCGCGGGCGCGGAACCCATCCGCGAGCCGGGTGAGCGGGCGGACTCGGTCATCACGGCCACCGTCAGCGGTTTCGGCGATGTCGTGCACACCCTGATCCAGCGCGACGGAGCCGTCGAATCGCCGGAAGCCTTCCGCGGCAGGGGAGGCGTCGACCTGCTCGCGATCGATCACTTCGCGGTCTGCCTGAACGCGGGGGATCTCGTGCCGACGGTGGCGTACTACGAGCGCGCCCTCGGGTTCAAGCAGATCTTCGAGGAGCACATCGTGGTCGGTGCCCAGGCGATGAACTCGACCGTCGTGCAGAGCGCGTCGGGTGAGGTCACGCTCACTCTGATCGAGCCCGACAAGACCGCCGACCCCGGCCAGATCGACGACTTCATCAAGGAACACCACGGCGCGGGCGTCCAGCACATCGCCTTCACCAGTGCGGACGCGGTCCGCGCGGTCAAGGAGCTTTCCGCGCGCGGGGTGGAATTCCTGAAGACTCCCGACACCTATTACGACCTGCTCGGCGAGCGGATCGAGCTGGAGACGCATTCGCTGGACGATCTGCGGGAGACGAAGCTGCTCGCCGACGAGGATCACGGCGGCCAGCTGTTCCAGATCTTCACCGCCTCCACGCATCCGCGTAAGACCATCTTCTTCGAGATCATCGAGAGGCAGGGCGCCGGCACCTTCGGCAGCTCCAACATCAAGGCCCTGTACGAGGCCGTGGAGCTGGAACGGACCGGGCAGAGCAAGCTCGGCCCCGCCCGTCGATGACGCACCTCTGTCCGGACGACCTCGAGCGCGCGGCGCGGGAGGCACTCCCCGGCGAGATCTGGGATTTTCTCGCCGGGGGCAGCGGCGCGGAGACCTCGCTGGAGGCCAACCGCGCCGCGCTCGAGCGGATCTTCCTGGTCCCCCGGATGCTGCGCGAGCTGGCGGGCGGCACCATCGAGACCGAGCTTCTCGGACGGCGCGCCGCGCTGCCGATGGCGGTCGCCCCGATCGCGTACCAGCGGTTGTTCCATCCCGAGGGTGAGCTCGCGGCGGCTCGCGCGGCGCGGGACGCCGGCGTGCCGTACACCATCTGCACCCTGAGCAGTGTCCCGCTGGAGGAGATCGCGGCCGTCGGTGGACGATCCTGGTTCCAGCTTTACTGGCTGCGCGACGAGAAACGCTCGCTCGAACTCGTCCGCCGCGCGGAGGACGCCGGCTGCGAGGCGATCGTGTTCACCGTCGACGTGCCGTGGATGGGACGGCGTCTGCGGGACATGCGGAACGGCTTCGCCCTGCCGAACTCCGTGACAGCGGCCAACTTCGACGCCGGTGTGGCCGCGCATCGCCGTACCCACGGGCATTCGGCGGTCGCGGACCACACCGCGCGGGAATTCGCACCGGCCACTTGGGAATCCGTCGAAGCCGTTCGTGCGAATACGGACCTTCCGGTACTGCTCAAGGGTATTCTCGCCGTCGAAGACGCGAGCCGTGCCGTCGACGTGGGGGTCGGCGGAATCGTGGTGTCCAACCACGGAGGTCGTCAGTTGGACGGTGCGGTTCCGGGAATCGAAATGCTGGGTGAAATCGCCGCCGCCCTTTCCGGATGGAAGGGGGAGATACTGCTGGACGGGGGGATTCGAAGCGGCGGGGACATCCTGAAGGCGATCGCGCTGGGGGCGTCGGCCGTCCTGGTCGGACGGCCGGTGATGTGGGGGCTCGCCGCGGGTGGCGAGGACGGTGCCCGGCAGCTGCTCGACCTGCTCGCCGTCGAATTCCGGAACGCGTTGGGGCTCGCGGGATGTGACTCGGTGAGCGCGGCCGCCCGGCTGGGCACGCGGGTTTCTCACTATGGGTTATGTCCCGCCGGCGGGTCCATCGCCTGACGTCGATCCGAGCTTTCCCGAAGGAGGAAGGTGCTTCTCTCGCTTCCCGCGCCGATCGCGCCGATCGCCGCACACAGTCTCTTGGTCTTCTTGCTCCAGGTCGGCCTGCTGCTCCTGCTCGCCGTGGTCTTCGGACGGCTGGCCGCCCGGTTCGGGATGCCTGCCGTCGTCGGCGAACTGTTCGTCGGGGTACTCCTCGGCCCCTCGCTGCTGGCTTGGGCCGCGCCGGGCCTGCACGGCTGGCTGTTCCCCGCCGTCGCCGAGCAGTACCACCTTCTCGACGCCGTCGGGCAGATCGGTGTCCTGCTGCTGGTCGGGCTCACCGGTATGCAGATGGACATGCGGATGGTCCGCCGTCGCGGCGGCGCGGCCGCGGGAGTCAGCTTCGGTGGGTTGATCGTTCCCCTCGGCCTGGGTATCGGCGCGGGTTTCGTGCTGCCCAAGATGCTGATCCCCGACGGCACCGACATCACCGTCTTCGCGTTGTTCCTCGGCGTGGCGATGTGCGTCAGCGCCATCCCGGTCATCGCCAAGACCCTCATCGACATGAACCTGTTGCACCGCAACGTCGGGCAGCTCACGCTCGCCGCGGGCACGATCGACGACGCGTTCGGCTGGTTCATGCTGTCGGTCGTCAGCGCGATGGCGGTCCACGCGGTGACCACCGGCACCGTGCTCCTCTCCCTCGCTTACCTGATCCTCATCGTCGTCTTCGCGCTCACCCTCGGCAGGCCACTGGCCAGGGGCGCGTTGCGGGTCGCCGCCAAGTCCGAGGGGCCGGGGCTCACCGTCGGCGTCGTCGTCGTGCTGGTACTGCTCGCTTCGGCAGGCACCCAGGCACTCGGCCTCGAATCGGTTTTCGGGGCTTTCGTCTGTGGCATCCTGATCGGCACCGCGGGCAAGGTCGATCCGGCCAAGCTCGCCCCCCTGCGCACGGTCGTGCTGTCGGTCTTCGCGCCGGTCTTCTTCGCCACCGCGGGGCTGCGGATGGATCTCACCGCGCTGATCCGTCCGCAGGTCCTGCTGACCGGGCTGGCGGTGCTCGCACTGGCCATCATCGGCAAATTCGTCGGTGCTTACGCCGGCGCGCGGCTCAGCGGCCTGAACAAATGGGAAGGACTGGCGCTCGGCGCCGGACTGAACGCGCGCGGGGTCATCGAAATCGTGGTCGCCATGGTCGGCCTGCGGCTGGGCATTCTCAGCGTCGAGATCTATACGATCGTCATCCTCGTCGCGATCGTCACCTCGCTGATGGCGCCACCGATCCTGCGGTTCGCGATGAAAAGGCTGGAGCAGACCGCCGAGGAGCAGGTGCGGGAGAACGAGCACCGGGCGTGGGATTCGCAACCGGCGGCGAGCCAACGGGAGCGGCCGCTCTGAGCTGTCCACTATGGACTAACTGATGGAGAGCCTCCGCCGAATGGGTGGATCCGGCGTCGGCATGCGAAAAATCCGGCAGGAAAAGGGGATTGGACGATCTGTTCCGCCGAGATCGGCCGAAGCTACCTTGTCAGAGGACATGGGGGTGGATGTATCGATGACGGTCCGTACCGCACCGGCCGGGGCTGAGTCCGTTCGCCGGACCCCGGCCGATGGACGCTCGACGACAGGGAGTCCTGTGATGCAGCCTTGCCTGGTGCCACCCGGCACGGTGCGTCCCCGCGACGATCACGACCACGCGGACCGCATCGCCTTGTCGGCCGCGACGACCGAAGGCGTGCAGATGCGCACGGAGGACGTCCGCGCCTGGATCGCCGAACGCCGCGAGGCCAACGTTTTCCAGGTCGAACACATCCCTTTCCGGGCGCTGGACCAGTGGCGGTTCGAGAGCGGGACCGGCAATCTGGTGCACAGCAGCGGGCGGTTCTTCGCCATCGAGGGCCTGCACGTGGTCGAACAGGACGGCCCGCACGGTGACGGCCCGTACCGCGAATGGCGGCAGCCGGTCATCAAGCAGCCCGAAGTGGGCATCCTCGGCATCCTCGCCAAGGAGTTCGACGGGGTCCTGCACTTTCTCATGCAGGCCAAGATGGAGCCGGGAAACCCCAATCTGGTCCAGCTCTCGCCGACGGTGCAGGCAACGCGCAGCAATTACACCAAGGCGCACGGCGGGACGAACGTCAAACTCATCGAGTACTTCGCCCCGCCCGACCCCGATCGGGTCATCGTCGACGTTCTCCAAGCGGAGCAAGGATCCTGGTTCTTCCGGAAGAGCAATCGCAACATGATCGTCGAAACCGACGACGACGTGCCGATGTGGGACGACTTCTGCTGGCTCACCCTCGGTCAGATCGCCGAATTGATGTACGAGGACGAGACGATCAACATGAACGCGAGAAGCGTGTTGTCGTGTCTTCCCTACCACGACGAGGCGCCCGGCGCGCTGCTCTCCGACATCCAGCTCCTGTCGTGGTTCACCAACGAGCGGTCGCGGCACGACGTGCGTGCCACCCGCATTCCGCTCAAGGACGTGACCGGGTGGAAGCAGGGCGTCGAAGCGATCGAGCACGAGGACGGCCTCTACTTCAAGGTCCTGGCCGTCGCGGTGAAAGGCAGTAACCGCGAGAAGATCAGCTGGACCCAGCCGTTGCTCGAATCGGTCGGGCTGGGGGTCGCCGCGTTCCTCATGCGCGAGATCGGTGGTGTGCCGCACGTTCTGGCCCACGCCAGGGTCGACGGCGGTTTCGTGGACACGGTCGAGCTGGCGCCGACCGTTCAGTGCACGCCCCAGAACTACGCGCATCTGCCCGCGGAGAGCCGCCCGCTCTTCCTCGACACCGTCCTCAACGCGCCGCCGTCGCGGATCCGCTACGAGGCGATACATTCCGAAGAAGGCGGCCGTTTCCTCAACGTCAGGGCCCGCTATCTCGCGGTCGAGGCGGACGAAACGTTCGATCCGCCGCCCGGCTACGCCTGGGTCACGCCGGCGCAGCTCACCGCGCTCACCCGGCACGGGCACTACGTCAACGTCGAGGCCCGTACGCTTCTCGCCTGCCTCAACGCCGCGTCGGCACAGCCTCGGCGAGGTGTGTGACATGAAGACGATCACCGTCCTCGGCGCGTCGGGCTTCGTCGGTTCGGCCGTCACGCGCGCACTGGCGCGACGGCCGATCCGGTTGCGGGCGGTGGCGCGCAGGCGGTTCACCCCGCCGCCCGGCCGGGCCGAGATCACCGTCGTCGCCGCCGACCTCACCGACCGCGCCGCGCTCGCCGACGCGGTCGCGGGATCGGACGCGGTCGTGTACCTGCTCTTGGCCGACGGCGGATGGCGTGCGGCCGAGGGGGCGGAACGGGTGAACGTCGGCGTGATGCGAGACCTCGTCGAGGTCGTCAGCGGAGACGGGGAGCCTCCGTTGGTGGTGTTCGCCGGCAGCACCACCCAGGTCGGTGTGCCGCCGAGGGAGCCGCTCGACGGGAGCGAGCCCGATCATCCGGCGACCCCCTACGACGTGCAGAAGCTGGCGGCGGAAGAGATCCTCAAGAAGGCCACGGTCGACGGCGTGGTACGCGGTATCAGCCTCCGGCTGCCGACGATCTTCGGTGAAAACACGGTGGAAGGCGGCAACCACGACCGCGGTGTCGTGTCCGCCATGGCGCGGCGCGCGCTCGAAGGCCGGGCGCTCACCGTCTGGGGCGACGGCACGGTGCGCCGCGACCTGCTCCACGTCGACGACGTAGCGGCGGCGTTCACCGCGGCACTGGATCACCCGGATTCCCTGGTGGGCGGCCACTGGCTGCTCGGGGCGGGCCGGGGCGATCAGCTGGGCGAGGTCTTCCGGCTCGTGGCAAGGGAAATGGCCGGGCAGACCGGAGAGGACCCGGTCGAGGTGACCTGTGTGGAACCACCGGCACACGCGCCCGAGACGGATCTTCGCAGCATCACCATCGATTCCACCTCCTTCCGGGCGATCACCGGCTGGCGCCCGGAGATCTCGCTGCCCGACGGGGTGCGCCGCACCGTCGCCGCTTTGACGTCATCAGTTCAGGGAAGGGTTCGCACATGACCACGCGTGTATGGGATTACCAGGCGGAATACCGGGCCGAACGGCTCGACCTGCTGGACGCGGTCGAGACGGTCTTCGATTCGGGGCAGCTCGTGCTCGGCGCGAGCGTGCGCGGTTTCGAGGCGGAATTCGCCGCGTACCACGGGGTCGGGCACTGTGTCGGCGTCGACAACGGGACGAACGCGATCAAACTCGGCCTGCAGGCACTGGGCGTCGGGCCGGGCGACGAGGTGATCACGGTGTCGAACACCGCGGCCCCGACCGTGGTCGCCATCGACGGCACCGGTGCGACTCCCGTCTTCGTCGACGTCCGTGAGGACGATTTCCTGATGGACACCGACCAGGTCGAAGCCGCCATCACCGAGCGCACCAAATGCCTGCTGTCCGTGCACCTGTACGGCCAGTGCGTGAACATGGCCCCGTTGAAGGAACTCGCCGCGAAGCACGGACTGTCCATTTTGGAGGACTGTGCCCAGGCACACGGTGCCAGGCAGAACGGGACCGTCGCGGGTTCGACCGGTGACGCGGCCGCGTTCTCCTTCTACCCCACCAAGGTGCTCGGCGCATACGGCGACGGCGGCGCGACCATAACCTCCGACGAAGCGGTGGATCGACGGCTGCGGCGGTTGCGCTACTACGGCATGGACAAGCAGTACTACACGCTGGAAACGCCCGCGCACAACAGCCGTCTCGACGAGATCCAGGCCGAAATCCTCCGGCGCAAGCTCAAGCGGTTGGACACCTACATCGCCGACCGCCGGACCATCGCGCAGCGCTACGTCGACGGGCTCGGCGACACCGAGCTGAAGCTCCCGCGGACGGTCCCGGGCAATGAGCACGTGTACTACGTGTACGTCGTGCGCCACCCGCGTCGTGACGACATCATCGAGCGCCTCAAGGCATACGACATCCACCTGAACATCAGCTACCCGTGGCCGGTGCACACCATGACCGGGTTCGCCCACCTCGGCTACGAGAAGGGCTCGTTGCCGGTCACCGAAAAGCTGGCAGGCGAGATCTTCTCGCTGCCGATGTACCCCGCGCTTTCCCCCGATCTGCAGGACAAGGTCGTCCACGCGGTCCGCGAAGTGTTGTCCACCCTCTGACCACTCCAGCATCAGGAGTAGCCGTGCAAGCACGCAAACTCGCCGTCGAGGGTGCGATCGAGTTCACCCCTCGGGTCTTCCCCGACGACCGGGGCCTGTTCGTCTCGCCGTTCCAGGAGGAAGCCTTCGCCGAAGCCCATGGCGGCCCGCTTTTCCGGGTGGCGCAGACGAACCAGAGCAGATCCAAACGCGGCGTGGTGCGGGGCGTGCACTACACCACGACACCACCGGGTACCGCGAAGTACGTCTACTGCGCGCGCGGCGCTGCCCTGGACATCGTGATCGACATCCGGGTCGGTTCGCCGACGTTCGGCCGGTGGGACGCGGTCCTGCTGGACCAGCGAGACCATCGGTCGGTGTACTTCCCCGTGGGTGTCGGCCACGCGTTCGTGTCGCTCGAAGACGACACCACCATGTGGTATTTGCTGTCCACGGCTTATGTGCCGCAGAACGAACTCGCCCTCTCGGTCCTGGATCCCGCGCTCGGGCTGCCCATCGACGTCGGCGCCGGCGTCGAACCGATCCTGTCCGATCGGGACCGGGTGGCGATCACCCTCGCCGAGGCGGAGCGGCAAGGGTTGCTGCCCGACTATGCCACTTGCCTGGAGCTCGAACGGCGGTATTCCGCGGTTCCGCTCGAGGCCTGACTTGAGGCTGCCGGTAAGAGGTGGGCTGGGTTGGTCGTGAGTGGGCAGCCCCCTTGGACGCCATTGACCGTCGAGTTCGGACAAGCCTACTTTCGAAAACAACCACCGATATCAGCGAAAGGTGAGAGCTATGCCCGCTGCGCAGTACAAGCAGCCGCTTCGAAGCAAGCTCAGAACATGGGGGTGGATGTATCGATGACTACCATTGCCGAACCCGCTGCGGACCTTTCCGTCCACAACGGACTCACCGAGATCACCCGGTTCGCCGGGGTGGGCACCGCGGTTTCCACCACGTCCTACTCGCAATCCGAGCTCCTGGAAATCCTCGACGTAGAGGACCCCAAGATCCGATCGGTCTTCCTGAACAGCGCGATCGATCGGCGCTTTCTCACACTTCCACCAGAGAGTCCAGGCGGGGGACGCGTCTCCGAACCGCAGGGTGACCTCCTCGACAAACACAAGCGGATCGCCGTCGACATGGGATGCCGGGCGCTCGAAGCCTGTCTGAAGTCGGCGGGAGCGACGCTTTCGGACCTGCGTCACCTGTGCTGTGTCACCTCGACCGGCTTCCTGACGCCCGGCCTGAGCGCGCTGATCATCCGCGAAATGGGGATCGACCCGCACTGCAGCCGTTCGGACATCGTCGGCATGGGCTGCAACGCCGGCCTGAACGCGCTGAACGTGGTCTCGGGCTGGTCCGCGGCGCACCCGGGTGAACTCGGCGTCGTCCTGTGCAGCGAGGCGTGTTCCGCCGCCTACGCTTTGGACGGCACCATGCGGACCGCGGTGGTCAACAGCCTGTTCGGCGACGGATCCGCGGCGCTGGCCGTGATTTCCGGCGACGGTCGCGTGCCGGGCCCGCGTGTCCTGAAGTTCGCGAGCTACATCATCACCGACGCGGTCGACGCGATGCGCTACGACTGGGATCGCGACCAGGACCGGTTCAGTTTCTTCCTCGACCCGCAGATTCCGTACGTGGTCGGTGCGCACGCCGAGATCGTCGTCGACCGGCTCCTCTCCGGTACGGGACTGCGCCGCAGCGACATCGGCCATTGGCTGGTGCATTCCGGCGGCAAGAAGGTGGTCGACGCGGTCGTCGTCAACCTCGGCCTGAGCCGGTACGACGTGCGCCACACCACCGGTGTGCTCCGCGATTACGGGAACCTTTCCAGCGGCTCCTTTCTCTTCTCCTACGAGCGGTTAGCCGACGAGGACGTCGCCCGCCCCGGAGACTACGGCGTGCTCATGACCATGGGGCCTGGCTCCACAATCGAAATGGCGCTTATCCAATGGTGACGCGTAACGAAGTGAACGGTGAACTGGTGCTGCGGTTCGACGGCTCCCGGCCGCTGTCGGCCGCGGTGGTCGAGGAGCTCGGCGCCCTCTGCGATCGCGCCGAGGACCAGCGGGAATCGGGGCTGGTCACCATTTACGTCACGGGCGCCCCGCCCGCCGACTGGACCAAGGGGCTCGCGGTCGGCCTCGTCTCCAAGTGGGAACGGGCCGTGCGCCGGTTCGAGCGCTTGGGCAGGCTCACCGCCGCGGTGGCGTCGGGCGAGTGCGCCGGACCGGCACTGGACCTCATCCTCGCCGCCGACGTCCGGATCGCCGAGCCGGGGACCCGGTTGCGGCTCGCTTCCGTCGGCGATGCCACCTGGCCGGGGATGACCGTCTACCGGCTCACCCAGCAGGCGGGTGCGGCGGGTATCCGGCGGGCCGTGCTGCTCGGCTCCCCGATCGGGACCGAACGCGCGCTCGCCCTCAACCTGATCGACGAGGTGTCCGAGAACCCGGCGAAGACGTTGGCGGAGCTGGACAATGTCACGGACGGCGCGGAGCTGGCGATTCGCAGGCAGCTGATCTTCGAAGCGGGCTCGACCACCTTCGAGGAGGCGCTCGGCGCGCACCTGGCCGCGGCGGACCGGGCGTTGCGACGGGAAGCCAAGCCGTGACAACGGATGCCCGCACGATGTCGCCTTCGCGGGGGCTCGGCCACCGAGCCCTGGCGGAGGCGGCGCGGCGAGTCGACGAGCTGCTCGCCGGGCTGCCGTCGCCGCCCGCCCGGACGGACGCGCAGCGCGACGCGGCGTCCTCGGCGCTGGACGAGATCAGGACCCTGCGCACGGACTTCGTGTCGACGCACGCCGAGGAGATCTACGACGCGCTCACCGACGGCCGGACCCGGTACCTGCGTATCGACGAACTCGTCCGGGCCGCCGCACTGGCCTATCCCGGTCTGGTGCCCACGGAAGAGCAGATGGCGGCCGAGCGCTCGCGGCAGCAGGCGGAGAAGGAAGGGCGCGAGATCGACCAGGGCATCTTCCTGCGTGGGATCCTGCGTGCCCCCAAGGCCGGTCCTCATCTGCTCGACGCCATGCTCAGGCCCACCGCCAGGGCGCTGGCTCTGCTGCCGGAGTTCGTCGAGTCCGGCGTCGTGCGGATGGAGGCCGTCCGGCTGGAGCGCCGTGACGGCGTCGCGTATCTGACCCTGTGCCGGGACGACTGCCTGAACGCCGAGGACGCCCAGCAGGTCGACGACATGGAGACCGCGGTCGACCTCGCGCTGCTCGACCCGTGCGTCCGGGTGGGCATGTTGCGCGGCGGCGAGATGAGCCATCCCCGCTATCAGGGGCGCCGGGTGTTCTGCGCGGGGATCAACCTCAAGAAGCTGAGCTCGGGCGACATCCCCCTCGTCGATTTCCTCCTGCGGCGGGAACTGGGCTATATCCACAAAATCGTTCGTGGCCTCTTCACGGACGGTTCGTGGCACTCGAGATCCGTCGACAAGCCGTGGATGGCGGCCGTCGATTCCTTCGCCATCGGCGGTGGGGCCCAGCTCCTGCTGGTCTTCGATCACGTGATCGCGGCTTCCGACTCCTACTTTTCCCTCCCCGCGGCGACGGAGGGGATCATTCCGGGGGCGTCGAATTTCCGGCTTTCCCGGTTCACCGGACCGCGGGTGGCCCGGCAGGTGATCCTCGGCGGCCGCCGGATCCACGCGAACGAGCCGGGCGCGCGGCTGCTCGTCGACGAGGTCGTCCCGCCGGAAGAAATGGACGCGGCGATCGAGGGCGCGCTGGCCGGACTCGACGGAGACGCGGTGCGGGCCAACCGGCGCATGGTGAACCTGGCCGAGGAACCGCTCGAGGGATTCCGTGGGTACATGGCCGAATTCGCCCTGCAGCAGGCGTTGCGCATCTACGGTGCGGACGTGATCGGCAAGGTGGGCGGCTTCGCGGGGGGATCGCGATGAGCGAAACCGTGGTGCGGTACGAAAAAAAGGACCACGTCGCCTACGTGACGATGGACCGGCCCGAAGTGCTGAACGCGATGAACCGGCGGATGCACGAAGAACTCGCCGGGATCTGGGACGACGTCGAGGCCGACGAAGAGATCAGGGTGGTGGTTCTGACCGGTGCCGGGAACCGCGCGTTCTCCGTGGGGCAGGACCTCAAGGAACGCGCGCGGCTCGACGAGTCCGGCCTGCCGCCCTCGACGTTCGGCAGTGGGGGACAGCCAGGTCATCCGCGGCTGACGGACCGGTTCACCCTGTCCAAACCGGTGGTCGCCCGGGTGCACGGTTACGCGCTGGGTGGCGGCTTCGAGCTGGTGCTCGCCTGCGACATCGTCATCGCCTCCGAGGACGCGGTCTTCGCCCTGCCGGAGGTCCGGCTCGGCCTGATCGCCGGAGCGGGCGGGGTGTTCCGGCTGCCGCGGCAGCTGCCGCAGAAGGTGGCGATGGGGTATTTGCTGACCGGGCGCCGGATGGACGCGGCCACGGCATTTCGCCACGGACTGGTGAACGAGGTCGTACCGTTCGCCGAACTGGATCGGTGCGTCGCGGAATGGACCGATAGCCTGGTGCGCGCTGCCCCGCTTTCGATCCGCGCGATCAAGGAGGCCGCACTGCGATCGGTCGACCTCCGGCTCGAAGAGGCGTTCACCACTTCGTATTTCTGGGAAGAGCGCCGTCGGCGGAGTGCGGACGCGATCGAAGGCCCCCGTGCCTTCGCCGAGAAACGGGATCCGATGTGGACGGGGCATTGGTCGTGAATGATTCGGTTTCGTCGGAACGGCCCGAATCACTCACGAGCCGGATAAAGTCTTTCGTCTACATTGAGGAGAGATCCTGATGACAACCATCGCCGCCGCGGCCGATCTCGACAATCAGCGCATCGACCGCATGGTCCCTTTGGTCACCCCCGCCCTGCTGCATCATGAATTACCGCTCAGCGCCACCGCGGCCGACACGGTGCGAGAAGGGCGCGAAAACGTCGTCCACGTCCTCGACGGTGAGGACGACAGGCTGCTCGTGATCGCCGGCCCCTGCTCGGTGCACGATCCCGCCGCGGCCCTCGAGTACGCCGATCGCCTCGCCACCATGGCGGGCCGGTTCGCCGACGATCTCCTGGTCGTCATGCGGGTGTACTTCGAAAAGCCGCGTACGGTCGGTGGCTGGAAAGGGCTCATCAACGACCCCCACCTCGACGGCACCGGCGACGTCAACCAGGGGCTGCGTATCGCGCGCGACCTCCTCCTCGAACTCGCCGAAGGCGGCCTGCCCGTCGCGTGCGAATGGCTGGACACCACCATCCCGGCCTATCTCGCCGACGCCGTCTCCTGGGGTGCCATCGGCGCCCGCACCGTGGAAAGCCAGAACCACCGCATGCTCGCCAGCGGCCTGTCGATGCCCGTCGGCTTCAAGAACCGCCGCGACGGCGATGTCACCGTCGCCGTCGACGCGATCCGCGCCGCCGAGGCGCGCCACGTCGTCCCCGGCGTCGACCCCGGCGGCCTGCCCGCGATCCTGCACACCGTCGGCAATCCCGACTGCCATGTGGTCCTGCGCGGCGGTAACAGCGCGCCCAACCACAACCCGGCGTCCGTCCGGGCGGCACTCACCGCCCTGCAGAACGCGGGCCTGCCGCGGCGGGTGGTGATCGACGCCAGCCACGACAACAGCCGGAAAGACCATCTCCAGCAACCCATCGTCGCCGAGCAGATCGCCGAACAGATCAGGACCGGCCAGCGCGGCATCGTCGGCGTCATGCTGGAATCCAACCTCCAGGCGGGCCGGCAGGACCTCCACCCGGACCGGCCGCTCACCTACGGCCAATCCATCACGGACGCCTGCATCGACCTCGCCGCCACACAGGACGTTCTCCAGGCCCTCGCCACGGCGACCGCGGCCCGTCGACGGCGCGGCCGATAAGACGCCCCGGGGTCACCTGCCGTCGGCTCCCGGCGGAGGAGCGATGGCGTCGAGCTGCGCCAGCTCGTCCTCGCTGAACCGAAGGGCGCCCGCCGCGACGTTCTCCTCCAGGTGCGCGGGATTTCCGGTGCCGGGGATGGCGAGCACGTGCGCGCCGCGGTGCAGCGTCCAGGCGAGCCGGATCTGCGCCGGGCTCGCGCCGTGCGCGTCGGCGACCTTCGCGATCTCGGCCTGTCCGGGAACGGCGCCGTCATGCGAGGTGGTGCCGGGAAGCGAGGTCGTGACGGCGAAGAAGGGCACGAACGCGATGTCGTGCTCGGCGCACAGATCGACCAGGGCATCGTCCTCCCGGTCGGTCAGGCCGTACCGGTTCTGCACACAGACCACCGGCGCGATCGTCCTGGCCTCGGTCAGCTGCTCGGCCACGATGTTGGAAATGCCGAGATGGCGGATGAGACCGGCTTCGCGCAGGTCCGCGAGCGCGCCGAAGTGCTCGGCCAGCGATCCGCGTTCTTTGCCCATCGCGGCGCCCCAGCGCAGATTGACGACGTCGAGGTGGTCGCGGCCGAGCTGCCGGATGTTCTCTTCGACCTGACCGCGGAGCTGCTCGGGGCGCGCGAACGCGAACTCACCGTCCCGTGACCGGCCCGGCCCGACCTTCGTGGTGATCACGAGGTCTTCGGGATAGGGCTGGAGCGCGGTGCTGATCAACTCGTTCGCCGAGCGGGTGGGGGTGAAGTAGAACGAGGCGGTGTCGATGTGGTCGACGCCGAGTTCGATCGCGCGGCGCAGGACGGCGATCGCGTCTTCGCGGCTCTTGGGTTTCTCGTCCCAGGGCATCCCGGTCAACCGCATCGCGCCGAGGCCCAGCCGGTTGACGGTGCGGTCGCCGAGTCGCCAGGTGCCCGCGGCGTTGTGCTGGATGTTCGTCATGCGGACCAGCGTCGCGACAGGGCGGGGAGAAGTCAGGAAATGGCAACAAGCTGCCAACTGGTCGCGGGCCGCTCAGGCCAGGCAGTATTGGTGTCATGCGGACTGACGACGGCATCACACGCGCTGGTGACGCGGTCACGGTCGTGCGCGGTGAAGAGGAGCTGTTCCGGCGGGTGGGGCACCTGTTCGCGACCGTGTCCGACCTCGCGTGCGCCGCCAACGACCTCGCGACCTGGGTCGCCGACAGCGGGCCCGACGAGCTCCCCGCGGCGGCGCGACGCCGTTCGGGCGACCTGCGGATCCGCAAGATCTATCGGTCCAGCGTGCTGCTCGACCCCGCGTCCGCCCGGGAACTCGCGCACCGGCGCGACACTTTCGGGGCGCGGATCCGCATCACCACCGAAGACCTCAACGAGACGATCATCATGGACGGCAGGCTCGTGATCCTGGCCGGTGACCTCACCGCCGGGCAACGTGGCTACAGCGTCATCACCCAGCCCGAAACCGTGCAGGGCGTGATTTCGCTGTTCGAGACGGCCTGGCGCTCGGCGACCGAACTCGCCGTCTTCGACGCGCAGGTCTCCGAGATCCGCCAGCTCGCGCCGGCCGTGCTGGACCTGCTCGGCAGCGGGGTCAAGGATGAAGCCGCCGCCCGGTCCCTCGGCCTCGGCGTGCGCACCTACCGGCGCCGGGTGGCCGAACTGATGTCCGCGCTGGGCGCGGAGTCCCGCTTCCAAGCGGGGGTACGGGCACGGGAACTCGGGCTGGTCTGAGTGGCACGGTTTAGGGCTCGTGAGTGATTTGGGTCGTTAGAACGAACCCTCTCTCAGGTACCTACTCGTGGCCTGCGGGCTTGCTCGCGTGAAGTACATAGGGGTCCTTCACGCGCCGCTGTTGTGACTGGTGGTGCCGCTGGGGTTTGTGATGGGGTTTCGGGTCCGTGAAGGACTCCTTGAGGGACTCTGGGTCCCTCAAGGAGTCCCCCACGGACCCAGCGCTACCCAGCTCACCCGCCGTAGGTAACCAAAACACCGTTGGCCAGAACGACCCAAATCACCCACGAGCCGTTATCCGTCGCTCAGCCGTTCGGAGTCGTGATCACCGCGAACTTCGAGCCCTGCGAGGCGATTCGCTCGCTGAGGTCGGTGGTGATCGTCTCGATCGGCGCGTAGTTGTTCAGTTCGCCCGCCTGGCAGGGACCCGACCGGGACTGCTGGTTGCCGATCAGGATGCCCAGCGCCGTGTGGTCGGCCTGGCTGAACAGCGGTCCGCCGCTGTCGCCGGGCCGGGCGCACAGGTCGGTGTTGATACCGACGTCCGTGGACAGGACACGACCGCAGCGGGTCCCGACGAGGTAGCCCGCGCCCGCGCCGCTGTCGACGGAATCCGGGTAGTTCGCCGCGCTCGACGCGGTCCCGCTGGCGCAGACGACCCAGCCCGCCTTGATTTCGGCGAGCGTGTGGGTGCCGGTGATGTACTCGTCGACCGAGGTGGCCTGCGTGCCGCACGGGGTGTCACCGTTGCTGTCCATGCCGCCGTTGCGGCAGTACTTCAGCACCCGGTTGCGGCCGGTC
This sequence comes from Amycolatopsis sp. NPDC039088, assembly GCF_055598845.1. Classification (NCBI taxonomy): domain Bacteria; kingdom Bacillati; phylum Actinomycetota; class Actinomycetes; order Pseudonocardiales; family Pseudonocardiaceae; genus Amycolatopsis; species Amycolatopsis sp. NPDC039088. The sequence goes on along the minus strand of NZ_JBVKAE010000001.1, from coordinate 188,675 downwards.
TGGCCTTCGAGCCATTTCGTGGCCGCCGCGTCGTCCACGTACGGCAGGGCCGCGTAGTCGTACGGGTAGGAGCTCTTCTCGATGCCGTGCTGCTGCAGCACGGGGTTGCCGTTGTGCTGGGTCGGCGTGTTGTTGGTCTTCGTCCGCATGCAGTGACCCGCGGTCAGCACCCAGCCCTTGCCGGGGAAACCGCCACCGGTGGACCGCAGGTTGAAGGCGCTGGTGCAACCGCCCCAGGTGCCGTCGTCCCGTTTCATGTCCAACCGGATGCCGCCGCGCATCGGGCCGTAGTTGGTGCAGTAGAGCGGATGGCAGTAACCCCAGTCCACATTCGGCGTGGCCAGCGCGTTCGGCTCCGCCAAGACGCGGGAGACGACCATGCCGGATTCCGCCGCCGCGGCCTTGCGCGCGGTGTCCGCTTCGGCGGCCACGACGTCACCGGCGGCGCGCGTCGCCACCTTGTCCTGTGCCACCCAGGCACGTTCCCACAGTACGACGCGGTTCTCGGACTCACTCACCGCCGGAAGGTAGACCGCCTCCCGTCCTGCGCCGACCTTGGCCGCGACGCGTTCCTTCGCCGCCGTGAGCTGCCGCAACGAATGCTGGACCCGTTGGGTGCGAACGTCGGCCCGGGCGGGCATCACCTTCAGGTACGGCTCGGCGGCCGCCGGTTCGGTCATCGCCACGACCAGCTGGCCCTTGCTCTGGTCGAGCCACATGCCACCGTATTCGGCACCGCGATCACGGCGCAGCAGCTCGTCCAGTTTCCCGCCGTCCGTCTGCAATTCCAGACGGCGCAACGCTTCCCGCTCGTCGACGTGATAGGTCCGGACCAAGTAGTGCACCGACTCCCGCACCGAAGCGGGGTCGAGCGAGGTGTGGAACGACTGCACGGTATCGGCCGACGCCGCGCCTCCCAGCGCCGTCGCCGCCGCCAGTACCGAAACGGCCAGTGCCCCCAGCCTGCTAGCTCTCCGCACGAGATCTCCTTATTCGTAGGGGACTTCGTGGGTATTCAACCGGAGAACAGGCGGCCTGCGGGCGGATTTCCCCATAACAGTGCGGAAATCGACTGGACGGTCATCCGGCGTGGCGCCGGACTTTGTTCCATACTGCCCGTCGCGCACCGAACCGACGAACGATGGAGCAAGGCAATTGGGCTATGTGCTGGGTTTCGAGCAGATCGACCGGACGAGCCTCGCGGACGTCGGCGGAAAGGGAGCGCAGCTGGGTGAGCTCTCGCGGATCGACGGTGTCCGGGTGCCGGACGGCTTCTGCGTGACGACCGACGCCTACCGGCAGGTCGTGGCCGCGACGCCGTCGATCGGCGCGCACCTCGACCTGCTCTCCCGCGTGGATCCTGCCGACCGCGCGGCGATCCGCACGGTGAGCGCGGAGATCCGCGGGCTCGTCGAGGGTGTCACGATGCCCGCCGAACTGGTGACGGGGATCAGCGCGTCGCTGGCCAGGCTCGGGGAGCGGGCCGCCTGCGCCGTGCGTTCCAGCGCGACGGCCGAGGATCTGCCGACGGCGTCGTTCGCCGGGCAGCAGGACTCGTACCTGAACGTCGTGGGCGAGGAGGACGTCCTCCGGCACGTCCGGCGATGCTGGGCCTCGCTGTTCACCGAACGGGCGGTGACCTACCGGCTGCATAACGGCTTCGATCACCGGACCGTGTGGATGGCCGTGGTCGTGCAGCGGATGGTGTTCCCCGAGGCGGCCGGGATCCTGTTCACCGCGGATCCGGTGACGTCGAACCGGAAGATCGCCACCGTGGAGGCGGGCTGGGGGCTGGGCGAGGCGCTGGTCTCCGGTCTGGTGAGCGGGGACGTCTACACGGTGCGTGACGACGAGATCGTCTCCGCCACGGTCGCCACGAAGCGGCGGGCCGTCCACGCGGCGTCGGAAGGCGGCACCCAGGACCTGCCGATCGAGCCGGAGCGGCAGACACGGCCGTCGCTGACGGACGCGCAGGTCGTGCGCCTGGTGCGACTGGGACGGCGGATCGAAGCGCATTTCGGACGGCCTCAGGACATCGAGTGGTGCCTGGCCGACGACGAGCTCCACGTCGTCCAGAGCCGTCCGATCACCACGTTGTTCCCCCTGCCGGAGGTCGACGACGAGGAGAACCACGTCTACGTCTCCGTCGGTCACCAGCAGATGATGACCGACGCGATGAAGCCGCTGGGCCTGTCGCTCTGGCAGCTCACGACCCCGCGCCCGATGCACGAGGCGGGCGGTCGGCTGTTCGTCGACGTCGCGCCCGCGCTGGCGACGCCGGCCGGTCGCGCGGGCATCCTCGGCACGCTGGGCAAGTCCGACCCGCTGATCCGGGACGCGTTGCAAACGGTGCTCGACCGCGGTGACTTCGTCCGCGAGGTCCCCGACGGCGACGGCGGCGCCGGACCCGCCGTCGCCACGCCCGCCCCGATCGAGACCGACCCGGCGATCGTCACGGAGCTGATCGCGCGGAACCAGGAGTCGGTGGCCACCCTGCGACGGGAGATCCAAACCCTGTCGGGACCGGCACTGCTCGACTTCATCCTCGCCGACATCGCCGAACTGAAGCGGCTTCTGTTCGACCCGCTGAGCCATCAGGTGATCACGGCGGGAATGGAGGCGGCGGGTTGGCTCAACGACAACCTCGAAGCCTGGCTGGGCGAGAAGAACGCGGCCGACGCCTTGACGCAGTCCGTGCCCCACAACGTCACGGCGGAGATGGGGCTGGCGCTGCTCGACGTCGCGGACACGATCCGGCCGCACGCGGCCGTGCTGGAGTTCCTGCGGCGGGTGGCGGACGAAGGCCGGGACGGCTTTCTGGACGAGCTGGCCGACCTGCCCGGCGGCCGGGAGGCACGCGACGCCATCGAGGGTTACCTCGACGAGTACGGAATGCGCTGCGCGGGCGAGATCGACATCACCAGGACACGCTGGAGCGAACGGCCTGCCACCCTCGTGCCCCTGCTCATCGGCAACATCAAGAATTTCGAGCCGGGCGCGGGCAAGCGACGGTTCGATCAGGGCCTCCAGGAGGCACAGCGGAAGGAAGAAGAACTGCTGGCGCGGTTGGCGGCCCTGCCCGGCGGGCAGGAAAAGGCCGACCGGACCAAGCTGATGATCGACCGCGTCCGCACCTTCGCCGGATACCGGGAATACCCCCAAGTACGGCATGGTCAGCCGCTATTTCGTCTACAAACAGGCGTTGCTGCGGGAAGCCGGACGCCTCGTGCGGGCAGGCATCATGCGGAGGACGGACGACATTTTCTACCTCCGGCTGCAGGAATTGCGCGAAGTCGTGCGCACCGGGAAGGCCGACGACGAACTGGTCCAGGCGAGGCGGGAAGCGTTCCGATCGTACGAAGCGCTCACGCCGCCCCGGGTGCTCACCTCGGACGGCGAAGTCGTCACCGGCGACTACCGGCGCGAGGACGCCCCGCCCGGCGCGCTGGCCGGTCTGCCGGTCTCGGCAGGCACCGTCGAGGGCCGGGCCCGGGTCGTCGTGGACATGGCGCACGCCGACCTCGAGGCGGGCGACATCCTGGTCACCACCTACACCGACCCCAGCTGGACCCCGTTGTTCGTCGCCGTCGCCGGACTGGTGACGGAGGTCGGCGGCCTGATGACACACGGAGCGGTGATCGCGCGGGAGTACGGGCTGCCCGCCGTCGTGGGCCTGGAGGGAGCCACGCGGCTGATCCGGGACGGGCAGCGGATCCGGGTCGACGGCACCGACGGTTACGTCCAGATCCTCGACTGAGCGGCGTATCGGCCTCCGCCGGAAGATCCGCTGGCCGACGTGGGGAACCGAAGCGCGGTGAGGTGCGTCGGTGTACACGAAAGGTCGTCATCGCGTTTCGGGAAACGTCGCGCGCGGGTGGGTGTGAACTCATAAGCTGCGGGATAGAGCACTATTGGTCAGGTACGCACGGACGCAGGCGCCGATACTGAAGGGATCACTCATGGCTCGCCGATTCGACCCGGATCAGATCGCCGCGCTGGCCAAGAAGGTCGGCGGGCTGAAGGACGGGTACAGCAAGACGGGCACGGACTTGGGTGACGGTAACCCCGGCGGCGCGTTCGGCGATCTGAGCAACGCGGCCAGCGCGGGCAAGACGGTGCAGGGGTTCTACAGTGGCGTGAACGCCGAGCTGAACGCCGCCGCGAAGCTGGTCGACGCCGCGTCGGCGGCGCTGGCCAGTGCCGCCGCGCGGATGCGGGCCGATGAGGCCCAAGGTGTGCACACCCTCGGTGGCCACCGCGAGCGGGACTGATCGGACTGAGGACGCGGAACACAGGGGGATTGACCGATGACCACCGCAGAACGGGATCCGAGCGCGCTCGACGACCCGTCGCATGACCGTCCGAAGTCGATGGACGCCATCGACAAGCATGCCCAGCAGGCACAGAAGCTCAACGCGCGCGCGGTCAACGACCAGGCGGCCAAGGTCGGCGGAGCCGCCACCAAGGCCAACGACCTCGGCGACGATCTGAAGCTTTTTCGCGATGACGTGCTGCGCGAATGGGAAGGCAAGGACGCCGACGCCGTCGCCGACCACCTCGAAGCGCTCGGCAAGGCCAGTTACAAGGTCAGCGACAAGGCCGAGGCCGCCAAGAACATCCTCCAGCGTGTCTCCGAGATCCTGGACGAGGTCAAGAAGAAGGTCGCGCAGCTCGCGCAGGAAGCCAACGACAAGGACGCGGACAACCGCGCCTTGATCGGCGCCGCCAGGAAGCGGAAGAACAGCTCCGAAGACGAGAACGAGATCGCCGCCGCCGCGTCCGACATCGAGCGGCTCCGGCGGCTCAACGAGAAGGACTCCAACGGCAAGAAAGAGGAGATCGAGCGCGCGCTGGACGCCGCCGAGAAACAGATCGACGATCTCCTCAAACCGCTCGGCCTGGAAATCGAGGGCGGTTTCCTGGAGCTGATCCCCGCCGAAACCGGCCAGACCACGGCGTCGAGCACCCATGTCAAGCCCGTCGACACGAGGGTCGGCCCGGCCCCCGTCTACGGCGGTGGCGGGGGAGACGGCGGTGGTGGCGGTGGCGGTGGTGGAGTCGCCGGGGTCCAGGGCGACGGAAGGCCCGCGAAGCCGATCGACGCGCGCGGGGACAACCCGGCCAAGATCGCCGAGCAGTTCCTCGGCCGCAACGCCGGTGACCTCAAGCGCAGCGGTGAGCTGCCCGCGATGCAGTCCTGGGTGCCCAACAACGTCAACTGCGCGAACTTCGTTTCCGGCTGCCTGGAGGCGGCGGGCCTGATCGACAAGAACCAGGCCAGCGCCTCGGTCGCGGGGCTGACGGCCAACCTCGAGGCGGACGGCTGGAAGTCGATCCCGCTTTCCCAGGCGAAGCCCGGTGACGTGGTGATCTCGAACGGCGGCGGGCACGTCGTGTTGTACGCGGGCGATGGTCAGTTCATCGGCTCGAACAACATCAACCCCGACGGTTCGCAGAAGATCAGCATGGGCGGCGGCAGCGGCCTCGTGAAGGTCCTCACCCCGCCGACCTGAGCCGCTTAGGCCGAGTCCGGTAAGTCTGTTCGATGGGCTTCAAGGCCCGCGAACACGACTTACCGGACACGGCCCAGGGGAGAGGTCAGAATCCGAACAGCGCGCGCGGTGCTTCGTACTCGTCCGGCCAGGTCAGCCAAGCGACGTCGGTCGGGCCGATCGCGTAGTTGGCCAGGCGCCAGGCCCGCACGTCGTTCTCGGGACGCGGTTCTTCGGTCTTTTTGAGCAGGGCGACGTAGACGTCGGACATGACGCCGTCGGCCCGCCGTTCCTCGTAGACGGTGCCGGCGTAGTACGGGCGGCCGCTGTCGGTGCCGCGCAGCGTCCCCTGCAGGAACACCCAGGGCCCCATGCGGTCGAAGCGCTCCACCTGCACCCGAACGCGATCGCCGAACGACTCGTCGAGGCGGGCGGTGGCGGCCTGGAAGGCCGCTTCCCGGACCGGGTCGCCCGGGGTCAGCGCCACCGGGAACGGGTGTGCGGACGGGGTGTACATCAGGCTACCTCCCAATAGCGGACAGCGATCCGGTCGACGGCGGCGGCCGGATCAGCTGGTCCCGCGATGCTACCGCGTGCGGTGGACCGAGTCCTGGCTTCGGACATACCCATCGTTCATTCCTCAATGGACAGACGGGTGCCGGGAGCCCGCACGTCCGTGACAGCGTGCCCGGGGAAAATTCGCACCCGAATGGTAGTTATTCACCGACCATACCCGGTCGAGTTGTCGACGTTTTCCGGTGCTGCCACCATCCCGAAGACGGATCCGGCGGAAGGGGCGGTATGGGCTGGTTGTGGCGCGCGTTCTGTGATGCCGCACCGTCCGCCCTGCTCGCGTCGGCCACGGGCACCGTCTTGCTGCGGCTCCTCTACGGGCGACGGTACGGACCGCTCGTCGCCGCACTCGATTTCGCCCTGTTGTCCGCCCTGTCCGCGGTGCTGCTCATCGTTTTCGTTCCTCCGCCGGGAAACTGGCCCAGTGCTCCGGTGAACCTGAACCCGCTGGCGGACGTCAGCCCGGTTCTCCACAGCGACGGCGCGCTGGTGCAGGCGGCGGGAAACGTGGCCCTGCTGGTGCCGCTCGCGATTCTCCTGCCCGTGCGATTCGATTGGGCGCGATCGATTTCCCGCGTCGTCCTGCTCGCGTTGCTACTGTCCTGCGCGATCGAAGGCCTTCAGGTCCTGTTCGACGATGGCCGCGTCGGCACACTCGACGACGTCCTGTTCAACACCGTTGGTGGCGCGCTCGGCGCCTGGTGTGGCCGCTTCTGCCGGTGCGACCACGGCGGATCAGTGCGCTGAAGTCCTGAGTTTGCGGGCCAGCCGCTCGGGTTTCGGCCAGCGGACCTTGGTCGCCCAGCCGAGCTTTTCGAAGAGCCAGATCAGGCGGGCGGAGATGTCGACCTGGCCGCGGCGTACACCGTGGCGGGCGCAGGTGGGATCCGCGTGGTGGGAGTTGTGCCAGGACTCGCCCATCGACAGGATCGCCAGCGGCCAGAAGTTGGCCGACCGGTCACGGGAGGCGAAGGGCCGGTCGCCGAGCAGGTGACAGATCGAGTTCACCGACCAGGTGACGTGGTGCAGGAGCGCGACGCGCACGAGACCCGCCCAGAAGAACGCGGTCGCCGCTCCCCACCAGGACCACGTGATCAGCCCGCCCGCCACCGCGGGCGCGAGCAGCGACACGACGGTCAGCACGGGGAACCACCGGTTGACGCGGACGATGTCGGCGTCGGCGAGCAGGTCGGGCGCGAACCGTTCGGCGTTGGTCTGCTCGCGTTCGAACAGCCACCCCATGTGCGCGTACCAGAACCCCTTGGCGAGAGCCCCCGCCGACGTGCCGAAACGCCAGGGAGAGTGCGGGTCGCCGTCACGGTCGGCGTAGGCGTGGTGGCGGCGGTGGTCCGCGACCCAGTCGATGATCGGGCCCTGCAACGCCATACTGCCGGTGACGGCGAGCGCGATCCGCAGACCGCGGGTGGCGGTGAACGCGCCGTGGGTGAAGTAGCGGTGGAAGCCGATGGTCACACCGAGGCTGGTCACGACGTAGAAGAACGCCGCCAGCCCGATGTCGATCCAGCCGAGGCCCCAGCCCCACGCGAGCGGGACGGTGGCGAGCACCGCCAGTGCCGGGACGATGGCGAACAGTTTGACCAAGAACAGCTCACCCGCGCTCTTCTCGCCCGCCAGCATCGGCTGCGGTCGTGGACGAGCGTGGCTGGTGTGGTCGTGGGCTGCCGTACTCACGGTCTCTGCCTCCGGGACGAACTCGATGCTCAGCCGGTGGGAGCTATCGCTGGGATCCGGCGTAGCCCGCTCAGGAGCCGCTGATCCTCTCTGGCGGCCGGGTACCCCGACGGTGGCGGCGACAAACGCGACCGAGGTCGTGAAGGCCTCCTTCCCTACTTTCAAGGTCAGGGTCCCGGCAAAGCCGGGATTTGCAGGTCGGGGACCTCTTCGTCATGGCGCGGTTGCGACGCTTGATCTACGCAGGCATCAGCGATGCCACATGCCTCGTCGGGGAGGCTGGCCACTCTAGGGATTTCAGCGGCGGATCGGGAGCCGTGCATGTCCCCAATGCGGCATTGGGGACATCAGACCGCGGAGAAGATCTCGGCGAGCACGCGACGCGCCTCGGCGGCGTCTTCGTCTGCCCGGCCCACCGTCCGCGCGCACAGGAGCAGCGTCTTCCACAGCGCCCAGCCGCGCCCGCGCGCCCAGGTCGCGTCGTCGACGGAAAGGCGCTCGCGAAACGTCTGCCTGCTGCCGTCGGTCAGCAGCGTCCAAGCGATGGCCAGGTCGCAGGACGGATCGCCGACCCCGCAGGTCCCGAAGTCGATGACGGCGGCCAGCTTCCCGTCGTCGAGCAGGAGATTCCCCGGGGCTATGTCGCCGTGGAACCAGCGGCCGACGCCGTCCCAGCGCGCGTCCAGGGCGGTCTCCCAGAGCTCGCGGGCCAGGTCGACGTCGAGGTGGCCGTCCAGTGTCGTGAGCGTGCGCCGGACCTGCGCGTCGTAGGTGCGCAGGGTGGCGCCACGGAACCAGTTGTGCTTACCGGGCTGGGGACCGTCGGTGGCGTCGAGGCTCTGTAAGACCGTCAGGAATCCGGCCAGGTCGAGGGCGAAGCGGACCGGGTCGGAAACGCGGTCCGCGTTCGCGGGTTCGCCGTCGAGCCAGCGGTAGACCGACCACGCGAAGGGGTAATCCGCGCCGGGACGGCCCTTCGCCAGCGGGACGGGGATGGGCAGCGGCAGCTGGGGAGCGAGCGCCGGAAGCCACCGTTGTTCCTTGTCGACGGCCAGGGCGTACTCGGACGCGCTCGGCAGCCGCGCGATCATCGTGTCGCCGAGGTGGAAGGTGACGTTGTCCCAGCCGTTCTGCGCCACGGGCCGGACCGGGAGGCCGGCCCACTGCGGGAACTGGTCGCCGATCAACCGCCGTACCTGCTCCGCGTCGACGGTGATGCGCCGCGGTGGGGCGCCGAGATCCGGTGTGGTCATTCGCTGCTCTCGTCGAGGTCGCCGGTTTCCACCGAGAGGATTCCAGATCGGTCGGCGAGAACGCCAAGTAATTCATTGACCTCCGTTCGAGTGGTAACCGTTCGGTCATCGCGTGCTGGACCGAGTAGCCCGCGCGCGTGGCCAGCTCCAGTGCTTGCTCGGCGGTTCTTGTCGGTGGGTGAGGTTAGGGTCTGCCGCAGCAGCCTGACCAGGAGGGACACTCTGTCATGACCACTCTCGACAACCGGCCGAACACCGCGCTCCTCGTCGTCGATGTCCAGAACGGCGTCGTCGACGACGCCTACGAGCGTGATGTCGTGGTCGCGAACATCAACGGTCTCGTCGGCAAGGCCCGGCGGGAAGGCGTCCCGGTCGTCTGGGTACGGCATTCCGACGAGGAACTCGTGCAGGGGAGCGAGGAATGGCGCATCGTCGACGAGCTGCTGCCCGGCGAGGCCGAACCAGTCGTCGAAAAGACCTACGGGGATTCCTTCGAGGACACCGATCTGGAGAAGGTCCTTTCCGGACTCGGCGTCGGGCGGCTCGTGGTCACCGGCGCGGAGACCGACGCCTGCATCCGCTCGACGCTGCACGGTGCGCTGGTCCGCGGGTATGACGCCACGCTGGTCGGCGACGCGCACACCACCGGGGACAAGACGGCCTGGGGCGCGCCGTCGCCGGAGCAGGTCATCGCGCACACGAACCTGTACTGGCGGTTTCAGCTCGCTCCCGGCCGGAAGGGAGGGACGGTCGAAACCAGCGAGGTCGATTTCACCGGCTGAGCCGCGAAAAACCGGCAGTCGGGTGCGTTGCCCGCTGCCGGCTTTCGGTTCCCCCGGATCAGGGGTGGTAGATCTCCTTGACCGTGGTGATCTGGTCGGCGCCGTTCACGCTGATCCGCGCACGTACCGGGTTCCCGTCTGCCAGCTGCTGGATCAGCTGGTCCTGGCCGCACGGCAGGGTGCCGTAGCCCTGGTCGTCGATGGTGACCGAATCACTCGGGCACAGGGTGGCCGCGCTGAACACCGTGGCGGCCTTCTGCAGCGGGAGCCGGTAGGTCTTGCCGTTCTGCCGGTCGGTGTCCAAGGTGAAGCGGACCATCCGCATAGTGGCGTCGTATCCGGTGAACCGCACCTGCTGGGTGGAGTTCGGGAACTTGCGGACCTCCTGGTCAGGTGCCTTCCCGGTGCCGTTCGACGGCCGGGTCTCCAGCTGCAGTGAGCTGTTGGGCACGCCGCAGACCACCGCGCCCTGGCTGCCGCCCGCGGAGTCCTCTTGGCGGGCGCAAGCCCACCTGCCCTGGACGTCGAGCACCCGCTCTCCCGGGCCTTCGGCCTGCGGCAGCTTCTGGAAGTACTCGGTGATCACGGTGAACGCCTCGGTGCAGCCCGGTTTGGTGCCGTCGGTGGCCTCCACCGCGATCAGGTCCATCTTCGGCCGTCCTGGCGCGCCGACCGGTCCGCCGTGCTTGCTGCAGTTGACGTCGCCGTCCGATGTGGTCTCGGAACCTCCGGCGGCCGCCCCTTGGCCGCCGCCTTCCGGAGTCTGCGCGACGGCCGCCGTTTCCGCCGCATTCTTCACCGGGGAACCATTTCCCGCGACATTGTTCCCGTCGCAGGCGGAAAGGAATGCGGTGGCGGCGACAGCCCCGACTGCAATGGCCATTTTGATGGTCTTCTTCGCGGTGGATTTCATTTCGGTGCCTCTCTCGCGGACTTTCGAAGCTTTATGTCCGGAAGACGCTGGAACCGGAATGGGGTTGCTCGCAAGAGCGCGTATCGCGCAGGGTTGCCCGAAGGTTCGATCCCTCCTGTCCGCTCGGGCACGACCTCGGCCGGCTTCGCAACCCGAGCCGGTTACGGAATGACGCGGTTGCGCAGGTTGTGCGGGTACGGGCCCTCGCCGTGAATGCTCAGCTCGGTGCCCACCTCGAAGCTGTAATACGGGTGCGAGGTGAAGTAGCTGTCCAGATTGGTGCCACCGAAGCAGATCAGATCCGCGCCACCGGCCGAATTGGGGCCGTTGCACAGGCTCAGCGTCGGGTATGCGAACGAGTCCAGCGGCCGGAAACCGGCGCCGCCGGGACCGGGTACGGGCAGGTGCCCGATCAGGCCGCCGGGGTCACCCGGCCAGTTCGATTCGACGGGCTGCCGCCGCCCGTCGGCGATCAGCACGCCCTGGATGTTCCGTCCGGGCGGCTCGGTCTCCAGTACGGTGCCCGCGACGAGGGCGCCCAGGCTGAACCCCACGATGTACACCTTGGTGTCGAGGTCGCAGCCATAGGTGACGTAAAGGTTGTAGAGCGCGGTCCTGAGGTTGGCGACGCCCGCGTCGACGTCGGCGTACAGATTGACGTCGCCGGCGCTGTTCGGGTACGGGATGCGCACCGGGTCGGCGCCACCCGGAGCGAGCGCCGGGTCCAGAAGTTTCTGTGCCCCGCCGTCCTGATATCCCGGCACGACGAACATGACCGGCCCGCACGCGCCCGCCGTCCGGGCGGTGGCCGCCTGCGCCGCCCCCGGACCGGCGACCGCGCCCGCCATGGCGACGACGGACAGGACGGCGGTCGCGAGTAACCGCGCTCCGACTTTTCTCATCGGTTTTCTCCCCACTGTCGATTTCCCGGCCGAACGCTAATGAGCGCCGATGAAATACCGATGAAACGCCAGGATGGACGCGGGAGAGTCCGCGTTCCTCAACCGATCGCCGTCTTGCAGTTCATCGCCTCTTCCGGCGCGGCCCCGCCGCCGGTGCGCTGGAGATGCGTTTCACCCCAGACCCGGACTCCTTCGACGACGGGTAGGACGGTGGTCCCGTAAGGGGTGAGCCGGTAGATGACGCGTGCCGGGACCGGTCCGGTGACGACGCGTTCGACGAGCCCGTCGGCCTCGAGTTCGCGAAGCTGCTCGGTCAGCACCTTGGGGGTGATCGGGGCGACCCGGCGGCGCAGGCCCGCGAAATGGGTCTCCCCGTGGGCGAGCCAGTACAGCAGCGTCAGCTTCCACTTCCCGCCGATCGCGGCGAACGCCGCGGCCATCGGGCAGCCGGGCAACGGGTTGGGACGGGAGGGGTTACCCGCAGGTGCCTTCTTGTTCACGACCGCGCTCCACTCCGATAGTCGGACCATGACCGTGCCATACAGACGCATCCTGATCGCGGGCTTTTCGGCCCTCCTCCTGCTGGCGACGGCGGCCTCGGGTGACGCGTCGACGTCTCCCGCGTCGTCGGTGACCGCCGACGGCCAACGAGACTTCGACTGGGAGATCGGCACCTGGCGTTCCACGGTGCGAGTGCTGGCGGAGCCGCTCTCGGAAACCCCGGACGAATGGCTCCAGTTCGCGGGGACCAGCGTCGTCAAACCGCTCCTCGACCGGCGGTCGAACGTCCTCGAGTTCCAGGTCTCGGGACCGAACGGCCGCATCGACGCCCTCAACCTGCGGCTGTACGAACCGCAGGCGCAACGGTGGAGCCTGACCTTCATCAACATGCGCGACGGGCTGCTCACCCCGGCGGTCTACGGCGGCTTCCACGACGGGATGGGCGAATTCCTGGGCGACGACCAGTACGACGGCCGCCCGATCAAGGTGCGCTTCCGGATCTTCCGCCCGAACGCGGACGAAGCGAGATTCGAGCAGGCCTTCTCGGCCGACGGCGGAACGACGTGGGAAACGAACTGGAGCGCCGTGGATCGCCGGATCCACCGATAGGGGATCTCCAGCGGATCAGGGAGCGGAACCCTCCGCGAACTTCGGCAGCTGCTCCAGGACGGCCGCGGGTTCCGGCATGGCCGAGATCCGCGTGGCGAGGGACGCGGCGGAATCGCGGTACGCGGGGTCGGTGAGCACGGCGCGGACGGCGTCGCGGATCCCGTTTCGGGTGGGGGCGCCGGGGTCGGCGAGCACTCCGGCCCCGGCGTCCGCGACCTGGGCGGCCATGTCGAACTGGTCGGTGGCCAGTGGCGAGACCACCAGCGGGACGCCGTGCGCGAGCGCGCCCAGTACCGTCCCCGCGCCCGCGTGACAGACGACCGCGTCGACATGGGGGAGTATTCGTTGCTGGGGAAGAAAGTTCTCGATCCGTACGTGATCGGGCTGTGGGCCGAACCGGTCCCGGTCGCCGTCTCGGCCGATCGTCGCGACGACGTTGACGCCCTCGTCGTGCAGCGCGGAGATCATCGTCTCCAGCACCCCTGGCCGGGTGTTGTGCGAGGTCCCCGCCGTGACGTACACGGTTTTGTCGTGCGGCAAGCCCTCGACGACGGCCGGGCGGCTTCCTCCGGTGGGCAGGATCCCCTCCGGGCGCACCGGCACGCGGACGGGGTGATCCCAGGTGATTCCCCGCGGCCGCAACGTCTCCGGCCAGATGTCCAGATAGGGGACGGTGTCGTGCGCGGGGAACCGGTCGAGCCCGAAGCGGCGCACGATCGGGTCGAGCGCCCGCCAGCCACCCGCCATGATCGAGGCCGGTTTCGGCGGCCCGATCGCATGGACGACGTACGGCAGGCCGGTGATCGCCGCCGCGGTGACGGCGGCGAATTCACCGGCACCCGAGATCACCAGATCGGGCCACCACTCGCGGACCGCGGCCAGCATCTCGCCCACCCTCGACCCGGCCCCGAGTTCGGCCATCATGGTGACCACATACGCCATTTTCTCGTCGGGTGACATCGCGGCGAGTTCGGCCGGCGAGTACTTTCCCCAAGCCTGCCGGGTCGCGGCCTCGTCGGCCGATCCGCCGACGGCGATCGTCGGCAAGCCACTCGCCCGCCCGTACTCGACCGCGGCCGGGCCGGTCGCGACCACGACGTCGTGGCCGTGGTCCCGTGCCGCCGAGGCCAGCGGCAGCAGCGGAACGATATGGCTGTAACCCGCACCCGCGGAGAAGAACAGACGCATCTCCACAGGCTAGCGATTTTCGGTGGGCCTGCCCGGCTCGTCGTCGCAAACGTGTGCCGGCTACTCGACGCCGCCTTCCCACTGCCGCACGGTTCCATTCTCGCCGTCCACCGTGACCAGGTCGCCGTCCCGCAGCCGCCGGGTGCCGTCGCCGGTCGCGAGCACTGCGGGTACGCGGTACTCACGGGCGATGATCGCGGGATGGGACAGCAGACCACCGGTGTCGGTGACCAGCGCACCCACACACGGGAACAGGACGGCCCATTCCGCGGTGGTCTCCGGACACACGACCACGTCCCCGGTCCGCAGCTTGCCGAAATCGCCTTCGTCCATGATCACCCGCACCGGGCCGGTGTACGTGCCGCGAGAGGCGGCGAGACCGCGCACCAGCCCCGACGAGCTCTCTTCCGCGTCCGCCCGGATGCCCGCGACCTCGCGCATCGACCACAGTCCGGCTTCGATGACTTCGCGCGCGGGTGGCGGCAGTTTGGCGATCAACTCCGTCGGCGGGGTCCGCTTCATCGCTTCGCCGTACTCCGCCGGACCGGGATTCTGCCGCGCCCAAAGAAATTCCCCGGTTCGTGCGGCTTCCGCTTCATGGAGGTCGACGTCGCGCCGGAGCGCGTCGATCACCTCGTAGAACACGAGCATCAGGACGCCTTCGGCATGACTGATCCGGCCGCGGCGCGCGAGCCGGTCCCCGACGCTGAGGATGGCGCGGCGGAAGAGACCGCCCGCCACCTGAACCAGGTAGTTGCTGTCGTCCCGCAAGGGATACACGGCCTGGGCCAAGCGCAGTATCGAGTCGAACGTTTCGGTGTCGGCGATCTCCGACCGCGCCGTCAGTTCGGTGGCGGCCCGTTCCCCGGCGAGCGACGCCGCCTGTTCAGCCGGGTCGAAGCCGCGATCGAGCTGTCCGCGCAGCAGGGCCAGGAGCAACTCGGGCCGCTCGGCCATCGCCGGGCTGCCGATGTCGATCCCGACCGTGCGAAGACCGAAATCCCGCAGGTACGCGTCGAACGCCGCGCCGAACCGTTCGTCGGCGGCGCGGATCTCGTCCACGGTGACGTCGTCGCGTCCGAGCGATTCCATGACCGCCGGGGACGACCGCGCCGACGCGGCCAATTCGGTGAGCCGATGGGCCGGTTCGGTCGTCATCCCGGGCAGGCCGCTGAGCAGGTCCAGTGTTTTCGCCGCGGTCCAGCCGAGCTGGTCGGCGCACAACACACCGAGTTTGCCGACCGCGAGCACGCCGACCCCGCCGAGTTTGAAGTGCACCTCCATCGCCTTGTCCTCGACAGCGCGAATCTCCAGGAGGTGGGTCACCAGGTCCTCGTCGGACAACCTGGCCGGATCGACGTCGTCGCGCAGTCGCCACAGCGCGCTGGTGAGCTCCTCGCGCCACTCGCTGTGCCACAGATCGATGCGGTGCTGAGGTTCGTCCTGGAAGAGCGCCCCCAATACCTGCTGCAGCCGTTTCGCCATTTCGGCAGGGCCGTCCGGCATGACGAACCGTGAGTAGAGCCAGCCGCCGATCTCTTCGTAGGCCAGCCGGGTGCCCATGCCGAACGAGAACAGGTAGCCGCTGGTGTCGTTGAGCGTGGGCAGCACCGTCGAGCGCCGCAGCGGGGTCAGGGGGCCGGTGGCATGGCTCGCCCTGGTCCAATGACCCGGCGGCGGATCGATCACCATGGGCACGGCCACGACCTCGGGTTCGGGCAACGCCGTGATCGGACGCGCCTGCAACAACCACACCTGATCGCCCGCGATCGCCCACTCGATGTCCTGTGGAGTCCCGAAGAGCTTCTCGATGTGCCGGGTCAGCTCCGCGATCTCGGCCGCCTGCGCCGAATCGATGGCGCCCTCGGCCCCGGTGAGCTGACGCGCCGTCGACGCCCGTACCGACCATTCGTCCGGTGAGACGTGCCCGGACACCAAGCGGTCGGCGAGCCCTCTCACCGCGTTGATCCGTACTTCCTGCCGTTCGCCCGTGACCGGGTTCGCGCTGAACGCGACCCCCGCCGCCGTCGCGTCGACCATGCGCTGCACCAGGACCGCGACGCGCGGAGCGCCGGTGCTCCGCCGGCCATCGGCCTGGTACACCGAGACCCGTTCGGAGAACGCCGACTGCCAGCAGGTGCGGATGGCGGATTCGAGTGCCGCCCGCCCGTGGACATCGAGCACCGAGTCGTACTGGCCCGCGTAGGACATCCCGGCGAGGTCTTCGTCGACGGCCGAGGAGCGCACCGCCAACCGGTCGTCGCCGAGCGCGGCGAACAGCTCGTCGATCGCCGAGACCACGTCGTCCGGCAGTGCGGCCGCGCCGAGCTCCGGCCGGGCCGTACCCAGGTCGTCGAAGTCTTCGAGCCGCAACACGGCCCGGAGCGCGTCGGCGGTCAGCACGCGCCCGTCCGGAACCGCCAACCCCGCGGTCAGCAACTCGCCCAGTACGGCCGCCTTCCGGCCCACCGACTCGACATCCGCCACACCCGCACCGTGCAGCGTGGTCACGTACTTGTTCCCGGCCATCCGGCCCTCCTGAAAAGACGAGTTCACTAGGGGACTTTCGTCAGCACTGCCGCGGAGTTGAACCCGCCTTCGCCGCGGGCGAGGACGAGCGCGGTCCGCACGTCGGCCTCGCGAGCGCGGCCGACGACCAGATCGAGGCCGTACCTCTCGGCCGGACGGACGTTCGTGGTCGGCGGGATCACCCCGTCGCGCAGGGCCAGTACCGCGGTCACGACGTCGACCGCGGCACCGCCCGCGAAGAGCCGTCCGGTCATCGTCTTCGGCGCGGTGACCGGAACCGCTCCTCGCCCGAACAAGGCCGCGACGGTTTCGGCTTCCTGCCCGTCCAACGCGGGAACACCGGCGGCGTCGGCGAACACGACGTCCACGTCGCCGGGTGCCACTCCCGCGTCGGCCATCGCGAGCTCCGCGGCACGACCGAGGTTCGGCGGTTTCCCCGAGCCCGGCCGAGGATCGAACGTGGACGCGCAGCCCGCCACGATCCCGTAGCCGCGTACTCCTCGTGCCCGCGCGCTCACGTCGTCCTCGAGAACCATCATGGCACCGCCTTCGCCGGGAACATAGCCGTCGGCGCGGTCGTCGAACGGAAGATAGGCCGCGGCCGGATCGCCTGCCGTGCTCAAGGAACCGTTGGACTGCAGGCACACCACCGCGTAGGGCGACAGCGGTGCCTCGGTCCCGCCGGTCACGACAAGACGGGCGCCCGAGCCGAGCATCCGGCGTGCGTGGGCGAGCGCGTCCAGCCCACCCGCCTGTTCGGAAGCCAGCACGCCGCAAGGACCGCGCATGCCGTTACGGATCGAGATCTGCCCCGTGGTGGCGGCGTAGAACCACGCGATGGACTGGTACGCGGTGACGTGTTCCGGTCCGGTGCTCCACAGGCTGCCGAGCTCCCGCTGGCCGAATTCGTTGCCGGCGCTGGAACTCGCCGTGACGACGGCCATCTCGTATTCGTCGAACCCCTCGCGGCCCGCGGCATCGAGGCCCGCGTCGAGCAGCGCGGTGTCCGAGGCGTACAAGGCCATCTGGGTCCACCGGTCGGTCTGGATCGCCATCCGGCTGGTCAGATGGTCGGTGGCGGTGAACCACGAGACCTCGCCGGCCACCCTGGTGGGATAGCCGCTCGCGTCGAACCTGGTCAACGGGTGAAGACCGCTCGTACCCGCCAGTGTGGCCGCCCAGTAGTCCTCCACGCCGAGACCATTGGGCGCGACCACGCCGATTCCGGTGATGACCGCGGTCACGCCGCACGCTCCCGTCCGGTGAGCACGACCGCGCTCTGGAAACCGCCAAATCCGCTGCCGACCGACAGCACGGTGTCCATCCGGACGTCCCGTGCCGTGATCGGGACGTAGTCCAAGTCGCATTCGGGGTCCGGGGTACGCAGGTTGGCGGTCGGCGGCACCACCTGATAGGTCAGCGCCAGCGCGCACGCGGCCAGTTCGATCGCGCCGATCGCGCCGAGCGAATGCCCGACCATCGATTTGATCGAGCTGACCGGGACGTCGTACGCGTGCGCGCCGAGGCTGTGCTTGAACGCCGCCGTCTCGTGCCGATCGTTCTGTCGCGTTCCCGATCCGTGGGCGTTGATGTAGCCGATATCCTCGGGGTTGAGCCTGGCCTGATCGAGACAGCGCGTGATCGCCTCCGCCATCTCCCGCCCGTCCGGGCGCAGTCCGGTCATGTGGAAGGCGTTGCTGCGATGGGCGTACCCACTGACCTCCGCGTACCAGTTCGCGTTGCGGGCCCGCGCGTGTTCGTACTCCTCCAACACGAACACCGCGGCACCTTCGCCGAGGACGAAGCCGTTGCGGTCCCGGTCGAACGGCCGCGACGCGCGCTCTGGATCGTCGTTGTTCGTCGACGTCGCTTTGATGGCGTCGAAGCTGGCCGCCGAAATCGGTGAGATCGGCGCGTCAGTCGCCCCCGCCATCATGACGTCGGCCTCGCCGCGCGCGATGAGGTCGGCGGCGTAGCCGACCGCGTCCAGACCGGAGGTGCAGCCGGTGGACACAGTGGTGACCGGTCCTTCGGCACCGCTCAGCCAAGCGACCTCCGCCGCGAAGGTGCTCGGCACCAGATAGCCGTACAGCTGCGGTACGCCGTAGGTGTGGTCGACCACCCATCGTCCGCCGCCGTTGCTCACGACGTTGTACTCCGTCTCGAGCCCGATCGTGGCTCCGACCGCACTGCCGATCGTGACGCCGACCCGTTCCGGCCGTTCGGCGTCGAATTCGATCCCGCTGTCCTCGATCGCCTCACGGGCACAGACGATCGCGAACTGCGTCGCCCGGTCCATGCGGCGGATTTCCTGTGGCGACAACCCTTCCCGCTCCGGGACGAAGTCGCATTCGGCCGCGATCCGGGACCGGAAGCGGCTGGCGTCGAAGGAGGAGATCGGCCTGGTCGCGGTACGGCCCGCGACGAGCAGTTCCCAGAACGCCTTGGTGCCGGTGTCGCCGGGCGCGGTCACACCGATTCCGGTGAGCACGACACGTCGTTCGCGGTTCATGACCTCTCCTGCACGGACAGCTGCGCGTGGTCCGGGTTCGGCAGCTCCTCGGTGTCCACGTGACCGAGTTCTGGCCGAGGAGCGAGCGGACACAGGTGAAAGACCGCCTCGGCGGGCTCCGTGCCGTTGTTCTCCACCCGGTGCCGCACCTCCCTCGGCACGAGAACGCCTTCACCACAGCCGAGTTCGACCGGCTCGCCCGCCACCCTGACGACCAGAGAACCCTTTGTCACATAAAGAAACTCTTCCGAATATGGGTGGTAGTGCTCGGAGACGAACTCGCCGGCGCCGAGAGTCAGCACACCCAGAAAGCCGGTCTTCGCGCCCACCGTCTGCGGTCCGAGCACGACCCTGATCTCACCGCCACGTCGCCGGTTGGCCACGACGTCGCCGACGGCCACTTTCCTGATCGCCGATTCTGTCAACTCGAGGCACCTCTTTCCTTCTCATCTGAGGGTCGCTGGCGAGCCTGCCCGCGTCCTCTCGGAAAACACTGGAAAAACGAGCGACAGCGGGATTCTCGCGGAGATTCCGGGCTCTTCACCGTCTCTTCAGGCCTTTTCGAGCCACTCGGGCAAGCATCGTGCTCGACGGAAAGGAAGTACGGTACATGGCGGAGTTATTCCTACCGCTGGCCTTGCTCGGGAACAGCCTGACGGCGGGCGGTCTGCTGGTGGTGATGGTGAGCAGTGCGCCGTTGCGGCTCGCGTTGCCCGCCGATCGGGCCGTGCAGGTGCATCAGCTGTTGACCAAACCGATGGAACCGCTCATGCCTCTGTGCATGGCCCTCGGTATCGTCAGCGACGTCGCGTTCCAGTCCACGACGGACCATCACGCGGCTGGCATCCTCTGCGGTATCGCGGCGACCATGCAATTGAAGGCCGTTCTGGTCTCACTGACCAAGAACGTCCGCATCAACCGGTGGATGGCGAGTCTCGATCACACCGAGCTGCCGAGCGATTTCACCGAACGTGATCCGCGAGCGAAATGGCGAAAGTGGAACCGGATCCGTGCCCTGTGCGCGCTCTGTGCGCTGTTACTGAACGTCGTCGCCGTCGGCCTGATGATCTGATCGCGAACAGCGGCCCACGGCTTGGAAGAACTGGGAAGGCAGAACATGAGTGTGACTCTTCGGTCCGAAGTGGACCGTGAGACGGTACTTCGGATCATGCAGGGCTACCGGGACACCAGCCTGCTGCGCACCGGTCTCGACCTAGGTGTGTTCGACGCGCTGGCGGACGGACCCGCCCGGCCCGCACCATTGGCCCAGCGGCTGGAGGTGAACGAAAGAGGGATTCGGATCCTGCTGAACGCGCTGGTGGCCCTGGGTTTGCTGCGACGAGACGGCGAATCCTTCGGGCTCGCGCCGGGTGCGGACGAACTGCTCGTCGCCGGCAGGCCCGGGTACCTCGGGCATCTGAAGGACGTCCTGGCGGGTGACCAAGAATGGGACACCCTGAAGGTACTCGGGGAGGCGGTGCGCCGCGGTGGCTGTGTCGTCGGTGAGAACGCCGAAACCCCCAACTTCGATTACTGGGAGGACTTCGCCAACCACGCCACGGCGGCGACCGAGCCCACCGCGAGGCTGGTGACCGACGTACTGGCAGGACGGCTGCTCGAACGGTCCGAAGTGGACATTCTGGATGTCGCTTGTGGACACGGTCTGTACGGTTACACCATCGCCAAGCGGCTGACGAACGCCAGGGTGCACAGCCTCGACTGGCCGAACGTGCTGCCGATCACCGAGCGGCGCGCGAAGGAGATGGGGGTACACGAGCGGGCGAGCTTCATCAGCGGTGACATGTTCGAAGTCCCGTTGGGCGGCCCGTACGACGTCGCGCTCGTCACCAACGTGCTGCATCACTTCTCCGCCGAGAAGGCCACCGAACTGCTGACTCGCGTGCACGAGGTGATCAGGCACGACGGGCAGCTGGTGACGGTCGGCTTCACCATCGGCGACGAACCGCCGGAGCAGGAGCCGGTACCGCACCTGTTCTCCGTGCTGATGCTGGCCTGGACGACCGGCGGCCAAGTCCACACCGAGCAGGAGTACGCAGAGATCCTGCGCGCCAGCGGGTTCGCCCCGCCGCGGGAGTACCGGTTGCCCGGCGTCCCGATGCGTGTCCTCGTCTCGGACAAAGCATGAGTCACGCAGGAGCCCGCATGCGCAGGACACTGATCATCGCACGGTTCGACCCGGCGGACGCGGACACCATCGCCGAGATCTTCGCCGAGTCGGACGCCACCGAGCTGCCGCATATGCTCAACGCCTCGTCACGGACGTTGTTCCGGTTTCATGACCTATACGCGCATTTGATCGAAGCCGACGGTGATCTCACCAGCGGGCTGGACGACGTGCGCGCGCACCCCTTGTTCCACGACCTCAACGAAAAGCTCGGCAAGTACGTCCGGCCGTACGACCCTGGCTGGAGCGGGCCGCGTGACGCGATGGCGAAAGAGTTCTACTCGTGGAGGTCCGACCGGATGAGGAGTTCGGATGGCAGCGCACACTGACAACAGCGTCGTCATCGACGCGCCGATGGACCTCGTCTGGGAGATGACCAACGACATCCCGTCGTGGCCCCGATTGTTCAGTGAGTACGCCGAGGCGACCGTCCTCGACGAGTCGTCGGGCACGATCCGGTTCCGGCTGGCGATGCATCCCGACGAGAACGGCAAGGTCTGGAGCTGGGTCTCAGCCCGGACGCCGGATCCGGACAGCCGGACCGTGCGTGCCCACCGGGTCGAACCGGGGCCGTTCAAATACATGTGGATCTTCTGGGAGTACCTACAGACCGACGACGGTGTCCTAATGCGGTGGGTGCAGGACTTCGAGATGAAGCCGGCCGCGCCGGTGACCGACACCCAGATGCGCGATCGCATGAACACCAACACCGCCGGGCAGCTGCGGCTGATCAAGCAAAAGGTCGAGGCGGCCGCCCGTGCGTCAATCGGCACGACCGACTGAGGGGAGAAGAACGATGGATCTGGGACTGGCGGGAAAGAAGGCCTTGGTGACGGGCGGTACCCGCGGCATCGGCCGGGGGATCGTGCTCGCGCTGGCACGCGCCGGATGTGACGTGGTCACCTGCTATCGCACCGACAGCGACGCGGTGACCTCGCTCGAACTCGAACTGAAGGAGATCGGCGGCACGCACCGGGTGGTACGGGCCGACGTCAGTGATCCGGAACAGGTGAGCTGGCTGATCGACGAATGCGAACCGGGCGGCCGTCTCGACATCCTGGTCAACAACGCGGCGGTGATCAACCACGTGCCGTACGTGAATCTGTCCGTCGAGGACTGGCGGCGGACGGTGGACACGAACCTCACCGGCCCGCATCTGGTCATCCAGACAGCGCTTCCCTTGCTGGGGAAGGGGTCCTCGGTGATCGGGGTGAGTTCCAAGTCGATCGACGTCGGGATTCCGCTGCGGGCGCACTACACCGCGACAAAGGCCGCGCTGCATGGGCTCTACCGGTCCCTGGCCAAGGAACTGGGTGGTGACGGCATCAGGTTCAACCTCCTTTCCCTCGGGATGACGCACACCGAACAGACCGACGCGCTGCCCGCCGAACAACGCGAGGCCATGATCGGCCGCTACACCGCGATGACCGCCCTCGGTCGGTGGGGGACGCCCGAGGACGTCGCGGGCGCGGTGCTGTGGCTGGCCAGTGACCTCGCGTCCTACGTCACCGGAGCGGTGGTTTCGGTGGACGGGGGTATCTCCTGATGGCAGGCGATCAGGTCTTCCGGGTCATGCTCAGGATGGAGATCAAGCCGGGGCTCGAGGAGGAGTTCGAGGAGCTCTGGGTGCGGATCGCCGACGCGGTGACCACCCATCCCGCCAACCTGGATCAGTGGCTGTCCCGTAGTGACGAGAAGGGTGTCTACTACATCGTCAGCGACTGGACGAACAAAACCGGGTTCCGGGCGTTCGAGAAAAGCGAGCGGCACCTTCGACACCGTGAGCGGCTGCATCCGTTCCGTGAGCGCGGCTCGATGGACACCATGCACGTGGTCGCCCACATCGACAGCAGAAGGTCGGGGCTGGAATCCCACGCGCAGTGGGAGGCGGCCGGATGATCCCTCGTATCCGGGTCCTGCTGTACTACGCGAGCGCTGACGCGGAGGCCATCGAGGTGGTGTATCACGAGGTCAGTGAGCAGCTCGCGGATGTCCCGGGACTTTTGGGCAGCGAGTTGCTGCGTTCGGTGGACCAGCCGGGCGGGTTCGTGGTGATGAGCTCGTGGTCGAGCTTCGACGAGTTCCAGAAGTGGGAGCAGAGCGCGGAGCAC
Source organism: Amycolatopsis sp. NPDC039088 (assembly GCF_055598845.1). Lineage (NCBI taxonomy): Bacteria > Bacillati > Actinomycetota > Actinomycetes > Pseudonocardiales > Pseudonocardiaceae > Amycolatopsis > Amycolatopsis sp. NPDC039088. The sequence goes on along the minus strand of NZ_JBVKAE010000001.1, from coordinate 165,433 downwards.
AAACCGAGCACCGAGCCGTTGCGGCGTTTCCGTGACCCGAATATGGGGAAGGGGTTCGGGTTCTATGAGATTGCCGCCACACATTGACCCGTAACCCGCTTTCCTCGGCGAAGTGAAATTGACGATCGGCCAATTGCGGTCGCCGGAAGGCCGCATTCTGTGCTCGGTCACGACCACGCGCTGTACCGGCGGTATCCCCCTACCCGTCGGTACAGCGCTTTCCCATGCCTGAAGCGCGTTACTTGCCCGATCCGATTGCATACTCGCCAGTATCGACTAATTTCGTCGTAGGTCGCACAAGGTATCGGCGGTATCGCCTGGTCAATGAGTCACCAGGTGGGCGAGTTGATCGCAAATTCGCTGCCATTCTCGCAGGTTCGGGCCGGTCGAAAGGGTGACAGCTAGGCCTATCGGTGCACCGTCGGCCTGCTGTTGTCGGACATGAGCCAGTCTCGTATTCAGAGTTTCTTGACAGCTTGTCGATCGAGTCTGGGCATAGTCACCCGATCCGGGCCGTCGACCCGGTCGACCGCTTGTGTCCACGGCTGGGACGCGGCTGGGGTTCTTGGCGTAAAGTGGTGGAATTCGAAAGGATCTTCTGCTAAGGGGGAGCATGCAGATTCGCATACTGGGGCCGCTCCGAGTCATGTCCGGGGCATCCGATATAACACCTTCACCGCCGAAATTGAGGCAGCTGCTGGCGTTGCTCACCTTGAATGCCAACAACGTCGTCACGATTGATCAGATCGTCGAGGAGTTGTGGGAGGAGACTCCGCCGAAGAGCGTGAAGACGACCTTGCACACTTACATTTACCAATTGCGCAAGCTCTTGCCGATCGACGGCACCGACAGTCAGGTGCCGCCGGAGGGCGGCAGCTGGCCGACGATGACGTCCACTCTGGCCACCATCGCCAACGGATACGCGCTGAGGCTTCCTCGGCGCGCGGTGGACGTCCATCATTTCGCCACGCTGGTGGCGAAGGCGCAAGCACTGGAGGGGGCGGTGGACCTGGAAGGGGCTGCCGCCACCTTCCGGTCCGCGCTGGGAATGTGGCGCGGCCGTAGCCTGTCCGATGTTCGCTGCGGTCCGCTGTTGCAGGCGGAATGTGTCCGGCTGCAGGAGAACTACCGCAGTGTGCTGGAACGACGGATCGACGTCGAACTGCGGTTGGGGCTGCACAAGGAACTCATCGGCGAACTCAGCAGTCTGGTCACCGCCGACCCGATCCACGAGAACCTGCAGGGCAAGCTGATGCTCGCGTGTTACCGGGCGGGACGACGATCCACGGCGTTGCAGGTCTACCAGCGTGCACGGGTGAACCTCGACCGGGAGCTGGGGTTGGAACCGTCGAGGGAGCTGCAGGCACTGCACCGGGCGATCCTGTCCGGCGACCAGTCGCTGAACTTCGACGCGAGGCGTTCCGGGGGGCCTGAGGTGATCGGGCTGAAGTTCGACCAGTCTCGCCAGCTTCCGCCCGCCCGGCCGTACTTTTACGGCAGGGACAGGGAAAGAGTCGCGATCATGGAGCCACTACGGGCCGGGAAGAGTTCGGTGCCCACCGCGGTGGCCGTCACCGGGCCGCCCGCATCGGGCAAGTCGGCGCTGGCCATCCAGGTCGCACATCACCTGCGGGACGCGTATCCGGACGGGCAGCTGTACGCCAGGATGAGCCTGGCGGACGGGCGGCCGGTGGACACGAATTCGGTTCTCGGTGGTTTCCTCAACGCTTTCGGGCTCGTCGAGGACCAGTTGCCCCGGATGTTCGACGAGCGGGTGCAGATGTACCGAAGCTGGACGACCGATCGACGGGTCCTGGTCGTGCTCGAGGACGTACCGTCCACCAGCGCCCTCGAACACGTGCTGCCGACCGGTTCCGGCTGTGCCACCTTGTTGACCAGCCGGCACAGGCTGACCAGCCCCAGCATCGTGTTGTCGGTGCCGGTCGGCCCGCTCGATCCCGCGTACGGACTGCAGATGCTCACTTCCATCGTGGGTGTCGAGCGGATCGGGGCGGAACAGGCGGCTGCGGGTGAACTGGTCCGATTGTGCGAAAGCATGCCCGGTCTGGTGCGCGCGGCGGCCGACCGGCTCACCAAGAATCCACATTGGACAGTGAGCTATCTCGTCGAACGGATGCGTGCCGATCCGGCGGTGGTCATCCGCGCCCAGGAGGGAGGAACCGGTTACCAGGCCAGTGTCGAGCACAGTTACCACTCGTTGAGCGAGCGGGCCCGGCGGGCGTTCCTGGCGGCCGCCGCGTACGAACAACCGACGTCGGCCAGCGAACTGGCCGCGATGCTGGGGAGCAGCCGGGAAGCCGCCGAGGAACTCCTCGAAGAACTGGCGGATTTCCAGCTGGTCAGCGTCGAACGTGCGGTGGACAAGGGGGTCCACCGGGATCTGGGGTGCCGCATGGCCGAGTCCACCCGTTCGGTGGCCGCCATGCTGGCCGCGCACAGTGTCACGCCGATCAAGGACGATTCCCTGCCCGCCGGAGTCCGCGCCGTTCTGCGTTCGGCGACGCAGTCCGCCTGAGGCCACAAAGGTTTCGCCGGGCGGCTTCGAGCGCTTCTGGAGAAGAAATTCACCTGAGGTGGCGATAGTCGATCCATGACAATCGAGACGCCGACCGGCGACGCCTTCGTGGGCGGGAAGAGTTTCACCATCGACGATCTGCGGGAGTTGATCCGCAGTGCGGTCGGGATCGAGGACGGGGTCGACCTCGACGGACAGATCGAGGACGTCCCGTTCGCCGATCTCGGCTACGACTCACTCGCGTTGATCGAGATGGCGAGTCATCTCAAGCGTACGTCCGGGATCACGATCCCGGACGACGCCGCGGCCGAGCTGTCGAGCCCTCGCGCCGCTGTCGAGATCATCAACGCGCAGCTGGCAGATCGTGCCCGGACCGAGTGACGAACGAAAGTCCGACGGCTGGGCGCGACCGCGCGCCCAGCCGTCTTTCATGCCGGGGCTTGTTCGCCCCGGCACGCGGCGAGCATCAAGGACAGGTCCGCGACCTTGACGCGGGGCCTGCCGCCTCGTGCACCGAGTTCTTCCTCGAGCCGGTCCAGCCGTTCCCAGCCCTCTTGCGTGACATAAGCGACTCCTCGTTGTTCGAGTAGTTCGGTCATGCCGTCGTGCGTCGCGAGCGGCAGGCCGGGCAGGTCGGCGAGAACGGCCTTCGCGGTGTCCGCCGCATCGGCCTTGTTGGTACCGATGACCCCAGTGGGGCCGCGTTTGATCCAGCCGACCACATACCAGCCGGGAAGCACCGTGCCCGCGGTGTCGGTGACCCGCCCGGCTTCGTGCGGGATGGTTCCCGTGCGGTGGTCGAAGGGAAGCCCGGAGATAGGGGTGCTCCGGTAGCCGACGGACCGAAGCACCGCTTGGACCGGCAGCGTCTCCGCGTGCCGCCCCTGTGCGTCGGCACAATGCAGTGCTTCGACCGAACCGCGTCCGCTCACGCGGGTCGGTCGCCGACGGAACCGGAGGTGCAGTCTGCGGCCGGTACGCGGTGCCGTCGCACGGGCCGCCCACGAGCGGAGCACCTCGCAGTTCCCGGCCGCGTTGCGGTCGTCCGGCGGCACTGTCATCTCGTCGAGGTCCGCCGCGTCGACGACGGTCTCCACGCCGGGTAGCTCACCGATCTCTCGCAGTTCCGGGGTGGTGAACCGGGCGTCGGCGGGGCCGCGGCGTGCGATCAGGCTCACGTCCGTGACCCGGGAGCGAGCCAGTGCGTGCAGCACGTGGTTCGGCATGTCCGTCCCGGCGAGACGGTCCACAGGGGACAGAAGCATGCGGGCGACGTCCAGTGCGACATTGCCGGCTCCGATGATCGCTACACCGCGGATCGATTCGAGGCGGAGCGGGTTTGCCGCGTACGGATGACCGTTGTACCAGGCCACGAAGTCGCTCGCGGCTACACTGCCCGGCAGGTCTTCCCCGGGGATGTCCAGCCGTCGGCCGCGCTGTGCCCCGGTCGCGTAAACCACGGCGTCGTAGTGCCGGCTCAAATCTTCGGCGTCGATGTCCAGGCCGACGGTGACATTGCCGAAGAAGCGTGCGGACCGTGCCTTCAACGGTCTCGCCAGTGCGCGGGCGATCGACTTGATCTTGAAGTGATCCGGGGCGACCCCGTACCGGAGCAGTCCGTATGGGGTCGGCAATCGGTCGAACACGTCGACGGACAAGGACGTGCCCGAGGTCAGCAATGCCTGCGCGGTGTACAGACCCGCGGGCCCGGCACCGACCACCGCGACCTTGCGCGGAAGTCCGCTCATCAGAGACTCTCGGTGTCGAAGAAGGCCCGCGCGGCCGCGATGGATCCCTCATCGTCGTCGGGTACCTCGACCTCGGTGAAGATGGCGTCCACCGGGCACACCGGCACGCAGGCGCCGCAGTCGACGCACTCGATGGGGTCGATCATCATCTGCTCACCCGCGTCGTGAATGCAGTCGACGGGGCACACTTCGACACAGGACTTGTCCTTTTGGCCGACGCAGCGTTCGGTGATGACGTAAGGCATGGCGTCTCCTTTTCAGCGGGTAGCCGCGACCGGTTCGGCCTTGTTCGAGCGGCGGGAAACGGATTTGTAGATGCTGTAACCGATCACGGACCCGAAGGTGAGGATCGGATAGTCCAGTGCGAAGCCGAACTCCACGGCGGGAACGAGCAGGACCACGACGTACACCAGCAGGGTCGGTTCCGGGTCCTTGCGTGCGCCGGTTTTCTTGGCCTTCAGTTCGGCCGCGTACCGGGTCGTCTTTCCCCACGGCTTGACCACCGAGACCCAGAGCATGAAAGCGGTCGCGCACGCCATCGCGCACGTACCGACCAAAATCGGGATGCGGGGTTCTTCGACACCCGCTCGCAATGCTTCGATGACCGCCGGAAGCAGTCTGCTCACGATGGTGCTCGCGGCGACCAGTGCGACCACCGTGATGACGAACTTGACCATCACCCAGCGATGCTTGAAGAACCCCCATGAGGTCAGTGCGGACAACATCATCCCGGTGTACGCGGAAATGATGGCCGCCGGGTCGAGAATCGTGTTCTCGAGGAATTCGGCCAGTTCGAATGTCGCGAGCCGGGCGGGGCCGTCCGATGACCAGCCGTGCACCAGCAGTGCCAGCTGGGCCAATTGCATCGTGCACCACGCCACGGCGGTCAGCACGTGCAGCCACAGCAACAGCTGTCTCGCGTGTTTTGTCCGGGAATTCTTCTTCATGGGAAAGAAGCCTGCCCGAACCGGTTCGGCCGAACATCCGGGCATCTCCCGCGACATCCGGTGCGGCACCCCTAGGGGGCGAATACGTCCGCGTGCGAGGCCACCCAGGCTATTCCGAAGTTGTTTCACAAACGCCGGTGACCACGTGCGGAAACGGAAGAATTCGCGTCGTTTCCGAGTGGAAATCGAGTGATCGGTCAGTTGCTCTTGATCGTGTACCGCCGTCTGTCGCGCGGACGGGCTCAGTGAAAACCCTGAGTCACGCAACGTGGCGAAAGAAGGTGTCCGCCCTCTCTTCGCGGGAGTCGCGCGACTCCCGCGAAGAGAGGGGCTATGTCAAGCCCGGCAAGGGTTTCCGTCGATCGGTGCGAGGGAAACCTTCGCTTCTCCCAGTATCACGTCGACGAACGAGGTGTCCCAGATCGCGGCGTAGCGCGCGAGGCTCGTCGACGTGGTCGTCGTCTGGTTGAGCCGCAACGTGCCGACGGGCAACGGAATGGTGACCGGTCCGGTGAGGTCGACGACTGGTGTTCCGTTGATCCTTAGTGTCGCGATGGTCGACCGCGTCGAGAACGACGGGACGAGGCCGCCGGTGCCGAGCTGACAGGTCACCGCCGCGTCCGCGTGGACCGCGCCGAATTCGACAAGCAGGCCCGGGCCGGTGATCCGGATGGAGGCGAGCCGTGCGGACGAGGTGGCGAGGTCACCGGCCGCGGGCGACGCGGAGGTGAGCACGTTCGGGTTCTGATCGGTGCGCGCGTCGATCACACTGCTCTGCAGCCGGTAGGTGCCGAAGACCGTGATGTCCTGCCGGTCGGTGGCCTCTGCGTCGTCGATGCACGGTGTCTCCGGTGGGTTCGCCTGGATCCACACCTGGTTGGCGATCCGGAAAACGCTGCCTTGGCACAGGAACAGCCCGGAGCGTGACGCCGCCCCCGCCGTACCCGTGACGACGAAGGTCAGCATCGTCGTGATGGCCAGTGCCAAGGCGGGCCACCGTGAACGCCGCCGCGACACGTCGCCCGAACGAATCGGTCTTCTCATGATCTGCTCCCTTGTTCTCTCCCGGCGTGATCGACGGGAGTGTTCTTCCGGTGCCGCGGAACCGTGCGCAACAGCACCCAGGTCAGGACGGCTCCCGCCAGCGCCACACCCGTGCTGATCAGGAACAGGACCCGGAGTCCGTAGTGGGGGAAGAGCGCACCGAAAAGCGCGATTCCGAGAGCGGTGCCGAACTGGCGGCAGGCGGCGTTCACGGCGGACGCCATTCCGGCTCGATCACGGGAAACGATGCTCAGGGCCGTCGAGGCGAGCAAAGGGCTCACGAGCCCGGCGCCGACACCGGCGAGCGACGTCCCGGCGAGCACCCATGGCCAGAGCGGGCCGTCACCCCCACCCGCCATCACCAGGCCGCCCGCGCCCACGAGCGCCAGACCGGACGCGATCGGCGTGCGCGGCGGGGTCAGCGGCCAGAGCCTGCCTTTGAGGAGGGCGGTCACCATCGCGGCGACACCGAGCGGTGCCATGACGAACCCGGTCAGCAATGGGGTGAGTCCATCATGGGACTGCAGCCAGAGCGACACGTAGAGGAGGTACGAGTAAGCGGCCACGGTCATCGTGACCGCGGCGAGGCTGATACCGACGAAGCGTCCATCGCGCAGCAGTCGTGGGTCCAGCACGGGGAAGGGGCGGCGCCGTTCGGTGAGCAGGAAAGCGGCCATCGCCAGCACCGAGCCACCGAGCAGTGCCACCGAGACAGGAGACGTCCACCCGAGTTCGTTGCCCTGGATCAGGCCGTAGACCAGTGCGCCGGAAGCCGCCGTGAACAGGACGGTGCCCGCCAGGCCCAGCCGCCGTCCCGGATCGCCCGCCGACCGGGGCAGGACCCGCAGCGCGAGCAGGACGGCCACAACGCACACCGGCACGTTCACGAGGAATATCCAGCGCCAGCCCAGGAAGTGCGCCACCACACCGCCGACAACCGGCCCGGCCGCCGCCGCGGCGGCACTCACCCCGCCCCAGACGCCGAACGCGACGCCGCGCATCCGTCCCTGATAGGCGTCGTTGAGCAACGCCGGCGCGGTGGCGAACATCCCCGCCGCGCCGAGGCCTTGGACCGTTCTCGCCGCGGTCAGCAATTCCGGTGACGGCGCGAGACCGCAGCAGAGAGAGGCCAAACCGAACGCGGCGAGAGCCGAGCAGTAGACGCGCTGCCTTCCGAACCGGTCGGCGAGTGCGCCCATTCCGAGCAGCAACGCGGCTAATGCCAGGACATAGCTGTCCATGACCCACTGCAGATCGGTGAAGCTCGCGTCGAGTTCGACCGCCGCTTCCGGGAGCGCGACGTTCACGATCGTCACGTCGAGCAGCAACATCGTGGCTCCCGCACACACTGTGACCAGCGGCCCCCACCTGCGCATCCGAACCATCCGCTCTAATCGTCAGTCAGAGTGATCGTCAGCCCGATCAATCATTGTTGAGTATGATGGATACTGGCCGGGTGGAGAACCCCATCGGAAGAACTCAGCGCCGGGGAACCGTCGGCACCGACGTGGACCTGTACGAAACCGGACCGAAACTGCCCGACGGGCTGACCCGCTGGACGATGTACGTGATGTCGCGGGCGACCCAACGAGGCTGGACGCTGCTCAACCGCCGCTTGGACTCCTCGGGACTGAGCCCGCGGCTGCACGCTCTGCTGGTCGTGGTCCGCGACCAGGGGCCGGTGTCCCAGCAGGCGATCTCCGAGGTGCTGCGCGTGGATCGGACCACGATCGTCGCCATCACGGACGCCGCGGAGGAGGCAGGGTTCATCTCTCGCGACCGTGACCGCGTCGACCGGCGACGGTACGCGCTGAAACTGACCGATGCGGGCAGGCGCGAGCTGGAACGGGGCGATCGGCTGGTGGCCGAGGCGCACGACGACCTGCTGGCAGGCCTGACCGAAGCCGAACGGCGGACCCTGCACGACCTGCTGATCCGTATGGTCCCCGCGGCCTGGCCCGAATCAGATCGCTGAGCCGGAGACGATCTTCGGCGAAGACTGTCGTAGCCCCCTGGACATGAGTCGGCCCGCCGGGCGAGGAGCTCTCACCTGGCGGGCCGAAACCTTTCGAGATCTGTGAACTCACCGGCACCCCTTCCGGGTGCCGGTCGAACTACGCCTTGACGCAGGCGACGATGACACCGATGGTCGCGTTCGCGGCCGTGGCGTGCGCGGCCGCGCTCGCCGCGGCGGCGGTGGCGGCAGCGGTGGTGAACGCGCCAAGGTTGGCGGCGGCGTCGTTGATCGCGGCGGGCGTCCCGGTGAGCACGCCCTCGGCGAACGCCTTGGCGGCGGCGGCAGCGGCGGCCGAGTCGACGACGTTGGCCGCGGCGGCGGTCGCCGAGTTCGCGGTGTCGACCGCGGCCGCGATGGCGGTGGCACAGCCGGCGGGAGGAGCGTTCGCCGCTGTCAGGTTCGTTGTGGACGCGGCGGCACTGACCGGCGCCATGGTCAGGATCGCGAGGACACCGACGGCGAAGGACGAGGCAGCGATACGGCGGAAGTTCATGGTCATGGCGGAACTCCTGAATCAGGATGAAGAACGAGTCCCGGTCGACCGGTGAAAACCGAACCACCGGAACAAAACCGGCTGAAACCGAACCGGCTCATACTCTTGAGTGGAGCACCGAACGAAGGTCGAATACGAAAAGGCACCCGTACGTGTCCGCGGTGAAAAACGAGGGGTGCCGATCTCAGCGGCTGATCGCGATTTCCCGTGTCACGCTCGCCAGTTTCTCCGGATTTCGTACGTGGTAGGCGCCGGTGACGTAACCGTTTTCGATCCGCACCGCCAGCACGCCGTCGATTTCCCCGTCGACCCGGATCAGCAGCCCGGGAGCGCCGTTGATCTGTACCGGCTCGACAGTCCTTTCCGCATCGCGTTTCCACCAGCCGGTGGACAGCAGGCGAGCGACCTTGTCCGCGCCGACGATCGGCCGAAGCAGCGCGTGTTTGATTCCGCCGCCGTCGGCGAGTGCGACGACGTCCGGCGCGAGAATGTCGAGCAGGCCTTGCAGATCACCGGTTTCCACCGCTGCCCGGAAGGCGGTGAGCGCGGCCCGGTGCTCGGCCGGGGAGCCGGAGCCGCGCGGTCTGCGCGCGGCGACGTGTGCCCGTGCCCGGTGCGCGATCTGGCGCACTGTCGCGGGCGTCTTGTCGACGGCTTCGGCGATCTCGTCGTAGCCGAGCGCGAAGACCTCGCGCAGCACGAACACCGCCCGCTCGGTGGGCCCGAGCGTCTCCAGCACCAGCAGCATCGCCATCGAGACGCTGTCGGCCAGCTCCACGTCCTCGGCCACGTCCGGCGCGGTCAGCAGCGGCTCGGGCAGCCACGGCCCGACGTAGGACTCCTTGCGCCGGTCGAGCGTCCGCAGTCGTTTGAGTGCCTGCCTGCTGGTGATCCTGACCAGGAACGCGCGCGGGTCGAGCACCGTGCCGAGGTCGACGCCCACCCACCGCAGCCAGGTCTCCTGCAAGACATCCTCGGCGTCGGTCGCCGAACCGAGCATCTCGTAGGCCACGGTGAACAGCAGATTGCGATGGGCGACGAACGCCTCGGTGGCCGAGTCGCCGGATTGTCCGCTCATCGCCGGTTCCCGCCTGTTCGTTCGTGACCGCGTCATATCCATCCGATCCCGGCGGACGCCGCTTTGTGACACCGGTGCACGGTGGTCTGCGTCACAAGGCAGGGTTGTCACAACAGGCGGGGCGCCGGGATCTCTTGAGCGTAACGACGCGAGACCACGAGTAAGGAAAGCCCAGCCATGTCCACGACTCCGACGACCGGCCCGCGGTCGCGTATGCCCAACCCCCTCCCGTTCGTCCCCGAGCTGGCGGAAGTCGCCGGGGGCCTGCACAACGTCCTCAAGAACGGCGCGCTTCCCCCGGCGACCATCAGTCTGCTGCAGCTGCGCGCCGGACAGCTCCTCGGCAGCACGTACTTCACCATCCGGGAAACGAAGAACCTCCGCGAACTGGGGGAGTCCGAAGAGCGCATCACCGCGGTGGCCACTTGGCGTGACGCCACCTGCTTCACCGACGCCGAACGGGTCGCACTCGAACTCGTCGAGGCGGTCCTCACCCCGAACCCGGCCGGTGAGCGCGTCCCGGACGCGTTGCACGCCAAGGCATCCGCGCTCTACGACGACAAGGCGCTGTGGACTCTCGTCATGGCGATCGCCCATATCGGGTTCTTCGCTCCTGCCGCGCTCATCGCCAAGCCGATCCCCGGCATGCCCCCGGGGCGGAACTACAGCGAAGAGGAAAGGTGAACATCATGAACAGCGCCAAATTCGCGGTGGCCGGAGCGACCGGGCGGCTGGGCCGCCACGTCGTCGACGTGCTCACCGAACGGGGACACCACGTCGTGCCCATGTCCCGGGCCACCGGCGTGGACATCATCACCGGCGAGGGTCTCTCCGACGCCCTCGCCGGGGTCGGCGTCATCATCGACGTCGCCTCGTGGCACGGCTCCGAAGAGGAGGCGGCGACGGAGTTCTTCCGCACGTCGGCCCGCAATCTGCAGGAGGAGGGCCAGAAGGCGGGGGTCACCCGGATCGCCGTGGCGTCCATCATCGGCGTCGAGAACGCCACCGCCGGTTTCGTCGCCGCCAAGAAGGTGCACGAGGAACTCCTCCGATCCGGCCCGCTGCCCGTTCGTGTCCTGCGGGCCGCGCAGTTCCACGAGTTCGTCGGTCAGCTCCTCGAGTGGCGGCAAGACGGCGTCGCCTACATTCCCGCGCTGCCCGCCCAGCTGGTGGCTTGCCGCACGGTGGCCGAGGAACTGGCCGACCTGGCCACCGCGCCCGCCGAGCCGGTGCCGGGTACGCCGATCCCGGAGATCGCCGGGCCACGCAGGGAAATCATGGCGGAGGCGGCCGGACTTCTCGGTGCCCGCCGGGGCATCAAGGTCGTCGGCATCGACGGTTCCCGTATCCCTGACGGCGAGATCGCCGCCAGGGGCGGATTCCTGCCGAGCCCGCACGCCAAACTGGCGGGCCCCACCTTCCAGGAGTGGCTCGACGCCCAGTCCTGAGCCGGGCAACTGATCAGAAAAGGCCGCAGTTACCGTTCCCGGCCCCGCCGGAGAAGGTCTTCTTCAGCCAATCCGTGGCGTCGCCGGAAGCGGCCGACATACCCAAGGCGTGGGAGAGGAAAGGGAGGAACGACGTGAGCTCCTTCCACTGCACGGTGGCACCTTTACCGCACCAGTCCTTGGCCATTTGCTTGCCGACGGCGGCCGGGATCACGTCGTCCATCGGGCCGTGCTCGACCATGACCGGCATGGTGGGTTCGAGGTTGCCGATCTTGTTCTCCGCGACGATGGCGTCGAACGGCGGTTGTGACAGGAACGTCGCCACCGGCTGACCGTTCTTGGTCATCGAGCTCGTCTGCTTGTACATGAACTGGAAGACCGCGTTGAGGGTGCAGGTCTGACGGGCCTGCAGGAACAGTTCGGCACCGGCCTGGTTCGCCAGGCTCATCAGGTTGGCCTCGGGGTAGGCCTGGTTGATACCGATCAGGGCGTAGCCGAGGAAGCCGAGGTACATGCCGCCGTCGAGGGACTTGGCCAGCACGGCCTTGTCCGCCGGTGGCGCCCCCGCATAGACACCCTTGATGTCCAGCTCGGGTGCGTAGGTGGACGCCAGTTCCGCCGCGGCCGCGGCCGCACTGCCTCCTTCGGAGTAGCCGGCGATGCCCACCGGCCCGTTGCCGGGCAAGCCGGTACCGGGCAGCCGTTGCGCCGCGCGGATCACGTCGAGCACGGTGTGGGCTTCGGACAACCGGTTCACGTACGGATGATCGCCGCTCCCGTCGACCCACGGTCCGATGTAGTCGGTCTGCGCCACGGCGAACCCGGCGCCCAGTAGTGCGTCGACAAAGCCGTTCTGGAAACCGGAGACCATGTCCGAGGAGCCCTCACCGGCCAAGGTCTTGGACGGCGCACACTGTGGACCCATGCCGAAGGTGAACGGCGCGTAGGCCACGATCGGCCGTTCGCCGGGACCGTTCCAAGGGTTGTCCGGCACCAGGACGGTGCCGCTGACGGCGACCTGCTTGTTCTTGTTGTCCTGGGATCGGTACAGGATCCGGGTCGCTTTCGCGCCTTTGTAGGTCGAGGGTTCGGATTTGAGCACGTCGCCGTTCTGGCCGGGCGGGAGCGGGGAAGGCGGGGAGTAGACCGAGGCCGTGGCGGCGCCCGCCGCGGGGGCGCTGATCGCCAGGGTCGCGGCCACGCCGGTCGCGAGCAGGGACGCGGTCATGGTGGCGATGAGGCCATGACGAAGAGAAGAGGACATGGGGCACTCCACACTGAGTCGGATAGCGAGATCGACTGATCAGGTGTCTGTCCGCGATGGCCGGTCACGGTGAACGGCGGAATTGTGTCCCACCCGCATGCCCCATGATGGAAACCGATCAGTCACCGACCGTCAATGGACAACTGTCGAGCGGTCTTCAAGTTGTCATGACGTGCCGGTTTCGCCGCCGCTGATTTGTCAAGCCAACGGCCCCGCGAATTGACGGTCAGCGGTTCATCAAGGGGTCGTATCGAGCCCCGGCGGTGTGTTCAGCGCATCCAGGAGCAGACGCGTGTCGCGGGCGTAGTCGGCATAGGAGACGCCGCTGCGTCGCACCAGGCCGCGGAATCGGCGCTCCAGCAGTTCGCGGCACTGCTCGACCATGCGCTTGCCTTCGACCGTGAGGCTCAACCGCCGCCGGTTTCCGCCTGCCGGATCCGGTTGCGCGTCGAGCAGCCCCATTCCGGCGAGTACACCCGTCATCCGGCTCGCCGACGGTTCCGAGACGCCCAGTTCCTCGGACACCGCTCGCTGCGTGGCCGCGCCCAGCTTGCCCACGATCAACAGTGTCCGGAACCGGCGGTACGAGAGTCCGTATTCGGCCTGGAGTATCCGGTCGGCCGACCGGTCCAGCCGGGCCGTCAACGCATGGAGATCGAAGCTCAAATCTTGCGGCACAAGGTACCTTAGCATGCTAACTTAGCTAGACAAGTCTCGACTGCGGGTCCGCCGGTCGCGAAAGGTGAAGCGCATGGTCCACCTCGCCCTGCTGGTCGTCCATATCGCCACCGGCACCGCCGGCCTGCTCCTCGGACCGCCGGCCATGCGCCAGGACACCCGGCGCTTCGCCGCCGCCGAGCGGTCCACAGGCGTCCTCAGCGCCTGGTATCGCGCGATGGTGCTCGTCGTCTGCCTGTCCGCGACCGGGCTGGTGATCGAACGCCGCGGCGACCTGTGGTGGCTGGTACCGGTCTCCGCGTTGACCTACGCCCTGGCCGTGCTCGCCAAAAGATCGGCGAGCCGTCGCCACCGCGCGTGGACCCACGGCTACGTCCACGGTCAGGGCGGCTCGTACATCGCACTGGTCACCGCGTTGATCGTGGTCGCACTCGTCGTCGACGGACCGGTCTCCGGCTCCGCCGAGCTGATCCCGTGGCTCGCGCCGACCCTGATCGGCACCGTCCTCATCGAAGTGTGGCGGCGTCGGCTGAGCGCGGCACTGGACGACTCCCGTCTTGCCGGCCCGCGCCCGCAAGCACCGATCTGATTCTCACGGTGCGAGTTCGGCCGGACAGACCGTGCCGGGCGGGGGCAGGGTGCCGTCGATGAGATAGGCGTTTCCGTGGCGGCGGAGACAGGTGTTGCCCAGCAGGTAGGCGGCGTGTCCGTCGCCGTGCCGGACCGAACGCGCCCGAGGGAACTGCGACGCGACGTTGTCCGCCCCGAGATGGCCGGTGTTGTTGTCGAGTTCGCCGATCGTCACCAGAACGGGTGGCGTGTGCGGCGCCGAAAGCGGGTGTGGCGGGTAGGCGGGCTCGCCGGGAATGCCGACACAACGCGCGAGTTCGTAGCGGCCTTCGATCCAGCCGAATCGCGGGGCGATGGCCTTCAACTGTCGTTCGATCCCGAGAAACCGTTGGTAGCCGGGCAACACCGGCATGAAGTCGTGGCACAGGGTCGCGCTCTGCACGGATCCGGGCGGCCCGTCCGGTGGGTACTGGAGCACGGTGCGAAAGTCGCCGAGGTCTCCGGCTCGCGCTTTGGCGATGGCTCGCGCCAGATCCGCCCAGCGAGGTGGGTTCATGCCGACGAGTGCACCGGCGAACAGGTCACCGGCCGAGTGGCCTGCCGACGCGACGAGGTCGTCCCAGGCTTTCGCGGCGTCCACGCCATACAGCGCGCAGGACGGCGTTCGCGCACACCAAGCGCGGAAATGCGACAACTGCTGTTCCTGCGCCTTGGCGTGGTCGGACAACCAGTCGAGGAGCCGGGGCCGCGTGTGGTCGGCGACGCCGTCGAGGTACAGCCGATCCAGCCGCGCTCCGAACAGTTCGGCGTACGCCTGCCCGTAAGTGGTGCCGTAGGAATTGCCGAAATACCGCAGTTTCTCCGCACCGAGGGCCGCGCGGAGAGCGTCCAGATCGTGCGCCATCTGCCAGGAGTTGAGACCCGCGAACGCCGGTCCGGCGGCCTGGCGGCAGCCGGCGTCGTACGCCGCGTTCTCCTCGGCGTGCGCCCGCCACGTGGCCTCGTCCTGTCCGCGCACCAGGCCGAGGATCGACGCCTGAGGACGCGGGCACTCGATCCGCCTGGCGTCCCGGCCGAGCCCGCGCGGGTCGAACACCACGACGTCCAGCCGTTCGGTGAGCTGATCGAGCCAGCTCTGAATCGGCGCCGACCGCGGGCCGACGATCGCGGCCGTGCTGTTGCCCGCACCGAGGTTGGCCACCACCGTGCCCGCCCGGCGAGCCGGATCCTTCGCCGGCACACGGACCACGTCGACAGTGGTCGACGGGCCCGTCCGATCGGTCCAATCCGCCGGAACGGTCAGCACCGCGCACTGCGTGCCGTTTCCACAGTCCCGCCAGTCCAGTGCCGGCGCCGCGGCGGCCGACGCGGGAGGCGCCACCAGCGTCATCGTCAGCAGCACGGCCGCCGCACCGGGCAGACTTCGGTTTGTCATCCGAGGCGATCCTTTCTAGGGTGCCGCCCACGTTGGCAGCGGGAACGCGAGCGGCGCGTCTGCCGTCCGGCATAGAACGGGGAACCGATGAACAGATGGCGAGCGCTTCCGGCGGAGGCGCAGGACGTCGTGATCGCTGTGGGCGTCTTCGTCGTCTCGCTCGGGCTGCCCGCACTCGACGGGAAACCCCTGACTCCGGCAGTGGCGTTCTGGACGTTCGCGACCTGTGTCCCGCTGCTCGGACGCCGCCGGCTGCCGCTCACCTCGGTGGCGCTCACCGGGGCTTCGACGCTCGGTTCGCTCTGGCTCGACACGGCGGTCCCACCGTGGCCGGTGCTGGTCGCGGTCTTCTCCGCCGCGTATCACCTGCGCGGTCACCGCGTCCTGCTCGCGGTCGTGGCCACCGCTTGGCTGCTGGGAGTGGCGCTGTCGCGCGGCGGCCCGCTGGTGCCGTCGGATGTGCTCACCTCCGCGGGACTCGCGGTGCTGCCGGTCAGTCTCGGCTACACGTTGCGGTTGCAGGCGGATCGGGCGAAAGCCTTAAGGCGGCTCGTCGAGTCCGAGGCGGAACGGGCACAGGCGCGCGAGCGGAATCGTGTGGCCAGGGACGTGCACGACCTCGTCGGCCACCACTTGAGCGCGATCCGGCTGCGGGCGCTGGGTGGTCGCAAGGCGGGCGGCGGCGCGGACGAGGCCTTGGCCACCGTCGCCGAACTGGCGGGGGAGGCACTGGGCCAGGTGCGCTCCCTTGTGGACGTCCTGAGGGTAGACGAGGCTCCCGGACTGTCCGAAGTGGACGTTCTCGTCAGCCGATTACGGGGTGTGCTGGGGATGTCCGTCGTCCGCGACCTCCCGGGAGCCGAGCCACCGTTGCCCGTCCAGGCCGCCGCCTACCGGATCATCGAGGAGTCGCTGAGCAACGTGGCCCGGCACGCGTCGGCGAACCGGGTCGAGGTCCGGCTCGTGGCAGCGGACGGGGATCTGGTGGTGACGGTGGACGACGACGGCCAGGACGTCGTGGAAACCTTGGAGGGCAACGGAGTGCGTGGCATGCGTGAACGGGCCGCGGCGCTGGGCGGCAGCGTGCGGGCCGGTCCGCGCGACGGCGGGGGCTGGCGGGTGCTGGCGAGGATCCCGTGGAACGGAGGAGGCGCGTGATCAACGTGATCGTCGCCGACGACCAGGACGCCGCCAGGGAAGGAATGCGGCTGCTGCTCTCCGGTGAGCCGGACATCGAGGTGATCGGCGCGGCCGCGGACGGCACCGAACTGCTCTCCCTCGCCCGGCTTCGGCGGCCTGACGTGGTGATGACGGACATCCGGATGCCGGGAATGGACGGCATCGACGCCATCAGGAGACTACGGCTCCTCGAACCGGAACCCGCCGTGATCGCGGTGACCACCTTCGACCTCGACGAATACCTCTTCGGTGCATTGCAGGCCGGCGCGGTCGGCTTCGTGCTCAAGGACAGCGCACCGGAACTGTTCGTCGACGCAGTCCGCCTCGCCCACCGCGGGCAGGGGCTGATCGATCCGCAGGTGACCCGCCGCCTGGTGACCCGCTTCGCACGGACGTCGCCGCGGCCGGCGCCGCCGGAACTGGCGCTTCTCACCCCACGCGAGACGGAAGTCCTGCGTGGTCTCGCCCGCGGCCTCGCCAATGCCGACCTCGCTGACGAGTTAGGCATCGCGGCGGGCACGGTGAAGGTCCATGTGGAGCGGATCCTGGCCAAACTCCAAGTCTCCACCCGGGTGCAAGCGGTGATCCAGGCGCACAAGTTCGGCTTGGTCACCTGGGACGATTGACACCGTCCTGTGTGGACCGCAGAGCGAGCCACAGCAACGCTCCTGCCCCGATCAGCGCGATCGCGTCGACGGCGATCGCGACGTGGATGGCGGACAGTTCGATGCCGGGTCCGGTGCCACCTGCCGCGGCCGCGGTGAAGACCGCGCTCATCAGCGGAATGCCGATCGCCATACCGACCTGCTGGCTCTGTGTGGCCATCCCGGTCGCCATGCCCTGCGAACCGGTGTCGACCGAGGAGGTCGAGATGACCATGAACGACAGCATCGCCAGCATCGAGAAGATCGCGTTGACGAATTCGGCGGCGACCAGGATCGCGAGCCAGCCGTTGGTCGCGGCCATCCAGATCCCCGGGAGCATGAACGCGCCCTGGCCGATCAACGCGACGCAGAGCATGGTGCGCGGCGAGACCCTGGCAAGGATCTTCGGCCCGATGCCGCCGCCCAGGATCTGCCCGATACCGATGCCGAGCAGCACCAGACCGGCGACGAACGACGAATGGCCGAGGACGTTCTGGACGTACAGGGCGGTGAAGAAGATCAGCGCGGTCTCACCGCCGAAGATGAACAACGCGGCCAGGTTGCCGAAGGCGACGTCCGGCCGCTTCAGGATGGCCACCGGGACGAGCGCGTCCTCGGTCCGGCTTTCCACCATCCAGAAGGCGATCAGCAGCACGGCGGCGAGGACCAGCGAGAAGACCGAGACGGTGTCCAAACCGGACTCCGCGGCACGGGTGATGCCGTAGATCCCGCCGAACAGGCCGGTCGTGATGAGGACCGCGCCGGGTACGTCGAGCTTCTTCCGGTTCTCCGCCTTGCTTTCCGGAACCACCGTCGGGACGACGATGATCGCGGCGATCGCGACCGGGATGTTGATGAAGAACGCCCAGCGCCAGGAAAGCAGGTCCGTCAGCACGCCGCCGAGGATCGAGCCGACGGTGAAACCGGAGCTCATCATCACGCCGTTGAGGCCCAAAGCCTTGGTGCGCAAGGTAGGTTCGGTGAAGGCGATGGTCAGCATGGCCAGCGCGGACGGGGTGATCGCGGCGGTGGCGAGACCCTGCAGGGTCCGGGCGACGAGCAGCAGCGCGGGGGTGTCCGCGATCCCGCCGACGACCGACGCGGCCGCGAGCAACGCCATCCCCGCGACGAAGATCCGCCGCCTGCCGAGGTAGTCGCCGACGCGACCGAACACCAGGGTGCAGCCGGCCGCGGTCAACGCGAACATGGTGGTGATCCATTGCAGGTCACCGGCGAAGAAACCCAGTTCCGCGCCGACGCGCGGCAGTGCGACGTTCAGCACGGAGAAATCCGCGGCCAGCATGAATTGCGAGGCCAGCAGGACCACCAGAACCATGAGCTGGCGGCCGGTCATGCGGGCCGGCCGCGCGGGAGCGGCAGGAGCCGTATCGGTCGTCATGCCGCCAGGTTCGAGCCGCCGAAAGGATTTAGCCAGCCCCCTGCCGTGACTACCACTGGCAGTACCAGGCTAATCCGCGGTCGGCTCCCGACGCAGATCCACCGCGAGCAGCTTCAACGCCGCCTCGTGCGGCGAGTCCGGTTCCGCGTGGTAGAACTTCAGGATGTTGCCGTCGCCGAGTTCGGCGGACTGATACATCAGGTCGAGTTCGCCGACCACGGGATGCCGGAAGGTCTTCGTCCCCACCGTGCAGTTGCCGACGCTCTGACCGACCCACAGCTTCGCGAATTCCTCGCTGCCCATGGTGAGTTCACCGATCAACTCGGCGAGCCGGGTGTCGTGCCGGTGATTCCCCGCGATGTAGCGCAGGTAGGAAACGTTGTACTCCGCCTCTGCCGACCAGTCCGCGTACAACGAGCGCACATTCTCGTCGAGGAAATTGAGCTTGATGATGTTCGGCCGTTTTTCGACGGTTTCGGGATCCGTGAATTTCAGATGCGAGGCATACAGTTTGTGGAACAGCGAATTCCACGCCAGGATGTCGCACCGGAAGTTCAGTACCGCCACCGCCGCGTCGTTCAGTGCACTCAGCAGCATTCGGGTCTGTGGTTGCACTTCGTCGGTTTTGGGCGGCTTGACCGGCTGGGCAGGCGCGGCGGTCCCGATCTTGAGCAGGTACTCCTCCTCGTCGGCACTCAGTTCCAGCGCCCGCGCGATGGCCGAGAGGACCTCCGGCGACGCGTGCGCCGTCTGGGCCTGCTCCAGGCGGGTGTAATAGGTCGAGCTGACCCCCGCCAGCGCCGCGACCTCTTCGCGCCGCAGGCCCGGGACACGCCGCGTACCCCGGCGGACCAGCCCGAGATCACCAGGCTTGGTCCGTTCCCGCATACGACGCAAATAGCCACCGAGGTCGGTGTTCACATGCTCCGGCATGCAGTCATTGAAGGTGGCAGGCGAAACTCGGTCAAGGACTATCGACTGTGATCCTCGTAAGAGGTGACACACCTTGCCGGGTGGTCTCAGTTGGGCCTGGAAACCCCCGCGAAACCAAAAGGCTCATGGCGGTGTGGTCTGTCGACCGAGAAGGCGCAGACGCTGCTCATCTCGGTCGTGGCGCAGGTTCGGCCTCCGCCACGACCAAGGGCAAGATCTATTGAGAGATGAAGTCAAACGTGGCTCAGTGTCAGGGTTGGTGTGGCCGCCTGTCGCGAAAGCCACTTTCGGGCATGTGGTGTCTTGAAAGTGGCTTTCACGACACGAGCAGCGGGCACCGGCTTCGAGGGAACGCGCACCGCAGAGGCGCCGCCCCGGAGGGCGGTCACGACCTCGGCGGCAAGGCGCACTCGGTCATCGTCAGCAGGCGACCATCACCGTAACCAGCGCCGCCGCTTCAGTGGTTTCCGCGCGTCCGGTCGTGGCTTCAGTCGATGAGGACGTTCTTGTAGAACAGGTTCGCGTAGCGGTTGGGATTGTCCATGCTGCTGCGCGAACCGAAGCCCAGGTACAACCGGGTCTCCCCGGCCAGGCTCCGGTAGATCCCGAGTCCCTCCGGCTCGCGGAACACCAGCGACTCACCCGCCTTGGTCAGCGCGCGGCTCTTCACCTTGCCGGTGTTCATGTCGATGCACGTGACGTAGGAGTTGATGTCGGCGGGGTTCTCGTGGCCCGTACCGTCCAATGTGTACAGATACTGGCCGTAAATGGTGTACCCCTGGAAGGTCACCGGCTCGGTGGCCAGTGCGGGCTGCGGGAAATGCGCCAGCGGTGCGCCGAAGTCGCCGGCGGCGGCGGACGCGAGCGGGTAGACGCTGATGGTCATCTTGCCGCTCTCCTTGCGGCGTACCGCGATCCGCTTGTTGATCGGATCGGTGGCACAGGTGATCGTGTCGCTGCCGGTGAGGAACTTCTTCACCGACGGCGTGCCACCGTTGACGAACTTGAACCTGGCCAGTGCCGTCCCTCGCCCGTCGCCGGTGGGTCCGTCCGAGTCGCATTCCATCCAGATGTAGGAGTCGGTGCCCACCGGTTCGACGCCGATCGACACACCGTGCCCGGCGTTGTTGAGGTGCATCGAGCCCTGGATCTGCCCGGAGAAGTTGACCTGGGTGATGCACAGGTCGTCCCCGGTCCCGCCATCGCGGGCGTTCACGATGAAGATGCGCACGTTCTGGTTGTCGAACGCGAAGCCCTGCATCACGTGGTGTGACTCGTGCAGGATCTTGCCGCGGAACTCGTCGTAAGACGGCTCGGTGAGGTCGAAACGCTTGGACACCGGCATCGCGGTGATCGCGGCCGAAGCCGGTCCGGCGAATGTGGCGCCGGCGCCGAGCAGTGCCGTCGTCGCGGCGAGTCCACCACCCATGCGCAGCAGTGAACGTCGAGAAACGAGCTCCCGGGGTACTTGCTCGGACATGAGCGCTCACCTTCGTCGAATTACGCGGTCCGACCGAAAGTTCTTCAAGCCCGTACAAGATCCGTACAAAGGCGGCCGCGATCACCTTCCCCTTAGGATCGGGGGGCAAGGGGGGAGACACCATGGAAGACCTGGAGACCACAGCCGCCTACCGCGAGGTCGCCGAACACTTGCGTGCCTTGCACGAACCGGCATTCGGTCGCCCGCACGCGCTCCGGGAACCGCACGTGACCCGCGACGGCGGACGCGCGGTGGTGACCGGCGCGGTCCTCGACGAACTCACCGGGCTGCCGAGGACCGCGGTGTACGCCGCGGTGGACGGGGAGCTCCGCGCGGTCTCGGCAGGACGGGAATCGGCGCGGTGGGCGCGATTCTCCCCGGACGGCGGCACACTCGCCTTCCTCGCCGATCGCCGCGAGCCCGGTGTGTTCCAGCTGCATCTGCTCCGGGGCGACGGGCTCGGCGAGGCGGTGCCCGCGCCGGAGGCTCCCGGCACCGTGGAGTACTTCCACTGGTCTCCCGATGGCCGCTCGGTCCTGCTCGGCGTCGCCGGGCTCGGCGCGGACCGTTCCAGTGGCGAGGGATCGGGTTCGAACAGCCGTCGGAAGACGGAACGGCCGTCGTGGTTCCCGCAGGTCGAGGACGAGACCACCGGTGACTCGGCCTGGCGCGGTCTGTGGGTCTACACGCCGGCGACCGGCACTCTGAGCCGGTTGTCCCCGGAAGGCCTCAACTGCTGGGAAGCAAACTGGAGCGGGCCGGATCAGGTCGTCGCGATTTCGTCCGGCGAGCCGGGGGAGGACGCCTGGTACTCCGCGTGGTTGAGCCTGCTCGACTTCGGCGGTGAGGTGCGCAAGCTGCTGGCCGGCCCCGTGCAACTGGCGCTGCCCGCCGGTTCCCCGGACGGGGCGCGGGTGGCGGTGATCGAGGCCGTGTGCAGTGACCGCGGTGTGGTCGCCGGCGATCTGCTGCTGGTCGATCCGGCCACCGGCGCGGTACAGCGGATCGACACGGCGGGCACCGACGTCGCCCAGGTCGAATGGCTCGACGCGGACCGGCTCGGCTACCTCGGGCAACGCCGGCTCGACTCGGTCGCCGGGATCGTCGACGTGCCGGGTGGCGCGGTCCGGGAGGTGTTCGCCACGGAGTTGTCTTGCAGCGGCGGCACCTTCTACCCCACAGGCGCGTTCACCGCGGACGGCCGGGTGCTGACCGTGCAGGACTCCTACTCCCTCCCGCCCCAGCTCGTGCTCACCGGAGAGAGCGGCGACCGAGTACTCGCTTCGACCGCTCATCCGGGTACCGACTACCTCCTGTCAGTCGCGGGCAAGGCCGAGGTGATCACCTGGACCGCACCCGACGGCCTCGACATCGAGGGAATCCTGTGCCGTCCGGAGGGGGAGGGGCCGTTCCCGCTGGTGGTCAACGTCCACGGCGGACCCATTTGGGCGTTCCAGAACTGCTGGTCGATGCGCTACCCGTGGGTTCCGCTCCTGGTCGCGCAGGGCTACGCCGTGCTGAATCCCAACCCGCGCGGCAGCGGCGGTCGGGGCCAGGAGTTCGCCGCCCGCGTGGTCGGCGACATGGGCGGCGCCGACGCCCACGATTTCCTGTCCGGAATCGACGCGCTGGTCGAACGCGGCATCGCCGACAAGGAACGAATCGGCCTGATCGGCCGCAGCTACGGCGGGTTCATGTCGTCTTGGCTGGTCACCCAGGACAGCCGCTTCGCCGCCGCGGTCCCGATCTCCCCGGTCACCGACTGGTACAGCCAGCGTTTCGCGAGCAACATCGGGTCCTGGGGTGACCGATTCCTCGACGGCGACCCGGAAATCCCGGGGACCCTGGTGCACACACGCAGCCCGGTACTGCACGCGAGCAAGGCCCGTACCCCGTGCCTGAATGTCGCGGGCGCGCTCGACCGCAGCACGCCTCCTGGGCAGGCCAGGGAATTCCACCAGGCCCTGCGTGCCCACGGCGTACCCTCGGCGCTGGTGATCTATCCGGAAGAAGGCCACGGTGTCCGGGCATACCCCGCGCAGATCGACCTCCTCGCGCGGGTCCTGCGGTGGTTCGACAAGTACCTGCTCGCTCCGTGAAACCGGCCCGGCTCGCTCCTCGATCGCCGAGCCGGGGCGACGCCGGCGATCGAGGCGATCCATTCGTGCCCGCGTGGCAGCCGAACTGGACCAGCGTTGTGCCGTTGGCGACCTAGGCCGCCCGCAATCACGACATGTTTGGCTTACCCCTCAACAGAAGTGTGGCGCCGAAACTCAAGCTGGCGCTGGGGACGCCAGTCGCCCAGGTAGCTGCCGACTGTGTACTTCGCGGCCTCCGCGGCGGTCAACTGGGGACGGTCTACTCCCGTCCCGGCACCTGGCCCGGTGTTGCGGTATTCCTTGAACCGGGCGTCCCGCCAGGAAAAGCCCGACATGTCCGTCCACGGTGCCTGCTTGATGGCCGCGGGCAGCGCTGTCTCACGGATGACGAGCTGAGCGACGGCGTTCTTGTCGCCACCGGGATGCCATGGCCTGCCGAGGAAGTACGTGCCCGCCCTTGCGTCGCTCGTGATCTTGCTGTTGACGATGAGGAAGCCGTAGGGATTGTCCGAGCGCGTGCTCGGTGCGGCCAGGTAGCCGTTGGGATTCTGCCCTCGGTCCAAAGCCGTGATGGTGACCTGGTCGAATACTGCGGTGGCGCGACCGAACAGGAAGTCGACGTCACCCGTGATCGTGGACCTGGTGAAGTATTGCCGCGCCCGGACGCCGACGGCCGCGGTGTCGGCGTAGACCGTGTCCTGGTGACCGAGGAATCGGCTGTTGTCGAAGAGCATGCGATCGCCGGTCGCCTTCAGCGCGACCGCCTGGGTCGCGGTGATCTCCGGGTGCGCGGCTCGGCTGAACGAATTGCTGAAGGTGATGCCACGTGCCGTGAAGTCGCCGGCGGCGATCGTCACCGTGGCGCTGCCGCTGGTCCCATAGGTGCTGCCGTCCGGTTTCCTGGTGCCGGACGCGTTGTCGTAATCGATGATCACGTCGGCGGGATTTCCGGTCGTGCCTAGCAGGGTGAGCGGCTTCTTGTCGGCGGGGATGTTCACCACCTCGCGATACCGGCCGGGCTTTATCTTGATCGTATAGGCCGTACCGGATGGAATGGCGTTGATCGCCGCCTGGACGGTCGTGTGGTTCCCCGAACCGTCCTTCGCGACCGTGATCACGCCGGGAGCGGCGGTCGCGGGCTCCACGGCGAATCCGACGAGCAGTGCTGTCAGTGCGAGTGCTGTTGTCGCGCTCAACGGTGCTCCTTGCTGCGGCGGTCATCGGCGAGAAGGGAATGCGGGAAAGCGCTTTCCCAAAAGCGTAGGGAGCCCGCTTGGTGATGTCAACGCCGTCTGCGTGCCCTTACCGAGACCGGCAAGTCCTGAGGTAGCTGAGGAACGATGCCTGCAGGCCGGTCACATGCGTTTCGCGCAGGATCGCGCTGGTGACGGCCTCGCCGCGTGAGGTGAGGCGGTGAAGGACGGTGGCCGTGTTCTTCGTGAGGTTTTGGTAGATGGCCAGGTCTCCGAGCAGCTCTTGCTCGTTGAGGGTCACGTGCAGCTTGGTGCCCTGCTGCCGGTCGCCCATCTCTTGGAGCTGGGCGAAGATCCGGCTGTCTTCACCGGCGACGCCGGGGCTGCCCGCTCCGATGCTCTCGAAGAGCGTGGTGCCGGTGAGCCAGGTGTAGAGGCTGAAAAGGCCGCCGTAGGAGTAGCCGAAAAGGCCGTGGCCGCTCGTGGCTGTGCCGTAGTCGCGTTCGATCCGCGGGTGCAATTCCGCGGTGAGGAAGCTCAGGAACACGTCGGCGTGGGTGTCGCGCAGTTCGGCGAGGTAGGCGTCGGATTCCTCGCGTGTCCTCGCGCCCGCTTGAACGCCCATCTCCACGGCATCGATGAGCTCCTTGGCGATGGGCTCGCCGGGTGGCACGAGATCCCTGTTGCGCAGCCGATCCCAGTGCTGCGCTTCTTCGCCCGCGTAGCCGACGCTGACCTGGATGTAGGGCTGGATCCGCTGCATGGGGTCCGCCTGGGTGACGATGAGCGGAGCCGTCATGCCCACGGCCCAGTTGCCGTCGAGCACATACACGGCGGGCGCTCGCGTCGTGGCGGGGTCGTAGCCCGGTGGTGTGGTGACCCAGACGCCGTAGTCGTTCCCCCCGCTGGAGCGCATCTCGAAATAGTCGGTGTCGGCGAGGCAGCCGTGCCACATGGTGCTCATCGGAGGTCCTTTACAACATGTCCGTTTTGGACGACGAGTACGGCGTTGGCGGGGGCGGCGAAGAGCTCCCGATCTTCGAGCGGGTTGCCGCCGGTCTTTTCCAATGGATAAACTGCGGGAGTGATCTTGTCAAGCACGGAACACACCGGCGACGCGCGCGAGCGCCTTCTGGCTCGGCTTCTCGACGCCTTCGACGAGGCCCTTCCCGCGCCGGAGGTGTCACTCCGTGAGGTCGCCGCCCGCGCCGGGACCAGTCACGCCCTTCTGCGGTACCACTTCGGGTCGCTTCCGGGCGTGTTGGCGGCCATGCTCAAGGCGCAGCGATCCCGGGACAACGAGGCGCTTTTCGAGGCCGCCGAGCAGGGCACCTTCGACGACCTCGTCGTGGCGATCTGGCGGACCTACACCCGCCCGGGGCAGCTGTCGCGTGTCCGCGGCTTCTTTCACGTCGTAGGTCTGGCCGCGTACAGCCCGGAGAACTTTCGTGAATTCATCGACTCACTCGACGATCTGACCAAGATCCTGGCCTCGCTGGCGGAACGCGAAGGGCTCGATGCCGACGAAGCGCTGACCACGGCCACCGTCACCATCGCCGCGATTCGCGGCCTGCTCCTCCAAGAGGTCCTGAATCCGGGAGTTCACTCTGAGGGCGCGGTCGCCTTGATTCTGCGCATGAGCAAGGGTGGATCCGTTCCTCAGGCACATCCGGGGCCTTGAGCGGGCAGCCGTTTCATCAAGTTTTCATCGTCGCGTACCAGTCTGAGTGCCATGCGTGGCCGGGCCGACGAGGGCGGCGGCCGAGCTCGCGCGGCGCGGCGAATTCAGGCCGGAGGATTGGGGAGTGATCGTGGGAATGGGACGCAAGGACAAGGACGGCTGGACCGTGGAGACGTCACCTGATGGCAGTCTCAGTCGTTGGAGGGTCGATCCGGGCAAGGTCGCCTGGTTCGAAAGCTGCCAAGGCGATTTCTACTCCGACCAGCAACTGGCCGCGCTTTCCGAGGATGCCCGCGTCCGGAAGATGACACGGTTCGAGTACCTCAGCTGGGTGTGCGGGCTGCCCACCGCGGAACTGCACAAGTACCGCGACATGGTCATGGCCGGCGACGGCGGGCCGAACTTGCCCGTGTTGTACGAAGCATGGTTGACCGCGCAGAGCATGGTGCGGGACGTCCAGATACTTTTCCGGGGCTTGCCAGGCGAACCGGATCAGTGGGCGTGAACCGGAGTCGCCGGCCGGCCTGGCTCGCGTGAAGTCCGTGAAAGCCTCCTTCCCTACTCTCAAGGTAGGGAAGGAGGCCTTCACGGACTTCCCGGAGGTTCGGCCGCCAGGGTCAGACGTCGATGCTCAGGGGATCCCCTTGGGTCAAGACGACCTCGATACGGCATCGCGTGATTCGCCAGCCGTCCTCGGTTCGCCGGGCGGCGACGCGGTACTTGCCACCGGCGTCCTCGTGCGTCATCGGATCCGACGCTTTCGGGAGGTGATACGCGAAGACGTAGGCGAGAATTGTCGCGTCATCTTCGTCGATGTCGATGTACATCTGGTCCAACTGGTGATGCGTCGCTTCATAGCGGGTGCGTAAATCGCGCTTGGGGCCGTCGGTGATCGCTTGTCGGCCACGGCGGACTTCGCTGCCGATCTCCATCACGGCGTCTTCGGTGAACAGCACACCGAAGCCGTCGAAGTCCCGTTCGTCGAGCGCTCGCGGAGGTCCGGGGTGATGTCAATGGATCTTCTCGTCGTTGCAATTGCCATGTGCGGCTCAAGAATATGTGGGAGTGTGGATGCGAGGGTCTTGCCGGATCTCGTAGATGCCAGCTTCGACTTCTGTCGAAGCTGCTCGGATCGAATACTCCCATCCGGGGGGCCATCGAGTATTCGTTGTCCACCGGATACCCTCCAGTGACACGTCATTCAAATTGAGAGCCGACAAATCGTCTCCGGCGAAGTTCGTCAGGGTCTCGTTGATGTGGTCTATCGCGGATACGAGCGCGGCTGCGAACGAGCGATCCGGGGCATGTGTGCGAACAAAGTCGAGATCGTGACTTAAGGCATTGGTCAGTCCGGGATCGTTGCGTGCGGAATTAAAGGCTTCGCTGAGTGTGAGTTCGAGGATAGGGAGTCGACGCATGTCTTCAAAAAGTTGGCGCGTGTGGTTCTCTGCTGCAACGAGCGCTTGCGTCAGCGCGTTGATGTGCTCAAACCCTCGGTGGAGTGCATCCTGGCTGGACTTGCCGATGTTCTCGACAGTGATCAAGTCTACCTGCCGACGAACCTGGCGTTGGGCTTCCTCAAGCTGCTCCGACGTTAGCAGCAGTTCCCTGGCCAGACTTGACAGCGACATCCCTGTCTCGAGGGAGAGTTCAAGGCCTCGGACGGTTTGCAATGCGTTGTCGAGAGTTGGTTCGATGGGGAGCGCGAACATGTGCACGGCGTTATTGGATTTTATCCTCGCGGTGAGATCGATAGCGTGCTCAATTTCCGTAAGGGCGTGGTCGCGCTGCGCGAAGACTTGTTCAGGGTTGTGAGCCTGCGCAGCGGTGCGGACGTCGGCGAGTTCGCGGTGAGGAAATAGAGTCCGGATCTCTAAGCGTCGGCCGGGAGAACTCCCGGCCAGGTTCATCGCGTATGTGGCGACCAGTGACCCGGCTACAGTCGGTTCAGAGAGTTCGGCGGCGGATTCTCGGTCAGGCTCCGGTGGGGACTTCGGTACGATGGCGTCAAGGCCGGCCTCAATGTCAAGCACTTTCGTGAGTGCCTGACCAAGGCGCATTGCTTCGCCGGCATGCTTGACATCGCGTAGTCCGGTGTCAGGGTCGAGGATCTCGCTAAGTGCCTCGTCAAGAGAGAAAAGGCGGGACTCGACCCACTCGTTGAGGATCTGCTCGTCATGCTCAGGGTGAGGGGTTCCGGTCATTGGTCTCCCCCCTGTTCGCGGATGTGCGTTGACAGTGCGCGGCGCGCCTTCTTGAGGTTCGCACGAACCGCGGTGGGCTCGATAGCGAGTTCGCGAGCGATCTCAGTTGGCGTGTACCCGTAGAGAGTCCAGGCCATGACCTGTCGTTGGCGTGGCGGCAACAAGCTCAGTAGTCGAACGACTTCCTGGGTTTGTTCCCAGCCTTCGATTCCTGTCGTGCGAAGCAGCGGCGAGGGGGTGGGAACCTCTTCGGTGGGTTCCTCGACGGCCGTCATCTTCCTGATCAGAGCACGGGAAGCAACCCGGTACGACCATGCACGAGGATGGTTGATCGTGCGCCAGCGTTGGTAGGCCTGGGCCATCGTATCCTGGGCGATATCCGCGGCGTCGCTCAACCGAGCTCCCTGTACCAGTAGGAAGCCGACCAAACCTTTGACGTTCTCGCGATAGAAGGCGCTGAACTCGAGTTCGACTTGGGTCGCTTCCAAGCCGCGAGCCGCTGCGTCTGATCGAGTCGGCGCCTCGGCCCAGTCAGGATCGGTCATCGTCCTCCTCGGCGAGCTCGGTTGGCAGGGCGCTGATGCAGATCCTGAGCCGGCTGCCATCGTCGCGAATATCGTCGAGGGTGATTGTGCCCTCGGGAGGAAGGCGCGCCGCGAGGGCCTGCAAGGTTTCCTGATGCCGTCTGTCGTGCGCTGCTTGCCAGCGGAGCCGCAGCGCCAGTGCGGCCAGGGGAATCAGCGCTCCCACCAGGCCTGATACGAAGGTCAGTGTGGGGGACATCTGGTTCTCACCGCTTTCTGAAGGGCTGTTGACAGAGTTAAGAGGCTGCGGCGGGCTCGAGCGTGAACCCCTTCCGTGAACTTCTTCGTGTCATCTCATCCGAGGCCGGTCTGTCGCAGGTGCTTCGAATCAACAAGGGTGAGTCCTCACGCGTGGTCGGTGTCCTACGCCGCCCAGCCGGGTACCCACCCAGCTCAAGGGGATCTTGAGCGTGGAGATCATGGCATCCAGCACAGACAATCCTGGCAAGACGAGGACGGCCCGGCGTCGGGCCAAGCCGTTACCAGGGACTGGCTGGAATCAGTTAGCCGGAGGGTTCTTGGTTCGAGTCGTAGCGGGGGAGCACAAAGCCAGGTCAGGTGGCCTGGGCTTCTTCGTGTTCGGGGTGGCGGGGCGATTTAGTATTGATTTCGACAGTTGTCCAGTGATCGGGCGTTGCCGTATCTGTTGTGATCGTCGGTGGCCACGTGGGGAACGACGCCCGTAGACCCGAACGCCTCGGCGCGTCCGGTCGAGTGAGATCGATAAAAAGCGGTGGTTAGGGCTCTCTGTCGTGGGACACACTCGCTTTGTGAACACCAACCGACTCGTCAGGTCATCGGATATGTGCTGTTCCGGCTACCGCGTGACGAGGTGGTACTGACCCGGCGTGCTCCAGATCTGCTCCAGGAAAATTTGTGTGAGAGTCGGGTCTGTTAGTGATAGTCGTGAGTGAATGCCGTCGCCGTGGACGCGAGTTGGAGCGTGCGGCTGCAGGGTGGTTCAGGGTGCGGCGTCGACGAGTTTTGTGATGGTGCGTGGGTTGACGCCGCAGATACGCAGGACGCTTCTGGCGAGCACCGTGGTGGCGTCGGTGAGCGTCATCCGGCCGGCGCTCACCGAGTCTCCTGCGGCGTGGCCGAGGGTGATGACGGCGGTGGCGAGCCATGAGGTGTCGAGGTCGTCGGCGAACTCGCCGGTTTGTTGGCCTCGGGTGAGTAGTTGGTCGAGGTGGGCGAACACTGCCTGGTGGCGGTTGTCGTCCGCTTCGGGGTCGGCTGCGGTGGTGGTCGCGTTCATGAGTTGCGGGTGGCGCTGGAGTGTTCGCCAGCTGGCGTCGAGCAGGCGGAGCAGTGCGGCCGCTGCGGGTCCTTCGTCGAGGTTGGCGGCGTCCATTTCGGCGACCGCTTCGTCGGTGATCGTGTCGATCACCGCGTTGAGGAGCGCTTCACGAGTCTTGAAATGGGCATAGACGGTCTGCCGGCTCACCCCCGCCGCTGTCGCGATGTCCTCGATGCTCGCGTGCGGTTGGGCGGTGAGGATTTCCTTGGCCGCCCGCAGGATCGCGCTGGTGCTGCGGGCGGCGTCGGTGCGGCGTCGCCTGCGCCGTGGCGCCATTGGCTCTGACACGTTGTCAAGTCTAACCATCCTCGCTATGTTTGACAGCGTGTCAGAGATAACGAGTGAGGTTCCTCGACGTGACGTGTTGCGAGCGATGGCGGTGGCCGGCGCGGCGGTGACGGGTATCGGTGCGGGTAGCGCCTCTGCGGCTACGGGAGAGCGAATGGTCGCGTTGACCGGGGTGACGGTCATCGACGTCACCGGTCGTCCGCATCGCCGGAACGCGACGGTGCTCATCCGCGGGGAGCGCATCGTCGCGGTGGGACATCGGGTGGGGATCCCGGCGGGTGCGGAGGTCGTCGACCTGCCTGGGAAGTTCGTGATCCCGGGGTTATGCGACGCGCATGTGCACAGCCTCCCGGTCGAGGAGATCTCTCCGCCGCTGTATCTGGTGAATGGGATCACCACGGTGCGGGAGATGTCCGGCACGCCGATGCTGCACGAGTGGCGTGACCGCGTCGAGCGCGGTGAGTTGCTCGGGCCGCGGTCGGCCATCGCGAGCCGCATCGTCGACGGCGCGCCCACGATCGGCGATCCGTCCGTGTTCGTCGAGGTCGCCACCGCCGAACAGGGCCGCCAAGCCGTCCGCCAGGCCAAGCAGGAGGGCGCAGACTTCGTGAAGGTGTACTCCCGGCTGTCCGGCAAGGCGTATCGCGCGATCGCCGACGAGGCGCGCCGGCAGCGGATCCCGTTCGCCGGGCACCTTCCCGACGCGGTGCCGCTGGCCACAGCCGGCGCGGCGGGTCAGCGCAGCATCGAGCACCTCTATGCGACCTGGTACGACACCTCCACCCGGGAGACCGAACTGCGTGCCAGGATCGCAGGGCTGACCTTCGCCCAGGGCGACTATCTCGCCTGGATGCGGGAGACCCACCGGTTGGAATGGGACGCGGCCACCAGCTACAACCCGAGGGAAGCGGCGACCGTGTTCGCCGCACTGGCCCGCACCCGGACCCGGGTCGTGCCCACACTGTCGGTGTACCAGGTGCTGGACCGGCCGGAAGAGATCGCGCTCACCGACGGCCGGCTCAAGTACGTGCCGGTGTCCACAGTGGAAGGTTGGCGGTGGGCGTTGGAGAATGTCATCACAGCGGGCCGCACGCCGAAGGAAACCGCGCAGCGGCACGAGTTGCTGGAGCACCGGTTGGCGTTCGTGCGCGACCTGGCCGAGGCCGGGGTGCCCGTAGTCGCCGGGACCGACGGCGGGGACGTGCCGTTCGTCATCCCCGGATTCGGCCTGCACGATGAACTCGCCCTGCTCGTCCGCGCCGGCCTCTCGCCCCTCGACGCGCTGCGGACCGCGACCATCGAGCCTGCCCGCCTGCTCGGCCTGGACGACTCGCTCGGAACCGTCGAGGCGGGCAAGGTCGCCGACATCGTCGTCCTGGACGCCGACCCGCTGGCCGACATCCACAACACCACCCGCATCCACACCGTCCTGACCAGAGGACGGGTCATCACGCCGGCACAACGAGCTCGCATGCTCACCGACATCGCGGCCGCGGCCGCTCGCTGAACTACCTGTCCCACAACGAAAATCGAGACAACGAAACCAGGCGATGAAACCAATGAGAAGCATCATGGCGGTCCGGCTCGTCACCGGACTCGCGCTGCTGTCCACCGGGCTGCTCGCGGGCGCGTTCGGGTACGGCGCGGTCAACATCCAGACCACGTTCAACGCGGTACCGCTCGACATACGACTGACCTTCCACTCAGCTCTGATGAAGATGAACGGCCCCGTCATGCAGACCACGATGGCGCTGGCCGCACTGAGCTCCTTGACGCTGACCGTGCTGATTCGAGAGAAGTCGCGGTACCTGGCGGGCACGGCCGGCGTGCTGGCCGTGGCATCGTTCCTGATCACCCGGTTCGGCAACGTCCCGATCAACGGCCAGATCAAGGTCTGGGCCGTCACCACCCCACCCGCCGACTACGCGTCGATCCTCCAGCGGTGGGAGATGTTCAACGTCGCCCGCACGCTCACCGCGCTCGCCGCGTTCGTACTCATCATCACCCTCACCCTCCGGACCGCTCGTGCCCGGAAGACCGACCGCCGGCCCGCACTGACGGCACCGGCGTGAGGACACCGAGCCTGGTCGACTATGCGACCGTATCGACCCTGCCGGGCACCTGCCTTTCTCGGCACGGGGTTTCGCTGGGACGGTGCTTGGTCGGCCTTGCCCCAGCACGCTGGGGCGAACTTCACGCCCGACTGGTCAGCGCAGGAGCAGAATTTCTGTCGCCGTGGCGATCTCGGCGAGTAGTGCTTCGGTGATTGAGGGCCGCGTGTTGTCGGCATCGATCAGCACAGCGCGCTTGGCGGTGTGCTCGGTGTCGCTAGTCGTGAGTATCGGTCTTTCGTGATCGGTCGCACTGGGGGTTGACGAATGGAGTGGTCGGGCTTGGGCTGGTTGTTGCGGGAGCGTTCGAGTGGGCGTGAGTGGCGTGTCGAGACCAGCGGTATGGCCTGGGACGCCGGAGGGTATGACCTCGGGCGTTTCGAAGTTCATGTGCTCGGCGAACAAGTCATTGGCGCTCCCGATGGTTACCCGGACTCGATAGGGTCGGCATGGCCTCAAGTGGCTGCGGACTCGTAAACAGAGGATCAGGGGTTCGAGTCCCGTTGGCGGCTCAAGATCAACATTACCGTCGACCCGGCGCACTCGTGGGTTATGTGAGTGTTTTCGTTTTAAGTTCGGTTTTATTGGGCTCTGTTTCGTCTCCGATTTCACCGGTGTGCTGATTTCCGGGTTACGCGCACAGTGATCCACGAACTGGTCACTCACGTGGTTAAGCGCCGTCGTACTACCGGCGGTGCGGGGCGGTCAGTGCTGGCTGTCGCCGAGGTAGACCAGGACGGCGAGGACGCGCCGGTTGGCCGTGCCGTCGTCGTGGATGCCGAGTTTGTCGAAGGTGGTGGTCGTGTACTTGCTGATCGCGCTCTCGCTGAGGAACAGTCGGCCGGCGATGGCGGCGTTGGAGAGCCCTTCGGCCATGAGGGCGAGCACGGACCGTTCCCGCTCGGTGAGCTCGGCCAGCCGCGAGGCCGCGGCCGGTCGGCCGAACAGCTTGGACACCACGGCGGGATCGAGCGCGGTGCCCCCGGCGGCGACCCTCTCCAGTGCGTCGAGGAACTGCTCGGCCTCGAACACGCTGTCCTTCAACAGATACCCGACCCCGCCGGCCTGGTCGGCGAGGAGTTCGCGGGCGTAGAGCTGCTCCACGTGCTGGGAGAGGATGAGCACCGGGAGTCCCGGGATCCGCGCACGCGCGGTGAGCGCGGCGGTGAGGCCCTCGTCGGTGTTCGTCGGTGGCATCCGGACGTCGACGATCGCGATGTCCGGCCGCTGGGTGAGCAGGGCTTGCAGTGTTTCGGGGCCGGTGGTGGCCGTGGCCACGATTTCGTGACCGTAGGCCTCCAGCAGCCGGACGATGCCGTCGCGGAGCAGGTAGAGGTCCTCGGCTACGACGACGCGCATGGCACCACCATTCTCATCTGGGTCGGGCCGCCCGCTGGGCTGACCACGGTGAGTGTGCCGTCGAAGGCGGCCAGGCGCCTGCGGACACCGTCGAGCCCGCCGCCGGGCACCACCTCGGCGCCGCCGGGGCCGTCGTCCTCGACGTCTACTTCGACGGCGGTGCCACGTGGGCGGATCCGCACGCGCACCTGTGCGGCGGGCGTATGTTTGGCCGCGTTGGCCAGCAGCTCGGCGACGGCGAAGTAGACCGCGGCCTCGATCGGGACCTCCAACCGCAGCCGTCCGGGTGCGTCGACCCGCACGTCGACCGGGCTGTCGAGGGCGAGGGCGCGGATCGCCTCGGCCACGCCCCGCTCGACGAGCACGGGAGGGCTGACGCCGCGCACGAGCTCGCGCAGCTCGGCCAGCGAGGCCGAGGTGCCCTTGCGTGCTTCGCGCAGGAGCTCTTTGGCCCGTTCCGGTTCCTCGTCCATCAGCCGCTCCGCGGTGGCCAGGGACAGTCCCACCGCGACCAGCCGAGCCTGCGCGCCGTCGTGCAGGTCGCGCTCGATGCGGCGGATCTCCGCGGCCTGCGCCGTGGTCAGGTCCGCGCGCTGCAGCTCCAACTCCCGCACCCGCTCGGCGGTCACGCCGCCGTCGGGCGGTCCTAGCCACCGTTGCCCGAGCGGCCCGAGGATTCGCCAGGCGAACGGCGCGCCGGCCACGGCCACCACGACGAGCGGAAGCCCGGCCAGGACGGAGGTCGGCGATGCGTGAACGAAGGCGACCACCGCGCCGGTCAGTGCGATCGACGGCACCGCGCACACCGGCCCGACGGTGACGGCCGCGAGCAGCACCCATCGCACGTCCCGCCGGTACGCCGGATCACCCATCCGCCGTCGCCAGTGCTGATCAAGCTCGGCGTCGCGGCGAGTGCGCTCGTAGGAGTGGCCGTTCCACCAGTATCCGGTGGACAGCAGCACCGGTTCCGGAGCGGTTTCGGGCAGCCGGTAGCCGTTCTGGAGCACAAGACCGCACCACCGGCCCGCGAGGCGGCGGAACAGCGT
Organism: Amycolatopsis sp. NPDC039088; assembly: GCF_055598845.1. Lineage (NCBI taxonomy): Bacteria > Bacillati > Actinomycetota > Actinomycetes > Pseudonocardiales > Pseudonocardiaceae > Amycolatopsis > Amycolatopsis sp. NPDC039088. Next base: position 130,675 of record NZ_JBVKAE010000001.1, on the reverse strand, counting down.
GCCGAGCCACCGCGCGCACACCAGGGCGAGCGGGAGAAAGATCGACAGCAGGCCCACCCACGACCACGGGTTGGTCCACGACCAGGCTGAACCCGACAGCGCGGAGACCACAGCGGGCACCAACGACAGCGCGGGGAGGAGCAGGGCCGAGGCGGCGAGCAGCACCGACTTGACGAATCCGCCGCCCACCGTGCTCAGCCACGCACCCAGCCGTCCCATTCGCCGTCCTCCTCGCCGTCCATGGTCGATTCTCACCGGACAGCCCGCACGACACGACGCCGGGTGATCACCGCGACGGCGACCAGCGGCACCGCTGACACGGCCTGCATCACCGTGTACCACGGGGGACAGACCCCCGGGATCAGGTCCACCCCGACGATCGCGATCGGCAGGATCGTGCTCACCACGCGCAGGCGCTCCAGGCTTTTGCGCTCCTCCCGCGCCGCCTGCACGGCAAACCGGTGCAGCAACGGAGCTGCGAGCAGCAGGATGACAGCCCGGACCCACATGAACGTGTTCACCGAGCCCCCGGTCAGCGCGACCGCGGCCACGGTCGCCAGGACGATCGCACTGACCACACCGAAGAGCAGGACACATTTGCGCACCTGGTCGAAGGACTGCCGGACATCACCCTCGGCCGCCACTTCCTGGTTCCTTGAATTCGTCATGGCCATGACGCTACGAAGACCAAGATCCGCCCGGTATGGGTCTGGACCCACCAGCTGGTGGGTCCAGACCCACAGCCGGTCTCCCGGAGTGCGACCTCAACTGTGGTGGGAGCAGTGGAGCGTGGACGCCGCCGGTGGCGCCGCCGCCGTCGCCCAAGGACACGAAGCATGACTACCCGACATCCTTCGGCAAGGACACGCCGAAGATGTCGCCGAAGCAGCGACGGGCTACCTGGCAGACCCAGTACGCCACGTGGAAACACCTGCCGGTTGCGCAGCCGCCTGCGGACTTCGCCCAGTTCGGGTTCGCGTTCTGCTCCGAGTTCCCCGACGTCCGCAGCTGTGACCCCAGCCCACCCGGCTGGGAAGAAACCCTTCAAGCCGCCCTGTTCTTCTTCCCATGGGGGAAGGCTGGTAAGGCTGCTTATGAAGTCGGCGTGTGGGCCACTGCGTCCAAAGCCGCAGCCGTCGAGGCCGGCGGTGCTGTGCCGGTCGCGGTCGGCGCTGGTGCAGCGGCAGCGGCAGGTGGAAGGGCGGCGGTAGGTACAGGCACTCCGGCATCTGTTGCTGACGAAGCGGTTGATGGCGTATTGGCCACGCCTCAGGTTGGCAGCACAAAACTGCAAAATCTGATAAATAATCTCTACAAGGGCACGACCAATCCAAACCGGGTTGGTAACGGCACGACGATGGAGGCGATCCGCAATGAGATCGTCACTGGTGTACCGACAGGCGGGCGAATGCACACGATCAAGGGCCGAGAAACACTTCGAGGCCTCAATAACTGGCTGCGCCGCAACCAGAACGCGGACTACCACGACCGGGTTGTCGCGCAGAGTCTTGCCGATGAACTCTCGTCGGTCCTGCAAGGTGGCCGATGAGCGCCTACGCCATTGCGGCCATCGGTGCACTCATCGATACCCATCGGCAATTGGTCCCTATTCTTGAAGAGCATCTCATTGACAATGAGGGTGAGGTGCTGCCGCATCTCGTGATGGCCGACGTTGTCCGATGGTTGGTGGAGCATCGCACCTCTCACCCCGAAGTCTGCAGATCGGTGGTTGGTTGGCTCGAAGAGGAGTTCAGGCGGGGGCCAGAGGAGGTCCGCGGGCTGATCACTGTGAGCGGTGTCGAGATGATCCCGGATCCTGGTCAACCCGGTGCTGAGCTTCGAGAACTGTTGGGGCCTGTTCTTCGTGAGGTGGACCCGTGGCGCGCCTGATCATGTCAATCATCGCTCGCTGAGCCTTCTCCATGGCCTGTGGTCATGGAGAAGCGACGATAGTCTGGTGCAGATGCTCAAACCAGGAAAGCTAGCTGATGGCTATAAAGCTGTGTCGACCCAGTCGCGCCGTTTTCCGATTGCGCAAGTCCCGCGGCTGGGCGCAGTGCTGCCTCTATGGCTGAGGCCCGGCGGTGTCGACCGCGTCCTGGAGGGCAGGCCCGGGGTGAACACGATGCCAGCCACGGGGTGGTTCGCGTTGGGTCGGCGTCGACAACGGCGGCGGTGTAAGGGCCTGAGGCCCTCCGGGAAGCCGCGACCTCGAGTCGAAAGCGAGAACGGATACCCAGTCCTGGCTCAGGGGAGCAAGCACCTGTTTCAGCGCAACCAGCCTCCCGTCGGGACCGCTCGCCAGCAGCACACCCCATGACGCCCCCTGCCCAGCTTCGCCAGTAGTCGGTACCGCCCGGTCGGAGGCTGCCAGCGGCCTCACGACGGTCCCGGCTCTTCCACCGCAGTGCTACTGACGCTCCACGAAGGCGGGAACTGAAGGTAACAACCGGAGGATAAATAGTGACTGACCTCGGTCCTGCTCATCAGGCTGTTGAGATGGGCGATCTTCCGCTGCTTTGCGAACTACTTGATGCCGGCGCTGACATCAATGAAGAGCATGGAGGACTCACGCTGTTGCACCATGCCATTGATGTTGAGATCGATAGCCACACGCAGTCGGGTGAGCCGCTACATGTGGATGTCACAGCTTACTTGCTCGCGCGAGGAGCGAATCCGCAGCGTCCTTCGGATGGCGGTTGCGGCGTTACAGCGGAGCATATGGCCTTCGAAAGGCGTCATTGGCTGGCGTCGGCTCTCTTTGAGGGATGGGGTAATCGCCGACAGGGAGAGGGCGCCTAGCGGCTCTCCCTGTCAAGGCGAAGCTGTCGCCTGGGCCCTTGGTGTTGGTCAGTTCTTTGAGGAGGGTTCCGCCGAGTGGGGGTGAGGTGGAAGTGGATGTGCTGACACGCAGGGGGACCGTAGGTCGAGTTCTCGGGCCGATGCGGGTGCTGCCTTGCGGGCCTGACCTGCTCAGTCTGCTCGGGCTATCTCGCCTTCCTCGCGATGGGCGGTTCTGTCCACTGGTGACATATCGTTTTCAGCTCGGTCTGTCCCGTCACGTCACCGCAGGCGTTGACGAATATCTGGAATGTGGGTCACGGCCGCGGTCGGATGCTTCGCCGGGACCTACGCCGTCTCCGATTGGGCTCCGTTGCCGAAGTAGAGCCTGATGCGGCTTAGTACGACGCGACACTCGACGCAGGCCTAACGTTGCGCTGACCTGCGCGAATCGACAGAGTCCGACACTCTTCGGCACTAGCCGATATAGCCAAGTTGAGGACTTTTAATCCGAGGGAATCTGCAACTTATCGGCGTTGACGGGTTCGTACGGCTGCGGGGTCATGGGTAGACCACCCGGTCGGGTTACATAGCTGGAGCAGACGATGTGACCCCAGTTGGCATGGGTGGGACGGCGTGCTCCAGATTTGCTCCACCTACTGAACAGTAACTGAAGTTCGTCAGGCCAATTCTCAAAGTGAGCCGGAACGAAAAAACCGCCCTACCTCGGCTAAATTGCCAGGCGGGCGGTGTTTCGTCACTGTGGAGCTAAGGGGACTCGAACCCCTGACCCCCTCACTGCCAGTGAGGTGCGCTACCAGCTGCGCCATAGCCCCGGAGCGAAGTTGAACTCCGCATCTCGTGTGTCCATACATTACACCGCCCGCGGAGGCCGTTCACGCGGGGGTCACCCTGAGCGGTCGCGGGTCCAGCAAAACACTCTGACCTGCATCTTTTAACCTTATTTTTAGACGTGTATTGACTCCGCGTGTGACCGCCGTTACGTTTTCGACCATCGTGACGCCGAGGTCCCCGCCCGCTACGCCGCGTCTCCACTGGGCTCCACCTCAGCTCGCCCTGCCCGAATGACGCGGAGGAGGTCCTGATGAGGGCCAGAGCAGCTCTGTTAGCCTTGTTTTCCCTGGTCGGAGCACTGATAGTGGTGGCTCCGGCGGCTCAGGCGGCCATCGTGGCCGACACTTGGTACACGGTGACGACCGGTAGCGGGAAATGTGTGGACGCGCGCGCCGCCGGGACGGCGAACGGGACGGTCGTCCAGCAGTACGCGTGCAACCAGACCTTCTCCCAGCAGTGGCAGTTCCAGCCGACCTCCGGCGGCTTCTATCGGGTGAACACGCGCAACGACCCGGCGCGGGTGTGGGACGTCGCCGACGTGTCGACCGCCGACGGCGGGTTGATCCACTTGTGGACCTACGGCGGCGGCGCCAACCAGCAGTGGCAGCCGGTCGAGGAATCCGGTGGCACGTATCACTTCGTCAGCCGCAACAGCGGAAGGTGCCTCGACATCCCCGGAGCGTCGACCGCGGACAGCGCGCAGCTGCAGCAGTACGCGTGCAACGGCAGCGGGGCGCAGTCGTTCCGGCTCACTCCGGTCACCGGCACCGCCGACCCCGATCTCGGGCCGAACGTGCTCGTCTTCGACCCCGGTATGTCGCAGTCGGCGATCCAATCCCAGGTCAACAGCGTGTTCTCGCAGCAGGAGACCAACCAGTTCGGCTCGAATCGTAAGGCGTTGCTGTTCAAACCGGGCTCGTACAACGTCGACGTCAACGTCGGGTTCTACACGCAGGTGCTCGGGCTCGGGCTCTCGCCGGACAACGTGACGATCAACGGCGCGGTGCACGCCGAGGCCGACTGGTTCCAGGGCAACGCGACACAGAACTTCTGGCGTGGCGCGGAAAACCTCTCCGTCAACCCGAACGGCGGCACCGACCGCTGGGCCGTTTCGCAGGCCGCGCCCTATCGGCGCATGCACGTCCGCGGCAATCTGCAGCTCGACGACGGCGGCTGGTCCAGCGGCGGCTGGATGTCCGACGTCAAGGTGGACGGCCAGGTCCGTTCCGGTTCGCAGCAGCAGTGGATCTCGCGCAACTCGCAGTTCGGCGGCTGGAGCGGGTCCAACTGGAACATGGTGTTCGCCGGCGTCACCGGCGCGCCGTCGACCGGTTTCCCGAATCCGCCGTACACCACGGTGAACACGACGCCGGTCGTGCGGGAGAAGCCTTTCCTCCATGTCGACAACGCGGGCGCGTACCAGGTCTTCGTGCCTTCCACGCGCACCAACGCGTCGGGCGTCACGTGGGGCGCCAGCCAGCCGGGGACGGCGCTGCCGATCAGCCGGTTCTTCATCGCGAAGCCCGGCACGACGGCGTCGCAGCTCAACGCGGCCCTCGCCGAGGGGAAAGATCTCCTGATCACGCCGGGCGTCTACCACCTCAACGAGACGCTTCGCGTGACCAGGCCGGACACCGTCGTGCTCGGCCTCGGGCTGGCGACGCTGATCCCGGACAACGGCATCACCGCGCTGACGGTGGCCGACGTCGACGGCGTCAAGGTGGCAGGCGTGCTGATCGACGCGGGCACCACGAATTCGAACACGCTGATGGAGGTCGGCCCGGCCGGCTCCGCGCAGGACCACGCGGCCAACCCGATTTCGTTGCACGACGTGTTCTTCCGCGTCGGCGGGGCGGGCGTCGGCAAGGCCACGAACAGCTTGGTGGTCAACAGTGACGACGTCATCGGCGACCACCTGTGGATCTGGCGCGCCGATCACGGCAGCGGGGTCGGATGGGGCACCAACACCGCCGACACCGGCCTGACCGTCAACGGCGACGACGTCACGATGTACGGCCTGTTCGTCGAGCATTACCAGAAATACCAGACGATCTGGAACGGAAACCGCGGCAGGACGTACTTCTACCAGAACGAAATGCCTTACGACCCACCGAATCAGGCCGCCTGGATGAACGGGTCGACGCGGGGTTACGCGGCTTACAAGGTGGCGAACTCCGTGACGGACCATCAGGCGTACGGGCTCGGCAGTTACTGCTTCTTCAACGTGAATCCGAGCGTGGTCGCCGATCGCGCCATCGAAGTGCCGAACACCCCGAACGTCCGGTTCCGCAGCATGGTCACCGTTTCGCTCGGCGGGAACGGAACGATCAACCGGGTCATCAACGACCGGGGTGGACCGTCCGATTCGGGCACGAACGTGGCGAACCTCGTCGCGTATCCCTGAGCCCCGGTGCGCGCCGTGATGGCGGTCGCGGCGCGCACCGGCCCCCGAACGGGTGGTGTGCCGCGCGGACGCTCTCCGGCGCTTCGATACTCGGGACATGCCTCTCGTCGGTTTCACCGCCATCGAACCCCGCCTGGCCTGGCCGCTCGCCGCCGTCCGCGGGGTCTTCGCCGTCCTGTTCGGAGTGCTCGCGCTGATCTGGCCGGGCACGACCGTCTTGGCGCTGGCGATCATCTACGGCATCTACGCGATCTTCGACGGCATCGGCGGCGTGATGCAGGCCTTCCGGCCGGGCGACGCCGCCCACCGTGCCGCCTACGGGGTGCTGGGTGTACTCGGCATCGTCGCCGGTGTGCTGGTCCTGCTCTGGCCGGGGATCACGGTGCTGGTGCTCGCCCTGCTCGTCGGCTTCTGGGCGATCTTCACCGGCATCGTCGAGATCGTCGCCGCGATCCGGCTGCGCAAGCAGATCGAGGGCGAGGCCTTCCTCATCGCGGCGGGTGCGATCTCGCTGATCGCGGGCATCGTGATCGTGTTCAACCCGATCGCGGGCGCGTACGGGATCGCGCTGCTGGTCGGGATCTACGCCTTGATCTACGGCGTGATCCTGCTCGTGCTGGCCTTCCGGCTGCGGAAACTCACCCGGGCCTGAAAGCCTGCCGGAGATGGACCTGTGCTCCGGCCCGGCGCAGATTCGACAGGCTCGACGAGCCTTCAACCGCTGTCGCGACGGCGAAGCGGCGACCTTCGCGAGCGGCCACGGTCAGGCCGTGGAGGAGCAGCCGAGCTTGAGCCCCTTTGCCGCGGTGCGCCCGTGGCGTGGCGGACCCGCCGAGGACGACGCCTTGACCGTGCGCGCTCAGGGCCGCGGCGGAGATCGGCACCCCGTCTTCGACCAGCAGCGACCGCCGGATCCGCGGATCGGCGTGCTCGGCGGCGATGAGCGACCTCACCGTGTCGCCGCTTTCGTACCCTTCGAGCAGGATCCGGAGGAAGACGTCGATGTCGGACGCGTCTTCGACGTCCGTGTCCTCGGTCGCGAATCCGGCGATCGGAAGGATCGCGATCGGACGGTCACCGGCGGGCACGAGACCGGTGCCGTGGGGGAGCAGGCCCGGTGGCAGCACCAGCGTCGGCGGGTCGCCGTCCCAGCACGACCAGCAGCCCGTCTTCGCACCAGGCGGTGAAGCGACCGGCGAGTCCGGCGGCCGTGGCCGCCTCACACGCGATGGCGGTACGGGCGTGGATCACTTCTTCGGCTTCGGTCAGCACGGCCCGAACGTAATAGGGCTTAGGCTGATCCGGTGAGCCAGCCGATCCTGTTGACCGTCGACGACGATCCCGCCGTATCCCGTTCGGTCGCCCGCGACCTGCGCAAACGGTACGGGAAGGACTACCGGATCATCCGGGCCGATTCCGGTGCCGACGCCCTTGAGGCGTTGCGCGAGATCAAGCTGCGCGGCGACGCGGTGGCGGCGATCCTCGCCGACTACCGGATGCCGCAGATGGACGGCATCGTCTTCCTCGAGAAGGCGATGGACCTGTTCCCGAACGCCCGCCGCGCGCTGCTGACCGCCTACGCCGACACCGACGCCGCGATCCAGGCGATCAACGTCGTCGACGTCGACCACTACCTGCTCAAGCCGTGGGATCCGCCGGAGGAGAAGCTCTACCCGGTCATCGACGCGCTGGTGGAGACCTGGCGCGCGGTGGGGGAGCGGCCGGTCGATCAGATCAAGCTCATCGGCCACCGGTACTCGTCGCCGTCGTTCCACCTGCGCGACTTCCTGGCGCGCAACGCCGTGCCGTATCGCTGGTACTCGGTCGACGACGACGAGGGCCGCCGGATCCTGGAGGCCGCGGACGCCGCACCGCAGGACATCCCGGTGCTGGTCACGCCGGACGGCTCGGTGCTGCGCCAGCCGTCCGGGCCGGAACTCGCCGACGCCGTCGGCCTCTCCACGCGGCCCGCGCAGGAGTTCTACGACCTGATCGTGATCGGCGGCGGACCGGCCGGGCTCGGGGCGGCCGTGTACGGCGCGTCGGAGGGGCTGCGCACGGTCATCGTCGAGCGCAAGGCCACCGGCGGGCAGGCGGGCACCAGCTCCCGGATCGAGAACTACCTCGGCTTCCCCGACGGCGTCTCCGGTGCGCAGCTCACCGACCGCGCGCGGCGTCAGGCGCTGAAGTTCGGCGCCGAGGTGCTCACCGCTCGCGACGTCGTCGGTTTGGAGGCGCGCGGTTCGGCGCGCGTGGTCATGTTCGGCGACGGGACCGAGATCGCCGCGCACGCGGTGGTCCTGGCCAGCGGCGTCACCTACCGCGCGCTGGAGGCCACGGGCATCGCCGAACTCACCGGCCGCGGCGTCTACTACGGTTCCGCCGCCACGGAAGCGCCCGAATGCAAAGGCGAGCACGTCTACATCGTCGGCGGCGCGAACTCGGCGGGCCAGGCGGCGGTGTTCTTCTCCAAACACGCCGCCGAGGTCACCATCCTCGTCCGCGGCCAGTCGCTCGAAGCGTCGATGTCGCACTACCTGATCGAGCAGATCGCCGGGATCGAGAACATCCATGTCCGCACGCGGACCACTGTGGTCGAGGCACACGGCGACGACCACCTCGAACAGCTGACCCTGTGCGAGAACGGTGCCACCACCGAGACCGTGCCCACCGGGCATCTGTTCATCTTCATCGGCGCCGCGCCGCGCACCGACTGGCTGGGCACGGAAATCCTGCGGGACGACCACGGTTTCGTCCGGACCGGACCCGATCTGCTGACCGACGGCGCCCAGCCGCCCGGCTGGCCGCTGGAGCGCGACCCGCACTACCTGGAGTCGTCCATCCCCGGTGTGTTCGTGGCCGGTGACGTCCGTGCGGCGTCGGTGAAACGCGTCGCCTCGGCCGTCGGCGAAGGCGCCATGGCGGTCACCCTGGTTCATCGCTACTTGGAGGAACAGTGAGCGTTCTGCCCAGGGAAGAACTGCGCGGGCTCTTCCTCTTCGAGCATCTCAGCGAGGAACAGCTCGACTGGATCGACGAGCACGCCGTGCTGGAGCGGTACACCGGCGGCGAGACGATCATCCGCGAGGGTGAGCCTGCCACCTGCTTCTATCTCCTGTTGTCCGGCGCGCTGCGGATCACGCGGCTCGTCGGCGGCACCGAGGTCGAGGTGGTCCGCTCCGACCAGCGCGGCGCGTACTGCGGCGCGACGCAGTTCTTCGTGCATCAGGAGACCGAACACACCTACGGCGCTTCGGTGCACGCGGTCAGCGACCTCACCTTCCTGACCCTGCCCGCGGCCGAGTTCGCCACCGAGTTCCGCCGCTGGTTCCCGATGGCGACGCATCTGCTGGAGGGGATGTACCTCGGCTGGCGCAACAGCGACACCGTGATCGGTTCACGGCGACGACTGCTCGCGCTCGGCGAGCTGTCCGCCGGGCTCACGCACGAACTCAACAACCCGGCCGCGGCCGCCGTGCGCGCGACGGCGTCGTTGCGGGAGCGCGTCGCCGGGATGCGGCACAAGCTCGCGATGCTGGCGAAGAAGAGCGTCGACCCGGCGCTGCTGGAGCAGTTGCTCGACATCCAGGAGCAGCTGGTCAAACAGGTCTCTTCGGCGCCGAGGCTGACGGCGATGCAGCAGGCCGACCGCGAGGACGAGATCGGCGACTGGTTCGACGAGCACGGCATCGACCAGGGCTGGGATCTCGCCGACATCTACGTCCGCGCCGGGCTGACCGTGCCCGATCTCGATCGCTTGCTGGAATCGGTGGGGGAGACCTTCCTCGACGGCGCCGTCCGCTGGCTGGCGTACGCGCTCGAAACCGAGATGCTGATGGGCGAGATCGAGGACTCGACGACGCGGATCTCGGTACTGGTCGGCAAGGCCAAGCAGTACTCCCAGATGGATCGCGCGCCACATCAGTGGATCGACGTCCACGAAGGGCTCGACTCCACCCTCGTCATGCTCGCCGGGAAGATCGGGCCGGGCATCCGGGTGGTGAAGGAGTACGACCACACGGTGCCGAGGATCCCGGCCTACGCGGGCGAACTGAACCAGGTGTGGACGAACGTCGTCGACAACGCACTCGGCGCGATAGGTGCCGAGGGCACGCTGACGCTGCGGACGTCCCGGGTGAACGATCACGTGCACGTCGAGATCGGCGACACCGGCCCGGGGATCCCGGCGGAGATCCGGCAGCGGATCTTCGAACCGTTCTTCACCACCAAACCGGTGGGGCAGGGGACCGGCCTCGGTCTGGACATCTCGTGGCGCATCATCGTCGAACGGCATCAGGGCGATCTCCGCGTCGACTCGGAACCGGGAAACACGCGGTTCACCGTCTGCCTGCCCCTTTCGGAGCAGTCCGTGATCTGATTTTCCTTCTACCCCAACGTTTCGCCAAAAACTGACGACGTCTTCCGTTCATCGATCGTTCATTTCGAAATGGCTCGCCCGCGCGTCAAAAGAGGTGAACGGGCTGAAGGATCAGGCCTGTGAACGAGGGGGTGGGTCGGTGAAACGCCGTCTGTCGATCGGCCTGGCCGTGGTGCTGCTGCTGGCCGTGGTCGCCGTGATCGTCTGGGGCCGGGGCGGTGACGAGAACACCGCGCAGGGAACCGATCTGACCACGGTGCGCGGGGTCATCGGTTCGGAGAAACTCGCGTTCTTCTCCGACAAGCGGGTGGCGGACGCGTTCGCCAGGCACGGGTTGAAGGTCGAGGTCGACACCGCCGGTTCGCGGCAGATCGCGAGCATGGACCTCGGGAAGTACGAGTTCGCGTTCCCGTCCTCGTCGCCCGCCGCGCAACGGATCCAGCGCGATCACCAGGTGACCGGCGTGCACACGCCGTTCCAGTCGCCGATGGCGATCGCGACCTTCGAACCGATCGTGAACCTGCTGGCCGCCAACGGGATCGTGCGCAAGGGCGCCGGGGACTACCAGGTCCTCGACGTCGCGAAGTACCTCGAACTCACGCAGAAGGGCACGCGCTGGGACCAGCTGCCCGGCAACACCGCCTTCCCGGCGCGCAAGAACGTCCTGGTCACCACCACGGACCCGCGTGAGTCGAACTCGGCGGCGATGTACCTGTCGATCGTTTCCTTCGTCGCCAACGGGAACAACGTCGTCAACACGCCGGAGGCCGAGGCGAAGGTGCTGCCTGGGGTGTCGAAGCTGTTCATCGACCAGGGATACACCCAGAACAGCACCGAAGGGCCGTTCGAGGACTACCTCGCCGCGGGCATGGGCAAGACGCCGCTGGCGCTCATCTACGAGTCGCAGTTCGTCGACAGGCTGGTGCGCGGCGACGGCTCGATCAGGCAGGACATGCGCCTGCTCTACACCGCGCCGACGGTGTACTCGAAGCACACGCTCGTCCCGCTCAAACCGAACGGCGACCAGGTCGGCAGGCTGCTGGCGACCGATCCGGAACTGGGGAAACTCGCCGCCACCTTCGGGTTCCGCACCGGTGACCCCCGCCTGTTCGCCGACGTCGTCGCCGCGGCGAAGGCCCCGGTGCCCGCCGATCTGGTGGACGCCGTCGAGCCGCCGTCGTTCGAAACCCTGGAGCGTCTGCTCGACGCCGTGAAGAAGCAGTACTGATGGACGATTTCACGCTCACTCCACCCGAACCGGTGGAGGCGATCCCGGCCGAGCGGGCCGCCGGCCTGGTCACCCTCGGCCCGGAGGTCCACGCCGAGGTCGCGAAACGCGCGGAGGGTTTCGCGCGGCGGCTCGAAGCGCTCGACGTCCGATCGCCGGAGTTCACCCGTGTCCTGGACGAACTGCTCGCGGTCGGGGAGGCCGACATGCGCGCGGCGGCGACCGTCGCGGGCGCGCTGCTGGATCGCTCGACGCGGGCGCTGGCGGAAATCGGGTCGCCACAACAGCAGGCGACAGTGAGTCTGGCCGGGCTGCGGCGGGCCGTCGCGGAGATCGATCCCGCGAAACTGCCGATCACCGGCCGGAAACTGATGGGGCTGATCCCGGTCGCGGGCAGCGCGAAGAAGGCACTGGATCGCTATCGCGCCGCCAACGAGCCGGTGAACGCGCTGGTACTGGACCTGCGAGCGCGCCAAGACGTCCTCCGCCGCGACAACGCCGCGCTCAAGGGTGAGCGGGAGCGGCTGTGGAAGACGCTCGGCAAGCTGTCGGAGGCGGCCGCGTTCGCCGAGGCGGTGGACGCGGCGGTCGAGCGGCAGGCGGAGATCTTCGATCTGACCGATCCAGCGCGGGCGAAAGCACTGCGGGCCGACGCGCTGCATCCGATCCGGCTGCGGCATCAGGACCTGCTGACCCAGCTGGCGGTGAGCGCGCAGGGCTATCTGGCGCTGGATCTGGTGCGGCGCAACAACGACGAGCTGATCCGGGGGATCGAACGGGCGGTGTCGACCACGGTCGCGGCGCTGCGGATCGCCCTGCTGGTGAGCGGCGCGCTCGCCGGGCAGCGCGATGTCCTCGACGAGGTCCAGGCCGTGCAGGCCACCACCGACGGACTGATCAGGGCCAACGCCGAACTGCTGGAACTGCGGAGCGCCGAGATCCAGCGCGCGGGCAGCGATCCGGCGGTGGCGGTGGCGACGATCCGCGAGTCGTTCGAGCGGATCTACCGCAGTATCGACGCGATCGACGAGTTCAAGGCGGGGGCCGTCTCGACGATGGCGGCGACCGTGGAGGCGTTGTCCGGGGAGATCCGGCGTGCCGAAGACCATCTGCGCCGGTCTCACGAGACGGCGACGGCCGAGGGGGCATCGTGAAACGCTGGGCGGTCACGGCGATCAGCGCTGTTTGCGCGCTGTCGCTGGTTTCCTGTGCTTCGAGTGAAGACGGGACGCACGGACTCGGGGAGGCCGAAGCCGGTACGCTGCGGGTGCTCGCGGGCAGCGAACTGGCGGATATGCGGCCGCTGCTGGAGCAGGAAGCGGCGGCCACCGGGGTCAAGGTCAAGTTCCAGTTCGCCGGGACGCTGGAGGGCACCGAATCGCTCGCGAGCGGGAAGGCGGACGGCCAGTACGACGCCGTCTGGTTCTCGTCGAACCGCTATCCCGCGGCTGTTCCCGAAGCCGCGAAACGGTTGGGCGAGCAGGCGAAGATCATGAGTTCGCCGGTGGTGCTCGGGCTGTCCACGTCGGCGGCGCAGCGGCTCGGCTGGGCAGGGCGGCCGGTGGGCTGGGGAGAAATCGCCGAGCAGGCCGGGAAGAAGGCCTTTTCCTACGGCATGACCGATCCGTCGGCGTCGAACTCCGGGTTCTCGGCCCTGGTCGGGGTGGCCTCGGCGCTCGCGGGCGCGGGCAACGCCATCGACGCCCAGCAGATCGCTTCCGTCACCCCGAAACTGACCGAGTTCTTCAGCGCGCAGGCGATGTCGGCGGGCTCGTCCGGCTGGCTTTCCGAGGCCTACCAACGGCGTGCGACCGGTCAGGATCCCGGCAAGAAGGTCGACGGCCTGATCAACTACGAGTCCGTCCTGCTGTCGATGAACGCGAGCGGGAAGCTCCCCGAACCGCTGACGCTGGTGTACCCCTCCGACGGCGTCGTCACCGCGGACTACCCGCTGACTTTGTTGCAGAGCGCGAATTCCGACGCGCGCGACGCGCACCGCAAACTGGCCGAACGGCTGCGCACCCCGGACACGCAGCGCAAGATCATGGAGACCACGCAGCGCCGCCCGGTCGTCCCGGGCGTCCAACTGGGGCAGCAGTTTGTGCAGAAGGACCTCGTCGAGCTGCCGTTCCCCGCGACGCAGCAAGCGGTCGACGCGTTGCTGGGCGCCTACTTCGACAAGATCCGGCGACCCTCGCGGACGCTGTACGTGCTCGACACCTCCGGCTCCATGGCGGGAGACCGGATCGAGGCGCTGCGGACCGCGCTCACCGGGCTGACCGGCGCCGACGGTTCGCTGACCGGGCGGTACCGGCGGTTCCGCAGCCGCGAAGAGGTCACGATGCTGCCGTTCGACACGGTGCCGGGCCGCCCGGAGACCTTCGTCGTCCCGGAAGGCGATCCACAACCCACCTTGGACAAGATCAAGCATTTCGCCGAAGACCTCGACGCGGACGGCGGTACGGCGATCTACGACAGCCTGGATCGCGCGTACCAGATCCTGGGTCCGCTGGCCGCCCGCGACCCGGACCGGTTCACCTCGATCGTGCTGATGACCGACGGCGCGAACGCGAGCGGCTCCACGTTCGCGGACTTCCAGCGGAAGTTCCCGGCACTACCGGAGGCGATGCGGCAGATCCCGGTGTTCACCGTGATCTTCGGCGAAGGCGACTCCACCGAACTGAGCGAGGTCGCGAAACGCACCGGCGGAAACGTGTTCGACGCGCGTGGTGACGTGCTGCCCAAGGTGTTCCAGGAAATCCGCGGGTACCAATGATCCGGTACCTCGGCTCCACGAAGAACCTCGCCGGCTGCGTCGGCGGGCTGATCGGGCTCGCGCTGTACCTGACCGGCGTCGTCGGCGGCCTGTGGCCGGTGGTCGTCGCGGGGCTCTACGCGGTGTTCGCCCTGCTCGCGCCGCCCGAACGGGTCCGGCTGGTGCCGGTGGACGCGGTCGTCGAAGCCGGGCAGCTGCGCGCGGACCTCGATTCGCTGGTGGCCAAGGTGACCGAGCGAGCGCAGCGGATGCCGGAGTCCTCTGTGGACGGTGTCCGGCGGATCGCCGGGATCATCGACGACATGTTGTCACGGCCGGAGCGGTGGGCGGCCAACCCGGACGTCCAGCACGCCGTCACCCGGCTGGCACGGACGGATCTGCCGCTGTCGGTGGAGACCTACCTGAATCTGCCGTGGTGGTTCGCGGCCAAACGGCGGGCCGGTGAGCCGAGCGCCTCCGACGAACTCCTCGCGCAACTGGAGCTTTTGGAGACCGAAGCGCACCGCATCGCGGAACGGTTCTACGCCGGTGATGTCCATCGGCAAACCGACCACACGCGATACCTGCGCGAGCGCGGCGAATCGGCCTAGCGCGTCCCGATCATCGGAAAGCGAAAAAACTCTGCCGGTCTTTCTGCATGGGCACGTCCGATTTCCCGTGGTGGACTGCGTAACGCCGATCAGGTCGTGGTCGGTGTTCCGTCTTCCTCAGGGAGTTCAGACGTGCGCAAGTACAGACATTGGGCGGCCGCCGCGGCCGCGGTGGTGGTGTGCCTCGCCGGTGGTACCCCAGCGAGCGCCGAACAACGCGGTGATCATTGCGTCGCCGACACAGCGACCGGGGTGATCCGGTGCTTCGGCAGTGTCGGCGAGTCCCTCGCCGCGGCGAAGGCCGGAAAGGTCGGTGCCTCCGCGACGGTGATCAGCGTGCTTTACGAACACGCGAACTTCGGCGGTGCGAGCGTCGCCGTCACCGGGTCGCCGTGCGTCGAGGGGACCAACCAGACCATCGGCTTCCTCGGCGACTGGAACGACAAGATCTCCTCGTTCCAGACCTTCAACAACTGCTACATCACGATGTACGAGCACGCCGAATACCAAGGCGGCAGCCAGGAGTGGTACGCCAACGACAGCGGCAACTACGGGTCGAACATGAACGACCGCGGCAGTTCGGTGGTGTACTCGCGCGGACCGTCACGCGCCGAACTGCTCAAGGACTGCGGCCACGCCACCAAGACCTGCAACGCCCACGTCGATCAGCGCGGCCAGGACTTCTACGGAAACTGGGGCCGCGTGGACACGGTGTACAACTGCAGCGCCAACAAGATCACCCAGGTGATCGGCAAACGCGACACCCGTAGCGGGAAGAACACGGTGTCGAACGAGATCAGCGTGAGCGCCGGCTTCGAGTTCCTCGTCGACTGGTCGGTCGCGTACAAGCGTACGTGGGGCCAGGAGTGGGGCTGGGAGACCAGCGAGAGCGTCGAGACCCGGATCGAGGTCAACCCCGGCTACTGGGCGGGCCTGGACCGCTCACCGGTGATGCGGGTGGCCAGCGGCTCGTACGACATGTGGTACGACAAGCGCCGGTGGGGTCACAACCAGTGGTACGTCTGGAACTTCAGCGGTGAGGGCCCGGCGCCCGGTGTCGTGGGGCAGACCAGGACGGTCGGCAAGAAGATGACCTCGGAGGAGAAGAAGAAGGTGTGCGGGAAGTCGGCCGGGCTCGTGCGTTCCTCCGGCGGGACGCAGGCGGAAAGTGCCTCGGCTGCTCCTGCGGCGCCGGCCGCGCCCGCGGTGCGCGTCGCGGAGGGCCCGCTGCACAGCTAGTCCGGTGAGGCGTCGGTACAGGTGGTCGTGAGTGATTTGGGTCGTTAGAACGAACCCTCTCTCAGGTACCTACTCGTGGCCTGCGGGCTTGCTCGCGCCGCTGTTGTGACTGGTGGTGCCGCTGGGGTTTGTGATGGGGTTTCGGGTCCGTGAGGGACTCCTTGAGGGACTCTGGGTCCCTCAAGGAGTCCTTCACGGACCCAGCGCTACCTAGCTCACCCGCCGTAGGTAACCAAAACACCGTTGGCCAGAACGACCCAAATCACTACGACGGGTCCGCGCGCTGGTCAGCGGCCGCCGAGTCTCGGCAGGGTCAGCGTGGTCACCGCCGTCATCACCCAGCCCAGCAGGTCGCCGAGCGGGATGGTGGACAGCTTTTCCGGCCATTCGTCGGCCAGAGCCTGCAGGACGAGGTGGCCGTCGTGCGCTTCGACCGCGGTGAGCCGGATCCCGCGTGGCAGTTCCGGCAGGGGGAGCACGATCGGCTTGAGGCGGGACGGCGGCCCGAACCGGCGCCGTCCGATGTGGACGGCCATCGGCCGGAGGACGACGGCGTCTTCCTCCACAGTGGACTCCAGGGCGAGATGACCCCAGCGGGGCCGTTTCTCCCAGCGGACATGGAAGTGCCCGTCCTCGCCAGGGGTGACGATGATGCCCGGCCGGACCTCGGCGACCCGCTCCCGCAGGATCTCGGGGGCCACCCGGATCGCCATTTTCACCTGTTCAGGGATCACTGCCGGGGAGGGAAGCGACCGGAGCCTGACGTTCGACGCCAGGACGGTGACGCGCTCGAGCGGCGTGTCCGGCCAGTCGACGTCCTCCACCACAATGCGGACGTCACCGACCCGGCCGGTGGCGGCGAGGCTGAGGCTGTCGGCCTGGTAGTCGAGCCCGGTCAGGGTGAGCCCGACCTCGTGCCCGTCCACCTTGGTCGTCAACCGGCGCCCGACCAGCTGTTCGGTCACGGTCTTCAGCACCGCGGCCGGGGTCAGGGGCACATTCGGCAACAGCGCCCGCCCGGCGGCGGCCAGGCCGAACAGCTCGGGAAGCGGGTTCAGGTCGAACCGTCTGCCTTCGCTCATCCGTCCAGTGTCGCCGAACGGGACGCCGGTCGCCGCCGCAGGGGGTCAGCGGGCCGCGATACGGGCGATGACGCCCGCCAGGATCACCCAGAACGCCGCGGCCAGACCGTAGTTGAGGATGACCGCGAGATTCGGGTCACTCACCGGGAAGAGGCCTGGCCAGAACAACGCCAGCGGACCGGCCAGTGACTGGATGAAGATGAAGAAACCGTTCCCCGCGTTGGCACCTGCGAGCACCATGACCATGTACAGCAGTTCGATGAAAGCGAACAGCGCGCCGACGCCGATGATGATCCGTACGGCCGTGTTGCTTCTGCTGGTGGTTCGCCATCTGGACATAGCCGAAAAGTTCCCGGATTCCGCGGTGGCAAACGTTTCACCAGCCAAGTTGCGCCGATCGGCCGTATCCACCTACTCCTCGTAGGCCGTCAGTGACCGTGCGATGGCCCAATCCTGCGCGGCGACCCCGCTTAACCGGCCGCGCTGTCGTCCAGCGGCGCGCCCCGCCACTGCCAGCCCGCGCGGGACGGCCGTCCTGGCAGTTCCGTCCGGTCCGTCGCCCACAGCAACGCGGTCCAGGGATCGAGGCCGGCGGCGTCCACGTCCGGGAACATCCGCGCCAGGACACGGGAACACACCTCCCTCGGTGGATCGAGGGTGACGTCGAGGCCGCGCGCCATGTCCTCGCCGTGGACGAGCGCCTCGACGCAGCCCATTCCGGCGAAACCCTCGAGGTCGGCGCGGCCGCTCGGGTGATACGCGCGGACGTCCGGGGCCGCCGTGCGCAGGGTGGCGCTCAGGATGCCGCCGCCGACGGTGACGAACTCCAGCATCTCCGACGGTGTCGCCGCCTGGTCGGCGACGGCTTCGAAACACACGAAACGCGGTGTCGACGGCCGGGCGATCAGCAGTGCGGCGTAAGAGATGAGACAGTCGCCGAGGTGCTCGGCGGTCCGCCAGGCGTTCAGTTCGCCGGTGCCGGTGGCCGCCGACCAATCACGGCCCGACGCCTGGCGCAATCCGTCGGCCACACTCGCTATCGCCGCGTCGAGGTCGTCGGGCGTGACTGTCATCAGGCATCAACTCAAGGGTGTCGGGAACGCCACCGGAGAACGGCGGCCGTTCTTTCCGACCGCGCGCACACCGAAGAACACGTTGTCCTTCGACAGATCGACTTTAGCCTCGGTCTTGTCGCCGACCCCGATCGCGTGAGTCCATTCGGCCGCCGTCGTTTCCCGCCAGACGACCTCGTAGCCGTCGAGGTCCGGGTCGGTTCCGCGTCGCCACACCAGATCCGTGTCGTTCGTCAGCTGGTTCGTCCGGATCCGGACGTCGTCGGGGGCGGCGGGCGCGGTCGCCAGCGACCACATCGTGGCCGCGTTGACCCGCGCGACCCTGGCGATGAACGGGAAGTCGCAGAACTCCGGCAGGTCACCGAACTGCTTGCCGTTCTCCACCCGGACGTCCTGATGCTGATGCGCGTAGTCCTCGTGCGGTTCGGTGAACCGCGCGGCCGGATAGCCCTGTTCCAGGAACGGGATGTGGTCGCCACCCCGCAGGTAGCGGTCGCGCCGGTAGATCACCCGGACGGACATCCCGGTCGCGTCGTTCTCGGCGACCGACCGCACGAACCGGGCCAGCTGTCGCGAGGGCGAATCGTTCTCACCGCCGACCGCTCGGCGGATGTTCGCCTGCTCCGGCGTTTCCGCTGTCGGCACCCCTTCGGCGAAGAGCCGGATGGTCCGGGGATCCCGCGTTCCGTCGTCCGCCCGGCTCGAACCGACGATGTCGTTGGTGAACATCGCCTGCACGTTCATTTTGGCCGCTTTGTAGGTGGTGGCCAGATGCCGTGCGCCGAACAGGCCCTGTTCCTCGCCCGCGACGGCGGCGAACACGATGGTCGCGGCCGGGCGGCGCGTGGCGAGAACCCGGGCGAGCTCCATCGCGACGGCCACCCCGGAGGCGTCGTCGTCGGCGCCGGGCGCGTCTTTCGTCGCGTCCAAGGGATCGGAACACCGTGAGTCGTAATGGCCCGAGACGACGTAAACCCGTTCAGGCGTGGTGGATCCGCGCAGGGTGGCGACGACGTTGGTGATCGTGGTGGCCACCGGTATCCGCGGTGGCGCCGGCTGCTGGAGGTACGACTGCAGCTCGACCGTCATCCGGCCACCCGACTTCTCCGCGGATTTCGTCATCTCCGCGAAGATCCAGTCGCGGGCGGCGCCGATACCGCGGACGGGATCGGTCTGCGAGGACAACGTGTGCCGCGTCCCGAAGGCGGCCAGCCTGCGTACGGTGGCCTCGATGCGGTGCTCGTCGATCTCCCGCAGGATCTGCCGCAGCTCCGCGTCGGGCCGTTGCGGTGGAATGGCGCGGCCGGGCCCCCGATCGCCCAGCTCTTCGGCACCGGCCGGGATCCCGGTGAGGGCCACCGCCGACAGCGCGGCGGACGTGGACAGGAACACTCGTCTGGACCTCTCCTCAGCCATTCTTCGTTCCTACGCGCCCCGCCATGGGGCGTCTACCCGCGAAAGGTGGTCCACGACCGCATTTAGAGGACTAAATGCGGGGCACCCCTTCAGTGAATCGATTATCATTGTCACTATGACGACCTGGGGCGACACCTGGGACCGGCTCATGGCGAAGTACCAGCCGAGCCGGGACCAAGCGATGAACCGGATGATCGACCTCATCCGAACCCGCTGCGCAACCAAGGCGCCGCGCGTCCTCGACCTCGGCGGCGGTACGGGTACCTTCAGCGCCCGCTTGATCGAACGCTTCCCCCTGGCCGAGGTCACGCTGGTCGACTTCGATCCGGTGATGCTCGCGATCGCCCGGTCGACGCTGCCGCCCCCCCGTCCGGCTGGTGCGTGCAGATCTGCGTGATCCGGCGTGGACCGACCCGTTACCGCCGGGCGGCTACGACGTCGTGGTCGCGATCATGACGTTGCACTATCTGCCCGCCGAGCGGCTGACTCAGGTGTACGCCGACCTCTCCGGTCTCGTCCGTCCCGGAGGATTCCTGGTCACGGTGGACGACATGCCGGACGCGGACGTCGAAAAACGGATCACGGTCGACGACGGCTCGTGGGCGAGCTGGTGGGCGGGTGTCGCGGCGGATCCGGTGCTCGGTCCGGCCGTGGCGGAACGGGCCGTCCTCTTCGACGGCGCCACATCGGCTGAGTGGCATCCACCGGCCGACTGGCATCTGCGGGCGTTGAGCGGCCGGTCCTTCGACACCGTCGAGGTCGTTTGGCGCGATGGCGGGCAGGCCGCCATCGCCGCCTTCAAACCGCGTTGAGACCGCTAGTCTTCGGTCGCGGGAAGCAATTCCCGCAGCATCGCCAGCAGTTCCCGCCGGTCCCCGGCCCCGAGTTTCCCCCGGATCCGGGCCATATGGTGCTCCACGGTCTTCCCGGAGATGAACAGTTTGCTCCCGGCCTGTTTGTAGGTCAGCCCGTCGACGACCAGACGGGCGACCTCCAGTTCGCGTTCGCTCAACGCGCTCAATCCGGTGGCCGCGACGGGTTCCGGAGCGCGGCCCTGGAACTGCCGCGCCGCTTCGAGCAGCTGCACCATCGCCTTCCGGTCCGAGGTCCGGATCGCCGCTTGCCCGGCCAGCCGTGACGCGTCCCAGCAGAGCCCGAGTTCGTGCAGTTCCGCCGCGGACACGGTGATCGGTTCGGGGTCGAAGTCCCCGGTCAACACCGCGAGCCAGCCGGTCGCCGCCGAGGCCAGCGCCGCCGGATAGCGGCCGCAGGAAGCGAAATCGTTCAACGCGGCCAAATGCTCTTCGGCCAGCGAGTGGTTTTCCACGGTGATGGCGGCGTGCAGTTCGTGCCAGCGCAGCGTCGCCGTCCACAGTGGAGGGTTGCCGAGGGCGTCGAGCACGGTATGCGCCCGCTCCAGTTGTCCGGCGAGTTTGGCGCTCGCGCCTGCCCGCGCGGCCGCGATGGTGAGTTCTCCCAGTGGCAGCAACGAATACAGGTCCGGCTGCTGGCGCATCGACGCCTGATACGCGCGGTCCCAGGAACGTTGCAGCCCGGGAAGGTCGCTCGCCCGTCGCGCCAGGCCCAGCTGAAGGGTGGCGGCGAAGAGTTCGTCGCGGGCTTCGAGACCGTCCGGCGGCATCAAGGCTTCGGCGGCCGTCTTGAGGTCGCCCGAGGTCATCGCGACCCAGCCGCGCAGCAGCCGGTGCCGTTTCGCGAGCAGGTCGCCGCCGATCCGTCCGCTCACCGCGCGCGCCAGCACCGATTCGGCCAGCGCGAGTTCGCCGGAATGCAGCCCCACCAACGCCGCGAGCGCGGCCGGGCTGTCCGGGAGCGGCGCGGGCGCCCCCGCAGACTCCAGCATCGACGCCGCGCCGAGCAGGGCCGACAGGGTTTCCGAGCCGCAGCCGGAGACCGAGTCGGTGATCGCGCGCGCCATCCGCGAGGCGGCGCCCGCGAACAGGGTCGGGACTTCGGGGGTCTCCAGTACACCGCGGGCGGCTTCCGGTTTTCCGGTGCCCACCAACGCGATCGCGGCGAACGCCTTCGATCCGGCCCGGCCGGACCACTGATACAGCTCCGCGCTGTGCGCGAGTTCGCCGCGATGCGCCAGCACGGTCCCGGCCACTTCGGCGCCCGCCGCACGGGCGTCCACGCCGTCGGGGTCGTCGGTGTTGCCGAGCAGGCCGTCGCCGAGCCGGAGCGCCGTGTCGAGATCCCCGGCCAGTGCCGCGGCGTGCGCCCAGCCGACGGTGAGCGCCGCGCCGCGCCCACCGGCCTCGGCCGCGGCCTCGTAGAACCGCGCCGCGAGTTTCGTGTCGTCGGGCATCGCCTCACGCGCGGCCGCCTCGAAGGCCGCCGCCGCGCTCGCGCCCGAACTTCCCGTCCCCAGCAGGGAACGGGCGAGATCCAGTACCGGAAGTCCTTCGCGCAGCTGGAGTTCCACCAGCCGCTGCAGCACCGTCAACCGGCGGCCCGGCGATCCCCAGGCGCGGACGGCTTCGGCGGCGATCGGCAGCAGAGCGTCGTCCTCGCCGAGCAGCCCGGTCGCCCTGGCGCCGTCGAAGATCTCGGGGAGGCCGTCGCGGTCGCGGTTGAGCAAGGCCGCCAGGAGATCGAGATTCCGGCCTGCCCCGGCTTCGGCCGCGATCAGGTAGCGGTGCACGTCGTCGTCGAGTTGTTCCAGCTCGGCGCGGAAATCCGCGAGCTGGCCGGTGACCGCGCGGAGCACGAGTCTCGGCACCCCACCGGTTCTGGCGTGGACGTCTTCGGCCGTGGCCGGGTCACCGCCTGCCTGCTCGACGAGCCGCCGGACGTCCTCGACGCCGAACGCGCCCAAGGACACCGATCGGCCGAAGGAGTCCGCGAGCGGGCGCAGTGCTTTGGTCCGCGCCGTCGGGCGGAACGCCAGCACGACCGGCGCGGTCGTTTCGTCCGCTCTCGCTTTGATCTTCGCGATCTCGTCGTCGTCGAGCTGGTCGGCGTCGTCGATCAGCAAGGCCTCGACTCCGGCGCTCGCGTAGTGGCGTCCGAGCAGGTCGAGCAGATGGGTCTTCCCGTACCCGCCGGGGGCGACGACGGCGACCCGCGCCGGCAGTTCCGGTGCGGCGATCACCTCGTCGAGCAGACGCCGGGCATCCGGATGGATGATGCCGGGCTTGTCGAGCAGTGCGTTCAACAGCGACCTTCGGGGGATGTCGTGGCGGGGCCGGGGGTGGCCGGCGCGCAGCTGCTGGAAGCGGGAGGGGCTTGGTGTCCCTTGTCCGCGGTGGCTTCTCGAGTGGTCAGGGTGAGCAGCAGGGTGGTCGCGGCCAGCACCACGACCGCGGCCGTGGCGACGAGGGGCTTGCGTCGGCTGAGCAGTTTCGCCGCCCCGGTGCGTTCTGGCAAGGGGAACGGGGTGATGTCCACCGGGGGCCGTTCCGGCCGTTCGGTGAGCTCCGGAACCGCGTCCACCCTGGGCAGCAGGGTGGTTTCCACGGTCGCGACGGCATTCGATCGCGCATCTCCGGGTTGAGGAATGTCACGTCGTGCGGCGATGTTGGCCGCGCCGATCGCCACCGTCGACACCGGGTCGCTCGAAGCGAAGAGGGCGCACGGTGTCCGTCCTGGGACCGGGGGAGCCTCTCCGGCGAGCACGATGCCCGCCAGCGCTTGCGGCTGGACCCCGGCGCAGTGCGCGAGTTCGAAGACCTTGCCGACGGCGTCACCGGGGTCGACGCCTTCGATCGTCTTGACCGGCTGCCAGCCGTTGATCCCGGCGGTGGCGAGCGTGACCACCGCGCCGTCCGGGCCGAACTCGCAGACACCGGCGGTGACGTCACCTTGCGGGGCGAGGTACGCGTGCAGCGCGGCGATGGGGGCCGCTATCAGCGCGGCGCGGGGGAAGCCTGCTTCGGCCAGCGCCCGGCGCAGCAGGTCGCGGCGGAACGAGCCCCAGCCGACGGGATGGGTGAGCACGATGTGCCGCGGTTTCTCCCCGAATCGCTCGGCCGCCTGGTCCACCGCGGCGTCCACGAGGACGGCGCTGAGGGATTCGGCGGGGAACCGTTCGCCGCCGACGATGACCGGGACGTCGTCGCCGACCCGTTCGTGGAACCCGGTCAGCAGGCGGGCGGGCGCGGACAGGCCCGCCTCGACCGCCGCGTCACCGGTGAGCAGGTACCCGTCTTCGTCGAGGAACACCGCGGACGCCGCGGCCGGGCCGCGCGCGCCGAGCCACAACGGTTCCGGCGTGCCCCAGCCGTCGCCGGACTGCACGCAGGTGGCGGCGGTGGTGCGGGTCGAGGCGATATCGATGCCGAGGACGTAGGGCAACGAGCATCCTCCTTCGCTTGACCAGCCCCTAAGGGCTAATCAGGGCCATTCACCCGTACGGCTTGACCCTTCTGGGTGAGAGCTGGCATTAAACCCAACGGGGCGCGTCTCGGTTAAGCCCCTAACGCCCTAACGATGTCATACCGATCCCCTATTGGCTGAGTGAGTGACGACCGGGAGTGATCCCCGATGTGCGGGGAGGTGCCCCCTCGCTAGCTTCGGTGACCTGCGAGCAGCCGTGCCCTCAGGCGCTGCGTTCGCCTCATCGCCCCAGACCCCACAGGAGAGTCCTTTCATGGGTTCCGTTCAGACCCTGCACGACTTCACGCTGAACCTGCTGAACGACACCGCGGCCCGCGCGGCGTTCGCCAACGACCCGCAGCAGGTGCTGGCCGACGCCGGCCTCGGTGACATCAACGCCGCCGACGTGCACGAGGTCGTCCCGCTGGTGCTCGACTTCGTCCCGGTCGACGCCGCCACCGGCGTGACCGGCACCGCGGCCTCCACCGCCGACAACCTCGCCGGTTTCGGTGGCGTCGCGAACGCCGTCAACGGCACCGACGGCGAGTGCGCCGACGGTGTCCAGGGCGCGATCGACCAGCTCACCGCGCTGACCGCCGGTCTGCCGGTCGACGTCCCCGCCGTCGGCTCCGGCGCCCTGCCGGGCGTGCCGAGCCTCCCCGAGGTCGGCGTCCCGGGTGTCCCGGCCGTTCCGGGTCTGCCGGAGCTGGGCCTGCCCGACGTCGGCGTGCCGAGCCTCGGCGACCTGCCGCTCGACGTCCCGAGCCTGCCGGGTGTCCCGGCCGTCTCCGACGTGACCGACGTGTCGAACGCCGCCGCCGGCGTGACCGCCCTCGCGCAGAACACCGTCGGCAGCTTCGGCCTGACCGATGACCTTTCGCGTGGCCTCGACTCCGCGGCCCTCGGCCAGGCCGGTGGCGTGGCGGGCGGCGCCGTCGACACCGCGACCGACCTCGTCCACGACGTCCCCGCCGTGGACGCCGTTCAGGTTCCGGCCGTCGACTCGGTTCCGGCCGTCGGCGACCTGACCAGCGACCTGCCGCGCGCCGACGGTGTCGCGGGCGGTGCCCCGGACTTCCTGTCCACGGTCGGCGACCTGACCAGCGTCATCGGCAACGTCGGCGTCGCCGACGTCACCACCAAGGTGCACGAGGTCGCGAACAACTACGCGAACGGTGACATCGCCAACAACCACGGCGACGTCACCGGCAGCGTGGCGGGCAATGTGGCCAACGAGGTCGCCAGCGTCGCGAACCACGCGGGTGTCTCCGACGTCCACGACGTGGTCTCCGAGGTCGGCAACAACATCGGCCACAACGTCGGCAACATCGGTGACGTCCACATCGGTGGCGGCGACATCGCCTCGGGCAACGACATCCACATCGGCTGATCTGAATATTTTTCAGCTCTGTGCCAGGGCCCCGCGACCGCCGCAGGTCGCGGGGCCCGCACGCTCATGTTGGCCCATGCCACATTGATTCCGCGCTTGGTTAAGGGAACACTGCATCCCCGTGACAGCCCCCGCCTGGCTCGACGTGCTCAACGAGACCTTGGACGCCTGTGTCGTCCATGGTCGCGCCGACCTGGCCGAACGACTCCGGCGCAGACGTGACCAGCAGGCGCCGGGCACCCGGATCGCGGTGGTCGGTTTTCCCAAGCAGGGCAAGGGTTACCTGCTCAACGCGTTACTGAACGCGCCGGTCTGCGCGGTCGGGGACGCGAGTACGCCCGCCGTGCCCACCGAGATCGGCTACGCCAGCGATCCCGCCGCGACGCTGGTCGGGCACGCCCGTGAACGCGTCCCGGTCGGTGACCTCGCCAAGGAACTCGAGGTCCGCCCGCCCGGTTCGCTGCGCCGCGTCGAGGTCGGCCTGCCGCGCGAACTGCTCGGCACGGGCCTTGTCCTGGTGGACACCCCGGCCATCGGCGATCCCCGGTCGCCGCGTACGGCGGCCACGCTCGACGTCCTCGCCGACGCGCACGCGGTGATCCTCGTCTCCGACGCGTCGCAGGAACTCCAGCCCGCCGAACTCGCGCTGGCCCGGCACATCCGGACCTGGTGCCCGGCCTTGGTGCTGGCGCTGACCAAGATCGACGTCAGCCCCGACTGGCGGGAACTCGCCGCGCGCAACCGTGCCGCGCTTTCGGAGACCGGGGTCGTCGCCGACGTCTTCCCCGTGTCCGCGACGGTGCGCCAGGCCGCCGCGAAGGCCGGTGACGCAGACCTCAATGGACGGTCCGGTTTCCCGGAACTCCTGAACTGGGTGGGGGAACAGGCCGCGCGCCCGATCGAACGCACGCGAGCGCTGGCCGCCGCGGTGAGCGTCCGCGCGGCGGCGGTCGAACTGGTCGAGACGCTGCAAACGCGGCTCAACGCCGTTTCGCAGGACAGCGGGATCGACCAGGTCACCCTGCTGCATCAGGCACAACGGCGCTCGGAGGAACTGCGGCGGCAGAACGTCCGCTGGCAGAACCTGTTGTCGGACGAGATCGCCGACCTGGCCTCCGACGCCGAATACGACCTGCGTGAGCGGACGCGGGTGATCGTGCGGCATATCGACCGCACCTTCGACGAAGGCGACCCGGTGCAGATCTGGCCGGATTTCCAGGTCTGGCTGGAGGAAAACCTCACCGAGGCCGTCGAGACGAACTACCACTGGGTGTCGGACCGGGCGACGTGGATCGCGCACGCGGTCGCCACGAGTTTCGGGCCGCGGTTCGGACAGGCGCCGGATCTGCCGCTCACCGGGTCCGGTGTGGACTCGATCCCCGAAGTCGGCACCCCCAAGATCGAACGGTTCAAGATCGGTCAGAAACTCTTCACCGGGTTGCGCGGTTCCTACGGCGGCGTGCTGATGTTCGGTCTGGTCACCAGTCTCGCCGGGCTGCCGCTGATCAACCCGGTCTCCCTCGGCGCCGGTGTCGCGTTCGCCACCAAGAGCGTGCGCGACGAAGGCGGGATGCGGTTGCAGCGGCGGCAGGCGCTGGCGAAGGCCGCGGCGCAACGCCACGTCGACGACGTGTTCATCCGGTTCAGCAAGGAGATCAAGGACGAGATCCGCCAGGTCCAGCGGCGGCTGCGCGATCATTTCGCCGCGCTGTCGGACGAACTCGCGGAAGAACTGACGCGCCAACGGGAACTGATCGTCGCCGGCTCCGCCGAACGGGACCGGCGCACGCAGCGGGTCAAGAAGGAGATCGACCGGCTGGCCGCGCTGCACCGGAAGGCGGGGACGCTCGGCAGTAGCGCCGCGCCGCGCCGGGAGCTCTCCGCGTGACGGCCCTCGATGTCCGGGAACTCCTGACCGACGCCGCGGCGCTTTACCGGGATCGCCCGCCCGCGGTGGCGATGCTGCGGGAATGCCTGGAGCGACTGGAAGAACCGCTGCGGGTCGGCTTCGTCGGCACACCGGGAACCGGAAAGTCCACTTTGGTCTCCGCGCTGGCGGAATGGCCGACGCGGGCGTTGCGTGAACTCGACCTGTTCGACACGCCGGCGCTGGCGGAACACGTCGACGCGACAGTGCGGTTGGTGCGCCATCTCGAACCCGACGAACTCGACGGTGCCCGGCCGGTCGGCGGTTCGGCGTTCGCGCGGCAGAGCGCGGTGAACTCGGTACTGGTGCTCGGGAGGGCCGACGAGGTCGGCGCGGGCCGGATCGACGCCTTGCTCACCGCGAAACAACTGGCGCGGCGGGCTTGGCGTGAAGATCCGCGGTGCGCGGGGTTCCAGGGAGTCATCGCGGTCGCCGGGCAGCTCGGGTACGCCGGACGCGCGCTGCGGGACGACGAATTCGAGGTCCTGCGGGCGATGGCGTCGATCTCCCGCCAAGACCTGGAGCGCTACCTCCTGTCCGTGGATTCCTTTGTGGACGATCCCTTCCCGGTGCGTATCCCACCGGAGTCACGGAAACATCTGGTCTCGCGGTTCGGGCTCTACGGCGTCCGGCTGGCGATCACGCTGATCCGCACCGGTTGCGAGAGCAGGCTGAAGCTCTCGGCGGAACTCGTGCACCGCAGTGGTCTCGGTGACCTGCGGGACACGCTCGCCGGATGCTTCGTCGCCAGGGCCGAAGCGCTGAAAGCCCGCACGGCGGTGCTGCGGCTGGAAGGTCTGCTGACCGCCGAACCGCGTCCGCACGGTGACCGGCTGGCCGCGCGGGTGGAACGATTCGCCGCGGCCGCGCACGACTTCCGGGAACTGCGGCTCATCGCCGACATCCGGGGTGGTCGCACGGCGCTGTCCGGCGAGATCGCCGAGGAGGCGGCACGACTGCTCGGCGCGCAGGGACTCGCGCCAACCGAGCGGCTCGGGCTCGAACCCGACGCGGATCCGGCCGAGATCCACGCGGGCGCCGAGAACGCGCTCGTCCGCTGGCGGCACGAGGCCGAGCGGCCCGACGCCGCGCACGCGGAACGTGCCGCCGCGCGGGTGATCGTGCGCTCGGTGGAGGGACTCCTCAACCTGTTCGTCGCCTGACGTCACGCATTTCGTCCTCTAAACGCGGTAGTTGCACACGCAAGGACCGCATTCAGAGGACGAAATGAGAGGGCGGGCAGGGCGTTTACGCGTTGCCGAGGACCCGGGTCACGGTGATCTCGATGACCACGCGTTCCGGGTTGGGCTTGGGCTGCCGGTAGCGCGCGGCGTAGCGGTTTTCGGCGTCGCGTACCGACTCCGGGTCTTCGCGCAGCACCGCGCGTCCTTCCAAAGTGGACCACCGGGGCCCGTCCAGCTGGCAGGCTGCGACCGGTATGCCCTTTTCGCCCGCTTCCTTGACCATGCGGGCCTTCTTCGACGAGCGGAACGTGATCACGCGGGCGATCCCGGCCTCGAAGTCCACTGTGACCCCCACGGCGACGACATGCGGGGTCCCGTCGGGGCGGACGGTGGTCAGGGTGGCGAGATGCCGCTCGGTCCAGAAGTCCCGGAAGGCCTCGCCGCGCGCGCTCAGGTCGATCGTCATGACCCCACGCTAGGACATCGTTAACACAAGCGTCTTTTGAGGTAATAGTAAGGAAACTTTCTTAACTCTCTTGTTTTTGGCCGACCCGGATGTCACTCTCGAAAAGCGCCGCCGCCACCAACGACGTTCCGGAGGAGCCATGAGAAAGACCGTTCGGACAGTGCTGGCCGTGGCCGCGCTGACCGCCGGGCTGGTCGCCACGACCGCCCCCGCCACCGCGGCCACCGCTCAAGGAACCCCTTATCTGCCGGGAGTTCTGCGTCCCTCGGTGTCGCAGGCAACGCAGGACGCTGCGCTCGCGAAGTACTACGACTTCTGGAAGAAGAACTTCCTCACCACCAAGTGCGGGACGGGCACCTACGCGGTCAAGGCGCCGGACGCCGACCACGCCTTCGTCGCCGAGGGTCAGGGCTACGGGATGACCATCGCGGCGATGATGGGGAACAAGGACTCGCAGGCCCGCGCTGTCGTCGACGGCATCCTGAAGTTCGTGAAGGCGCATCCTTCGTCGATCGACAAGGATCTGCACGCCGCCGAGCAGGACGCGAACTGCAAGAGCGTCAACGGCGTCGACTCGGCCACCGACGGCGACCTCGAAATCGCGTACGGCCTGCTCATCGCCGACAAGGTCTGGGGCAGTGGCGGTTCGGTGAACTACAAGGCCGAGGCGCTGCGGATCATCAAGGCCATCAAGCGCAGCGAGGTGCACCCCACCACCAAGTTCATGCGGCTGGCCGACTGGGCCGACGAGGGCAAGTACGTCTACAGCTCGCGTTCCTCCGACTGGATGCCGGGTCACCTCCGCGCGTTCGAGAAGGCCACCGGGGATTCGTTCTGGGGTCAGGTCCGCACCCGGCAGGAGCAGGCCGTCGCCCAGATCCAGCAGCAGTACTCGCCGAAGACCGGGCTGATCCCGGACTTCGTCGTCAACACGAACTCCACGCCGAAGCCCGCTCCGGACGGCTTCCTTGAAGACCACGACCCGCACTACTCCTACAACGCCTGCCGCGACCCGTGGCGCCTCGGCGTCGACGGCATCACCGTGTCGGGCAGCCCGGCGCAGGGACAGGTGCGGAAGATGAACACCTGGATCCAGCAGGCGACCGGCGGTGACCCGGCCAAGATCACCACCGGCTACACGCTTTCGGGCTCCAAGCTTTCCGGCGAGACGGGCCAGCACCCCTGCTTCACCGCGTCGTTCGCCATCGCGGCGATGAACGACCCGGCCAGCCAGGCCTGGCTGGACAAGCTGTGGACCTCGATCACGACCTGGACGCCGAACGCCAAGGACTACTACGGCACCGGCATCACCCTGCAGGTCCTGCTCATCCTCTCGGGGAACTACATCGCGGTCTGAGCTCCGCGCGTGAAGGCCCTCTTCTCTCGGCTGAACTGAGGGCCCCAGCAAAGTCGCATAACTGCTGGTCGGCTGCATCGCAAGAGCGGGTCAAGGCGAACGTGTCGTGACGGAGCCGGCGGGAGCGGATTCACCCAAAGGGGCCTCACCTGGCTCCCGACTGTCCATAAGGGACACTTCTCGGGGCAAATGTGCCCGATTTGGGCGAGTTGCGGGGTTTTGCGAGGGGGTCGTGAGTGATATGGGTCGTTCTAACCCTCATTAACACTCACGACCCCGCGCGGAAACGTATATAGCGGCATCAATCGGACAGTCGATCGGCTGGCGGTGTCCCTTGTGGACACTGAAGCCCGACTGGCGTCCAGAATCAGGCCTGCCCTACCCCGCCTCGACCTTGATCAACGGAAGATCGGGGACCTTGAGTGTCCCTGATCCTCCGTTGATCAAGGTCCGCCGCTGGTGCGCGGCCCGTGACAGTGCAGGAATAGCCGCCTGACCTGCAAGACCGCGACTTTGCCGGGGCCCTCGGCTGAACTGAGGGAAGAGGGCCTTCACGCGTGAAAAGGACATCCACCGGACAAGATTTCAACTGCTTGTTGACCTCTTCAACAGGCGGTTGTAGCGTCGGCGACCATCCCGAGGCACCGTGGAGGTCCGTCATGCCGTCGACGCCGCTCACCCTGACCCGAACCTGGCGCTTGGCCGTGCTCACCGGCGTGGCCGCGCTCGTCACCGCGGCCTGCGGAGGCGGGCCTGACGGTGCCGGAGGCCAGCAGCCCGCCGCCACTCCAGGCGCGCCCGCCGCGATCCCCGACACGACCGCGTTGATCGAGGCCGTCCAGAAGGACGCCGCCGTCTCCGCCACCCTGCCCGCGAAGTACACGCAGGCCGGGATGCTGCACCTGGCGTCGAACCTGCAGTCCGCGCCCAACAACTTCTACGCCGCCGACGGCAAGACCCCGATCGGCTACGAGGTCGACCTCGCCAAGGCCATCGGCAAGAAGCTGGGCGTCACCGTGCACCACCAGGACATGGCGTTCGGTTCGCTGATCACGAGTCTCCAGTCCGGCCGCGTCGACCTCACGATGGCCGCGATGAACGACACCAAGACCCGGCAGGCGCAGATCGACTTCGTCGACTACTTCTCCTCCGGTATCACGATCATGGTCCGCAAGGGCAATCCCGACCAGATCGCCGGCCCGGACACGTTGTGCGGCAAGAACGTCGCCGTCGTCCAGGGCACGAGTCACCAGAAGTTCGCCGAAGAGCAGAACGGCAAATGCGCGCAGGCGGGCAAGCCCGCGCTGACCGTGACCGCGACCGACAGCGACACGCAGAACCAGAACCAGCTCCGCACCGGCCGGGTCGCCGCCATCCTCAACGACCTGCCCAGCGCGGTCTACATCTCGCGGACCGCGGGCGAGGGCAAGTTCTTCGAGGTCGTGCCCGGTGAGCCGATCAACGGCGGACCGTACGGCATCGGCGTCAACAAGGAGAACAAGCCGCTGGCCGAAGCCGTCCAAAAGGCACTGCAGTCCCTGATCGGCGACGGCGGCTACGGCAAGATCCTGCAGGCCTGGGGCGTCGAGCAGGGCGCGGTCAAGGAGGCGAAGCTCAATGGCGGAAGTTGAGCCGCTGCCGATCGTCCGGCTGCGGCACTGGGGCCGCTGGGTCAGCGCCGTCGTCATCCTCGCGCTGCTGGCCCTGCTCGGGATCGCGCTCGCGAACGCCCAGATCAAGTGGGATTCCGTCCCGGAGTTCCTGTGGTACCGGGTGATGGCGGTCGGTCTGCT
The DNA here is from genome assembly GCF_055598845.1 of Amycolatopsis sp. NPDC039088. Taxonomy (NCBI): domain Bacteria; kingdom Bacillati; phylum Actinomycetota; class Actinomycetes; order Pseudonocardiales; family Pseudonocardiaceae; genus Amycolatopsis; species Amycolatopsis sp. NPDC039088. The sequence continues at coordinate 98,398 of NZ_JBVKAE010000001.1, read as the reverse complement.
CAACACCGTGCTGCTCGCGGTGATCGCGCAGGCTTCGGCGATCGTCATCGGGGTCGTGATCGCGCTGATGCGCCGTTCGGCGAATCCGGTGGCGCGCTGGTTCGCGGCGGGCTACATCTGGCTGTTCCGCGGGCTTCCGGTGCTGCTGCAGATCCTGATCTGGTACAACCTGGCGCTGGTCTTCGAGTTCATCTCGATTCCGCTGCCGTTCGGCGGCTACCTGCTGCACGAGCAGACCAACGTGCTGATCACCGCGTTCACCGCCGCGCTGCTGGGCTTGGCGCTCAACGAAAGCGCGTACATGGCGGAGATCGTCCGAGCCGGGCTGAACAGTGTCGACAGTGGACAGACCGAGGCCGCCAAGTCGATCGGGATGACACCGCTCGCCACGCTGCGCCGGGTGGTGCTGCCGCAGGCGATGCGGGTGATCATCCCGCCGACCGGCAACGACTTCATCAACATGCTCAAGGGCACGTCGATGGCGTCGGTCATCGGCGTGACCGAGCTGATCCACGCCGCCAACAACATCGCCTCCAACAACCTGCTGGTGATGGAGACCCTGCTCGCCGCGGCGATCTGGTACATGGTCGTGGTGACCGTCGCCGGGGTCGGGCAGCACTATCTGGAGCGCGCCTTCGATTCCGAGGAGCGGGCGAGCGGCCCGTTCTCGCGTGCCGCCAAGGCGTTGCGCACCGCGCCGCTGGTGAGGAGTGAACGTGTCTGAACCCCTGCTGCGGGCGGTGGGTGTCCGCAAGAGCTACGGGCACACCGAGGTGCTGAGCGGGATCGACCTCGAAGTCCACAAAGGACAGGTGGTCTGCCTGCTCGGCCCGTCGGGTGCCGGGAAGAGCACGTTCCTGCGCTGTATCAACCATTTGGAGACGATCGACGCGGGGCAGGTCTGGGTCGACGGCGAGCCGATCGGCTTCCGGCTGCGCGACGGCAAGCTGTACGAACTGAGGGAGCGCGAGGTCGCCCGGCAGCGGCGCGGCATCGGCATGGTGTTCCAGCGGTTCAACCTGTTCGGGCACCGGACGGTGCTGCAGAACGTCGTCGAAGGGCCGGTCCGGGTGCTCGGGGTCGCGCCGGACGAAGCTCGCAAACAGGCGCTCGAGCTGCTGGATCGGGTCGGCCTCGCGCACCGGGCCGACGCCTATCCGGCGCAGTTGTCCGGCGGGCAGCAGCAGCGGGTCGCGATCGCCCGGTCGCTCGCGATGAAGCCGAAGCTGATGTTGTTCGACGAGCCGACGTCGGCGCTCGATCCGGAACTGGTGGGCGAGGTGCTGGCGGTGATGGGTACGTTGGCCGCGGAGGGGATGACGATGGTCGTGGTGACGCACGAAATGGGGTTCGCGGCCGAGGCCGCCGACGAGGTGGTGTTCATGGCCGACGGCGCGATCGTCGAGACCGGGCCGCCGGATCAGCTCCTCAGCGATCCGAAGCACGAGCGGACCAAGCAGTTCCTGGCGCGGGTCCTCGCATGACGCGGATCTCCCCGCGGTACCTGCTGCAGTTCGACGAACCGGCCGGGTACCTCGACTTCGCCCGGTTCGGTCCGCCGTCGCACGCCGTACTCGACACGACCGCGAGCCTGCTCGACGCCTCGACGAAGGCAGGCCCGTCCACTGTGGACGACCTGATGCGGCAGGAGACCAGGGCCAAGGCCGCCGCCGCACGCCTCTCCGGTAGCGACACCGACCACACGGTGCTGCTGCCGCACACCAGTCTCGGGCTGTTCCAGGCCGCGTTCAACGCCCCGGCGGGCGAGGCGCTGGTCTCGGCTTCGGAGTTCCCGGCCAACACCTACCCGTGGGCGCGCGCCGAACAGGCGGGACGGCTCACCGTGCGGCGGCTGCCGCTGGGACACGTCACGGCGGACGCGGTCAAGACGGCGCTGACGCCGGAGACGTCGCTGGTCAGCGTGAGCGCGGTGGACTTCCGCACCGGATACCGCGCCGATCTGGCGGCGATCCGGGAAGCGATCGGCGATCGGCTGCTCGTCGTCGACGGCATCCAGGGTTTCGGGGTGACCGAGGCGCCGTGGGAGGTAGCCGACGTGCTCGTCGTCGGCGGGCAGAAGTGGCTGCGGGCGGGCTGGGGCACCGGATTCGCCGTGCTTTCGGACCGCGCGCTGGAGCGGATGGAGCCGATCCTCTCCGGCTGGACCGGCGCCCGCGACCCGGGGCTGTTCGACGACGAGATCCATCCCGCCGACGACACCGCGGCCGCGTGGTCGATCTCGAACCTGAGCCCGATCACCTCGGGCGCGTTCGCGGCGGCGCTGGAACTGGTCGAAGAAGCGGGGGTCGCGGCCATCGCCGCTCGGATCGCCGAACGCGTCGGTGAACTCGAAGAGGTCGTGAAATCCGTTGGGGGAGAGGTGGTTTCGGCCGTCGAGCGACGAGCCGGGATCCTCGCCTTCAGCCTGCCGGGGCACGCCGCCGAACAGGTGGGTTCAGCGCTGGCTGGCGCCGGGATCGCCGCGACCGTACGGCCGGAACACGTCCGGCTGTCCCCGCACGCGTCGACTCCGGCGAGCGCGGCGGAACAGCTGCGCTCGGCGTTGGAACGGCTGAAGAAACCGGTCAAGTCTTTCGAGGCGCCGATTGTCGTGTCGGCGGCTTCGGCGGATCTGCTCACCGCGCTCGTCCCGGCGGTGCACGCGCTCGCCGCGATGCTGGGACCGGGCAACGAGGTCCTGCTGCACGATCTGAGCAGGCTGCCGGACTCGATCGTCGCCATCGCCGGTGACCTCACCGGCCGGACGGTCGGCGGTCCGATGACGGATCTGCTGCTGGGCCTGGTTCGCCGCGGCACCACACAGGATCTGACGAACTACGAGACCCACGGCCCCGACGGCCGCGCGATCCGCTCCTCGACGTTGTTCCTGCGGGACGCCGACGGGGTCGCGATCGGCTGCCTGTGCGTGAACCGGCTGTCCGACGGTGCGCCGAACGCCACCGGTCACGAACCCGAGACGTTCCCGCCGGACGTCGACAGCCTGCAGCGGTTCCTGGTCGGGCGGGCGGTGGCGAAGGCCGGGATCCCGGTGGACCTGATGAAGAAGCGGCACAAGGCGGCCGTGGTCCGGGAACTGGACGAGGCGGGGTTCTTCCTCATCAAGGACTCGGTGGACCACCTCGCCGGGGAACTCGACGTCACGCGGTACACGATCTACAACTACCTGAACGAGATCCGGGGCAGCTGACGGCCCCTTCATTGCACTACTGCCGGGGCTAGCTCAGGAACGACTCCACGGCGTCGGCCGCCCGGTCGATCCCGCCGTTCCGGCGCGTCTCGGCCTGAATCTCGGCAAGACGTGCGGCCACCGCGGGCGACCCGGCCACTCGCTCGACGGCGGCCCGCAGCGTCGATGCCGTCACCTCGTCGGCCGGAAGCTGCTCACCGACACCCAGCTCCGCCAGTTTCGCCGCGTTGCCGAAGCCGTCGGTCGCCAGCGGGATCGCGACGGTCGGCACGCCGTACCACAGCGATTCCGTGCTGCCGCCCATGCCGGCGTGCGTGATGAACGCCGACGCGGCCTCCAGTACCGCGAGCTGCGGAACGAACGGGTGTACCTCGATGTGCCCAGGCAGCGGCCCGAATTCGGCCGGATCGGTCTGGCCGATCGAGATGACCACGTGCCAGTCCGAGTCGCGGAACCCGTCCACGCAGGCGCGGAACAGGTCGATCTGGTCGGTGAACGCGGTACCGAGCGACATCAGCAGGACCTTCCTTCCGCTTGCGGGCGGTGTCCAGCTTCGGTCGGCCAGTCGTTCCGGGTCCAGCGCCGGGCCGACGAACCGGACCGACGACGGAACCCGATCGACGTTCGGCTGCATCGCCTTCGGCAGCAACGCGAGCACCTGCTGCGGATGGGAGATCCAGTCCCAGGCGTCGGCTTCGATGTCGTTCTCGTTCAGCCACCGGGTGAATGTGGCGAAATAGTCCTTTCCGGACGGTGAGGTCCGGATCGTCTCCAGGATCTCGGCCATGTCCTCTTCGTAGCCGTCCCACGCGACGTACGTGGGGGACAGCTGCACCGCGGGAACGCCGTAGCGCCTGCCCAGGATCGGTGCCGGAAGCCCGCCGATGTCGTACAGCAGCAGGTCCGGCCGGTTCTCGTCGTAGAAATCGGTCAGCACCGGCATCGCCTGGATGCCCTCGTCGAGGAAAACCCGCATCTGCGAGGCGGGATCCTCCGGCCAAGCGGACTGGTCGCCGAGCGGGAGGATCGACGGATGCGAGACGACCTCGGCACCGGTCGGTTCGATCAGTCCGGTGAGCGGCTCACCCACGGCGTAACTGACGCGGTGCCCACGAGCGACCAGCTCACGGATGACGGCCAGCGACGGGTAGATGTGGCTCGGCGCGGTGCAGCCGATCATCGCGATGTGTTGCTTCTGCATGATGTCCTGTCCGTGTCCGTGAAGGAATGACAGACGGCGCGCAGAAAAGGGGCCACTCGATGGCGGGCGGCCCGGCGGTCACGCCGTCTCAGGCGGTGCGCATGCGGATGTGGCAGATCATGATCGAAATCCTAGCTTGCTCCACACGGCCTCCCAACCGATTAACCGGTTGCCCGGTTTGCCGCGATCGGGACCCGCCGTTGGTAGGGACCTTCGCCGGAGGGGTTCCCGTGGTCACGGACGTGGATAGGGTTTCGGGGCTTCACCTTTGGAGGGAAAGGGAGAAACCGTGAGACGTGTTCTCAGCACCGCGCTGGCCGTGGCCACCCTGGCTTCGGTCGCGGTGACCGCACCCGCTGTCGCCGCGGAAGAAGCGCAGCCCATCGAGACGATCGCCTGGGGACCCTGCACCGACCCGGCGTTGATCAACGCCGGCGCCGAATGCGGCTATCTGTCGGTACCGCTGGACTACTCGAGGCCGCGCGGCGAAAAGATCCAGCTCGCGCTCAGCCGCGTCAAGCACAAGACGCCGGAGGCGCAGTACCAGGGCGTCATGCTCACGAACCCGGGTGGTCCCGGCGGCTCCGGGCTGCTACTCGCGACCCGCGGCACACGGGTGCCGAACCACGCCGGCGACGCCTACGACTGGGTCGGCTTCGACCCGCGTGGCGTCGGCTCCAGCAAACCCGCGCTTTCGTGCATTCCCGACTACATGGACTACAACCGGCCGAACTACGTGCCGACGACGCCGCAGCTGGAGAAGACCTGGCTGCAGCGCTCGAAGTCCTACGCCGAGGCGTGTGCCAAGAACAACAGCCGCGCGCTGCTCGACAACATCAAGACGACCGACACGGTCAAGGACATGGAGAGCATCCGCAAGGCGCTCGGCGCGGAGCGGCTGAACTTCTACGGGTACTCCTACGGTACTTACCTCGGCCAGGTCTACGGGACCCTGTTCCCGCAGCACGTGCGCCGGATGGTCCTTGATTCCACTGTGGACCCACGGAATGTCTGGTACCAGGCCAACCTGAACCAGGACGTCGCCTTCGACGTCAACATCGACATCTGGTTCGGCTGGGTCGCGCAGCACGACGATGTCTACCACCTCGGCAAGACGCAGGCCGCGGTGAAGCAGGTCTTCAACGAGCAGCTGAAGAAGGTCGCCGCGGTCCCGGCGGGCGGGTTCATCGGACCGGACGAACTCCTCGACGTGTTCCAGCAGGCCTCGTACTACCAGCTGCGGTGGACGCTGCTCGGCGACGCGCTGGCGAAGTTCGTCAACAAGGGTGACTGGCAGACGATGAAGGGCCTGTTCGAGGCCTTCGGCGGTCGCGGTGACGACAACGGGTACGCGGTCTACCTCGCCGTCCAGTGCACGGACGTGAAGTGGCCGCAGAGCTGGCAGCAGTGGAAGTTCGACAACTGGCGGACCTACCAGAAGGCGCCCTACTTCACCTGGCAGAACGCCTGGTTCAACGCGCCTTGCCTGTACTGGCCCGCGAAGCCGGGCAAGCCGGTCAAGGTCGACGGCAAGAAGGTGCCGAGTGTGCTGATGATCGGCGAGACGCTCGACGCGGCGACGCCGTATGAAGGCAGCCTCGAGGTCCGTAGCCGGTTCCCCGGCGCTCGCCTGATCGGTGAGCCGGGCGGGACGAGCCACGCGATCACCCCGCGCGGCAACGCCTGCGTCGACAACCGGATCGCCGACTACCTGGCGACCGGGGCGCTGCCCGACCGCAAGCCGGGGCGGACGGCCGACGTCGAATGCGCGCCGTTGCCGCTTCCGGTGCCGCCTCCGGCACCCGCCGCGGCTTCGGCTCCTGAGGCGGCCACCTCCCGGGTGCCCGCCTAACTGATGCGCGTGAAGGCCCCCTTCCCTCGGCTCAGTCGAGGGAAGGGGGCCTTCAGCGGCGGTTCCTGAGGCTCTCCAACTGTTATTGAGGGTAAATCAAACGTGTCGTGGCGTGGGGCCGGTGTCGCTCTTGTGTACGCGTTCTTCTGGTAGTGAAGGCCTCCTTGCCTACTCTGACGGTAGTGAAGGAGGCTTTCACTACCGTCGGATGTGACCTCGGCGACCGGTCGTGAAGTACATGAAGGCCCCCTTCCTTGCGCCTAGCGCCAATGCCAGGAACTTAAGGTCGGTGGCGTGGTGCTGTTTAGCGTGTTTTCCCTGGTCAGGTGGTCCGGCTCCAGCGGGTACCGGACGTTCGGGCGGCGCTGGTTCGCCGACGAGGGTTGGTGGGTCCGTGAAGGCCTCCTTGAGGGACCCAGAGTCCCTCAAGGAGGCCTTCACAGACTTGGAAATACGGGCAAATGCTACTCAAACGGACAATTTACCACGGTAAGCGTCCTTTATGGACGATCAGGGAAACCTCAGGCACCGTCGCTTAACTTCCTGGCATTGGCGCCTAGCGCAAGGAAGGGGGCCTTCATGTACTTCGATAAGGCGTGTGCGGCGTCGCGTCACCCAGCCCGCCGTCTCGCCCGAGGCACGACACGTTTGCCTTACCCCTCAATACGGACACGACTTCACGTGCTCTGGGGTTTTCAGAGCAGGGGACTTTGTGTTACAAAGTGCGTATCGACTTTGTGCTTCAAAGTGCTTGAAGAGGGAGAGTCATGGCGGACGCGTTCAGCCTCGAAGGGCTGACGAAGCGCTTCGGTGACGTCCTGGCCGTCGACGACGTCAGCGTGCGGGTCACGCCGGGGGAGGTGGTGGCGCTGCTCGGGCCGAACGGTGCGGGCAAGTCGACCACGGTCGACATGCTGCTGGGGCTGACCAGGCCCGATGCGGGCCGGGTCCGGGTCGCCGGGGTCAGTCCGGCCGAGGCGATGGACCGGGGCATGGTCGGCGCGATGGCGCAGAACGGCACGCTGCTCAGGGACGCCACGGTCGCCGAACTCGTCGGCCTCTTCTCGTCCCTGCACCGAAGTCCGCTGCCGGTTCGCGAGGTGCTCGAACGCGCCGGCGTCACCGAGTACGCGAATCGCCGGTGCGGGAAGCTCTCCGGCGGCGAGCGGCAGCGGGTGCGGTTCGCGCTCGCGCTGGTCGGCGATCCGGATCTGCTGGTGCTCGACGAGCCGACCGCGGCGATGGACGTCGAGGGGCGGCGACGGTTCTGGACGTCGATGCGCGAGTACACCGAGACGGGCCGCACGGTCCTCTTCGCGACGCATTATCTCGCCGAGGCCGAGGACTACGCCGATCGCGTCGTGCTCATGCGCCACGGCCGGGTCGTCGCGGACGGACCGGTCGGCCAGGTCAGGGCCGCGGTCGCGGGCCGGGTGTTGCGGGCCGTCGTCCCGGACGCCACCGAAGCCGCGCTGTCGGTGCTGCCCGGAGTGTCGCGAGCGGTCCTGCGGGCCGGGCACGCGGAGCTGAGTTGCGCCGATTCCGATGCCGCGATCCGCGGTCTGCTGCGCGAGTTCCCGCTCGCCGCGGACATCGAGATCACCGCTGTCGGACTGGAAGAAGCGTTCGTCGCGCTGACCGCCGATGCGCCTGAAGGGCAGAACACAGATGCGCCTGAAGGGCATAACACCGACGAAACCGAGGGGGCCTTGCGATGAACACGAACTACTTGGCGCTGGAGATCAAGCGCATCGTCCGCAGCCCGCAGTTCGCGGTGTTCACCATCGGCATGCCGCTGGTGATGTTCCTCTTGTTCGGCGGGATCTTCGGCGCCCGCGAGATCGCTCCCGGGATCTCGACCGCGACGGTGACCATGGTGAACATGGCCGCGTACGGCGCCATGACCGCCGCGTTGTTCACCGGAACGCGTGTCGCCACCGAGCGCACCGACGGCTGGCAGCGCACCTTGCGGCTGACGCCGATGCGGGCACCCGGCTATCTGATGGTGAAGGTGACGGCGGGAATGTTCGTCGCGCTGCCCGTGCTGCTGGTGATCTTCGCGGCCGGGATGATCCGCGGCATCCGGCTCGACACCGGCCAGTGGCTGACGATCTTCGGCGCGTTGTGGCTCGGCACCCTGCCGTTCGCGGTGCTGGGCCTGATGATCGGCCTGTTCGGCAAGGGCGACACCGTCCAAGCGGTGACAGGCGCGCTGATGCTGCCGCTCGGCATGTTCGGCGGGCTGTGGATCCCGCTGCAGATCCTGCCCGGCTGGATGAACACCGCCGGACATCTCACGCCGACATACTGGCTCGGCGAGATCGGCCGAGCGCCGGTGCTCGGCGGATCGGGCGTGGTGACCGCCGCCGGAGTGCTCGCGGCGTGGCTGGTGGTGCCCGCACTCGTGGTGATGGTGAGGTTCCGGCTCGACACGGCGAGACTGTGAACCCGTGTTAGTTTTCCGAAGTGGTGGAGCATGAACGGGACGACGACGCGCGGCCGATGACGCCCGAGGAGTCGCTCGCGCTCATCGCCAAGCAGGCGGAGGAGACCCGCCGCGGGATCGGGCCGAATCCGGCCGTGCTGCTCGCCGTCTGGGGTCTGGTGTGGCTGCTCGGTTTCGGGCTCATCTACCTTTCGGCCCCGCCGACTTCGCTGACGCCGCTGTGGGTGGCCGCGGTCTTCGCCGTCGTCGCCTTCGCCGGGGCCATCGCGTACTCGGCGATCTACGGCATCCGGAGCGGTCGCGGCGTCCGCGGTCCGTCGCGGCTCGTCGGGGCGATGTACGGGTGGAGCTGGATGATCGCGTTCGGCGGGCTGACGGTGGTGAACACCGCGCTGATCCGCCTCGGCCTCGACGCCGAGCTGATCCCGTTGCTGTGGTCGGGAACCTCGCTCATCCTGACCGGCCTGATGTACCTCGCCGGCGGAATGCTGTGGCAGAGCAAACTGCAGTACGGCCTCGGCGTGTGGATCATCACGTGCGGCGCGGCGAGCGTGCTCGCGGGCGGCCCGCACAACTTCCTCGTGCTGAGCCTGGCAGGCGGCGGTGGCTTCCTGGTGGCGTCGCTGGTCTTCCTGGTGCGGTCGCGATGAGCGAGGACGGGTTGCCCCAGCTCGATCCGGTGATCCACGCGCAGGCACGGCTGCGGGTCACCGTGGCGCTGTCGAGTCTCGGGCCGGGCGACAGCATCACTTTCCCGCGCCTGCAGCAACTGCTGGACATGACGCCCGGCAACCTGTCGACGCATCTGCGCAAACTCGAGGACGCCGGGTATGTCGAGATCACCAAGGCCTATGAACATCGCACCCCGGTGACGCTGGTCGAGTTGACCACCCGGGGCCGCGCGGCGTTCGAGGAGTACACGAAAGCCCTGCACCGTCTTCTCGAGGTACCGGGCGATGGGCGGGCATGACCGGTGGGTCATCCACCTCGACATGGACGCGTTCTACGCCTCCTGTGAACAGCTGACCCGGCCGACCCTGGCGCACCGCCCGGTCCTGGTCGGTGGCGCGGGACCGCGCGGCGTGGTCGCCGGGGCGAGCTATCAGGCGCGCGAGCACGGGATCAAATCGGCGATGCCGATGTCGCAGGCCCGGCGGCTGCTGCCGCCCAACGGGGTCATCCTGCCGCCGCGGTTCGCCCTGTACGAACTGCTCAGCACGCGGGTGTTCGACCTCGTCGCCCAGTACGCGCCCGTGCTGGAACGGATCTCGCTCGACGAGGCCTTCGCGGAACCGCCGTCGCTGGCGGGGGCGTCGTCGGATCAGGTACGCGAGTTCGGCACTCGCCTGCGGGAGCACATCCGGTCCGAGATCGGCCTGGTGGCTTCGATCGGGGCGGCGTCGGGCAAACAGGTCGCGAAGGTCGCTTCGGATCTGGCCAAACCGGACGGCCTGCTCGTCGTCGACCAGGGCACCGAACGCGATTTCCTCGCGCCGCTGCCGACCAGGGTGCTGTGGGGGATCGGCCCGGTGGCGGAAGGGAAACTGCGGGCGATCGGCGTCCGGATCCTGGGGCAGCTGACCGCGTTGTCCGACGCCGACGCGGTGTCCACTTTGGGCAGTGTGGTCGGCAGGGATCTGCGGCGCCTCGCCACCGGCGTCGACGACAGGCCGGTGTCCGACCGCGCGGAACTCAAGCAGGTCAGCGCCGAAACGACGTTCGACCGGGACCTGATCGACCTGGTGAGCCTGCGGCGCGAGGTCCGCGACCTCGCCGTCCACGCGCACAAGCGGCTCGTCAACGCCGAACGGGTCGCGCGGACGGTGGTGGTGAAACTGCGGCACACCGACTTCAGCACGGTGACGCGTTCGGAGACGATGGCGTCGCCGACCGACGAATTCGACCAGCTCGCCGCGATGGCGGAACGACTGCTGATCGACCCGTCGGACTTCGGAGGCGTACGGCTGGCCGGAGTCGCGTTTTCCGGGCTTTCGGTGCCGCATCAGGATCCGTTGTTCACTCTGTCGGTCCCGGTGTCCGATATATCCACTGTGCCCGTCGTCTCGCGGGCGCCCGCCCCGGTGGTCACCTCGACCGGCTGGCGGCCGGGGGACGACGTGGTGCACGAGGAGTTCGGGAGCGGATGGGTGCAGGGGGCCGGGCACGGGCGGGTGACCGTGCGGTTCGAGACGCGGTCCAGCGGCCCCGGCGTCGCCCGGACCTTCGCCCAGGAGGACCCCGCCCTTCGTCGAGGCGACCCCGGTGACTGCCTAGCCTGACCCCGCATTTAGTCCTCTGAATGGGGTAGTTGCGCGTGCAAGGACCGCACTGAGAGGACTAAACGCGAGGCTCCGGTTTGACGGGGAGTGACCTCGTTGAGGCAGGATGGGCGACAACTGTCACCCGAACGAGGGAACCGATGATCGCCAGCCGCGCCCACCACACAGCCGCTCTCCTCGGCGTCGCCGTGCTGCTCGCCGGGTGCGGCGGGGCCCCTGACCAGCCGCCCGCCGCGTCGAGCGAGCCGCCGGCGGGGGCGAGCCAGGCGCCGGCCGGCTCGTTCACCGTGGTCGCGACCGGTGACGTGCTCATCCACCCCGCGCTGACCGATCAGGCCAAGGAGGACGGCAACGGCAAGATCGACTACCGGCCGCTCCTGGCCGGGGTGAAGCCGCTGATCTCCGGGGCCGACCTCGGCATCTGCCACCTCGAGACGCCGCTCGCGCCGAAGGGTGGCCCGTACAGCGGCTACCCGTCGTTCAGCGCGCCGCCCGAGATCGTCGACGCGCTCAAGGACACCGGGTACGACACCTGCTCGACGGCGTCCAACCACACGATCGACCAGGGCGCGGAGGGCGCCAAGCGGACGCTCGACGAACTCGACGAGGCAGGCCTCAAGCACACCGGTTCGGCGCGGTCGGCGGAAGAGGCGAAGAAGCCGCTGATCGTCGACGTCAAGGGAGTGAAGGTCGCCCAGATCTCCTACGCCTACGGGTTCAACGGCATCAAGGTGCCCGCCGGGAAACCGTGGCTGGTCAACCAGATCGACGCCGACGCCGTCATCGCGGAGGCCAAGGCCGCGCGCGAGGCGGGGGCGCAGGTCGTCGTCGCGAGCCTGCACTGGGGCACCGAATACCAGCACGATCCGACCTCGGAACAGCGCTCCCTGGCGAAGAAACTCCTCGGCGACGACTCGATCGACCTGATCGTCGGCCACCACGCGCACGTCGTGCAGCCCTTCGAACAGATCAACGGCAAGTGGGTCGCCTACGGCCTCGGCAACAGCGTCGCCCGGCATTCGGAACCGAAGGGCTCGACCGAACAGGGTGCGGCCGCGCGGTTCCGGTTCGTGCGCGACGGCGAGCGCTGGAAGGTCGACAAGGCCGAGTACGTCCCGACCTTGGTGCAGCTCGGCCCGCCGATCCGGCTGCTCGACCTGACCGCGGCGCAGAACGGGGACGCCGGGGCGGAAGCACTCAAAGACACCGCACTCAAAGATACCGACGAGGTCGTCCTCAGCCGCGGTGCCGGTGACCAGGGGCTGACCCGCCCCGGCCGCTGAAACACGGGTGGGCCGGAGTTTTCGCCCAGCCCACCCGTGCCTTTTCCGCGCCCGTCGTCAATATTGTCGCCGTACCACCAGTTTCGCGAGGGCCGCGAGCTCGGCGCCTGGGCGGGGCACCGGATTCGCGACGGCGAGATGGTGCAGCGCGCCGGTCAGGAGCGCGTCGGCCTGCTCCTGGCTCCACGCCCGGCCGCCCGCCCGTTCCACCAGCTCCGCCGCGTGGGGCAACTCCGCGGCGTCGAGGTTTTCCTTGCGGTACAAGGCGTCCAGCTCTCGCCCGGCATCCGTCCCGGAGTGGAGCGCGGCCACCACCGGCAGGGACTTCTTCCGGTTGGAGAGATCCGAGTGGACCGGTTTCCCGGTCACCGCGGGATCGCCCCAGATCCCGAGTAGATCGTCGATGTGCTGGAACGCCAGCCCGAGTGCCCTCCCGTACTCGGTCAGCCGGTCGACCTGATCCTCCCTCCCTTCCCCGGCGAGCGCGCCGAGCGTGCACGACGCCCCGAGCAACGCGCCGGTCTTCCCTTCGGCCATCCGGACGCATTCGGCGGTGTCGACGTCACCGCGTTCTTCGAACTTCAGGTCCGCGCTCTGCCCTTCCAGCAGGTCGATCACGGCCGTGCTCAGCACTCGCAACGCGGTCTGCCCGAACGGGGACAGCACCTCGAAGGCCTGCGACAGCAGGGCGTCCCCGGCCAGGATCGCGGCGCCGGTGCCGAAGACGGTCCAGGCCGTCGGGCGGTGCCGCCGGGTGGTGTCGGCGTCCATCACGTCGTCGTGCAGCAGGGAGAAGTTGTGCACCAGCTCCACCGCGACCCCCACCGGGACGGCGATCTCGGCGTCGCCGCCGACCGCTTCGGCGGCGAGCAGCACGAGCGCCGGCCGCAACGCCTTGCCACCGTCCGAAGTGGACGGACGACCGTGCTCGTCCCACCAGCCGAAGTGGTAGCCGGCGATCAGCCGCATCGACTCAGGCAGGCCGCCGACGGCTTCGCGCAGTGCCGGATCGAGCAGATTCCGGCTCCATGTCAGTACTTCGCCGGCTGGCCGGGCGCCGGTGCGGGTCTCGATGGTCGTCAAGAAATCCACCCGTCGTCGTGGCGGTTCAATCCGCCATGGGGAACTGCTGATCGCATATTCGCGGCTACCCATTCGAGTGGGGTGCGCACAAAATGAACATAGCAAGCGGCCAACCCGGCATAAACACTCGATCGGGTCTCGGGGTATGTTCACCTGTTTGCCGGATCGGTACTGGTAGGCGCTGTTCGCGAGGGCCGTTCGGGCGACGAAGCTGGTCGGTCCGCCGGTAAACGGACGCGCCGGTGACGTCTCGTGTCTGCTGCTCACTCGGTCGTGAAGCTGCGTTCTCCAACCGGTGACGCGCCTTTCCGGCGAGTGCCGTAAATCGTTTCGCGTGCTGAGAAATTGCGCCAGGAAGGTGATGATCGACAGGGCGCGCTCCGCCGCGAGTATGAATTGATTCAATTGCCCTTTTCGTCGTGTCGGGCGGTGAACTAGTTTCAGCACTCTTCTGAGGGATGGAGTCGAATGGGCATTTACCTGACCGGCATCGCCTGGGTCGTCGGCGCGGCGGCCTTCGCGGGGTTCGTCGGCTACCTCGTCCGCAAATTCGGCTGGGACGAGGGGCGGCGTGACAACAACGACGCCGCAGGCCAGGTGTTCACCATCGTCGGCGGGCTGCACGCGGTACTGGTCGCGTTCATCTTGATCTCCCTCTTCGACTCCGCGAGCGCGGCGCGCGAAGGCTCCTACCACGAGGCGGACAGCCTCGTCGCCGCAGTCTGGGCCGCGGATTCCCTGGGGACCGAGGTCAAGGACGAGGTACGGAAGCTGAGTGCGGAGTACATCACCACGGTCGAACAGCGGGAGTGGCCGTTGATGGCCGTCGGCGACGAGTCCGTCCCTGACGCCGGCTGGGCGCAACTCGACCAGTTGCGCAAGGCGGTCGAAAAAGCGCCGACGGACGACGACTGGGTCCGCGAGCGCAAGGCCGAGGCGACCACCCAGCTCTGGCAGGTCTACGAGGCCCGTCAGGCCCGGCTCAACGCCGTCGAGGGCAGCCGGGTCGGCGGTGTCGTCTGGTTCGCGCTGATCCTCGGCAGCCTCATCTCGGTCCTGCTGCCCAACCTGTTCGGCGGCACCCGCCTCGCCGCGCATCTGGTCATCGTCTCCACCCTGGCCGGCACGATCACCCTCCTGCTGTTCGCGATCTATCAGCTGCAGAACCCGTTCGGCGGCGGGGTGCGGATCCCGCCCGACGCGTTCACCGCCGCACGGGCAAGGCTCGTTTGAGCGTCGTGGACGGGGTGACGCGGGCCGCGGCGACGGTGGCCGTCGCGGGGCTGGTCGGCGCCTCGGCGCTGCTGGCCCCGATGGCCGCGCGCGCCGCCGAGTCCTGCCTGGTGGTGCAGGCCGAGACCGGGTCGCACGAGAAGTCGAAACTGCGCTGGCTCGACGTCGGCTCGGGGACCACGCTGCGCGTCACCGATCCGGGGTACCGGCTCAACGCGCTCGGCTACTCCGCGACACGGGACCTGATCTTCGGCGTCGCCGAAGGACTCAGAGGGGGCGCGCACGCGGTGACGATCGATCGTGACGGGAAGACCCGGGATCTCGGCCTGATCACCCGCGCCGGGAACCGGTTGCCGGTGTGGAGTCCCGTCACCGGGGTGACCGCGGGCGCGATCGGCGGGAATCACTGGTACCTGCTCAGGAACGGCACGCTGTACACAGTGGACTTGACGCCGGGTGAGCGGTACCTGCGGGTGATCCGGACGGTGTTCCTGCGGCCGATCACCCTCGCCCACGACGTCAACGACTTCGCCTACCACAACGGACTGCTCTACGGCGTTTCCACCACCTGGCACGGAAAAGGCGTCGTGATCACCATCGATCCGGCGTCCGGCAAGGTGCGTGAAGCCGACGACGCCCGGTTCCCGCCGGCCGATGTCTACGGTTCCGTCGTGCTCGGCCGCGACGGCGCCTTGTACGCCACGGCGAACCGGATCGGCGGACGCAGCGTGCTCTACCGCCTCGACCGTGGCGGGCAGGTGACCGAGGTGCGGTCGGGCCCGCCGCTGGCGGGTTCGGACGCCGCCGGCTGCCTCACCGCCCCCGAAGTCCCCGAACCGCCGAAACCGGAACCGCCCAAGCCGACACCGACTCCGACGCCCTCGCCCACGCCGACCCCCACCCCTGCCCCCACGCCGGCACCCGCACCAGCGCCTGCTCCTACGTCCCCTGCGCCATCGCCGACCCCCAGGCCCAGCCCGAGCCCCAACCCGAGCCCGACTCCGACGCCGAGCCCGACGCCGCGGCCCACTTCCGCGCCCAGGGTGATCGAGCCCCCCGCCGCCGTGCCGAAGCCGACACGTCCGGCCGTCGCCGCCAGGGAACGCGAGGAGGCGGAGGAGGCCGACCCGCACGCCCGCACGAAGGAGAAGCGGCGGTGGGGGCTGACCACCCTGGTCCTGATCCTCGGGGGCGCGGCAGCGGCCGGAGCCGCCAGGCGGGCCCGGTGAATCAGTACTTGAACTGGTCCACGTTCTCGCGCGTGATCAGCAGCGGATCACCCAGCAGCACGGTCTTCGTGGCGGCGTCGTACTTGATCGCCGGGAGTTCGAGGTTCACCTTGTTCGACGGGCCGAGCTGCCTGCCCTCGGCGATCTGCTTGCCCGCCCACGCGGTGAGGTAGCCGAGTGATTCGACGTTCCACAGCACCGAAAGGGACGCGGAACCGTCCAGCAGGTACGGCTTGATCGCCTGCGGCGTCCCGACGCCGACGGTGAAGACGTGACCGATCTTCTCCTGTGCGCGGACCGCCTCGGCGACTCCCGGCGCGGACGTCGTGCACTCGCCGACCAGGCCGGTGAGATCCGGGTACTTGATCATCAGGTCCTTGGCCAGCGCGGTGGCGTGGTCCCGGTCTTCGCCGGCGTAGACCGTCTCGACGAGCTGCGCCTGGGGGTACTGGGTAGCCGTATAGGCCCGCTGGACGGCGATCCACGCGTTGAGGTTCTCGGCGCTCTCGCCGCAGGAGACGATCGCGTACTTGCCCGCGCCGCCCATCTTCTTCATCAGGGCGTCGGTGAGCGCCTCGCCGATACCCTCCGGGGTCGCCTGGTTGACGAACAGTTCGCGATCGGTGCCGGGCGCGTCGGTGTCCGAGGTGATCACGTGGACGCCCTTGGCCCGCGCCTCGGCGATCGCCGGCGCGATCGCCTTGGGGTCGTTCGGGGCGATCGCGATGACGTCGACCCCCTGGTCGACGAAGCCGCGCACGATCGAGACCTGCGCGGCGGGGTCGACCGTCGCCGGACCGGTCGAGATCCATTCGACGCCGAGCTGCTTGGCGGCGGCGTGCCCGCCGGTGTTCATCGCCTCGAAGTACGGGATGCCCGCGACCTTCGGCACGAACGCGATCCGGACCGGCTTGGCCGCCGTCCCGGCAGGCTCCTCGCCGTCGCAACCGATCAGCCCGAACACCATGCCCAAAGCGAGCACGGCCATCACCACGAGCGTCTTCGTCGGCCCTCGCATCTCCACCCCATAGTCACGGAACTACCTGAACCAGCCGATCGGTCTGCGCGCGGTGGAGACCTCCGGCGAAACTAGGGTCTCCGGTTACCCCGGTCAACCGGATGAGCGCAAAGGGTTACGGAAGTGAGTTCATCGACCTGGCCCGATTACCGAGTCGGCCTACGGGAGTGACGATGAGTCACCGAGAGAGCCGCGTCACTGCGCCAGATATACGGGTAGGGGGTATATTGCCTCGTATGAACGAGACACGGCATGGAGCAAGCTGGTCGATGGCGGCGGCGGCGACCCTGCACTGCCTCACCGGCTGTGCGATCGGCGAGGTCCTCGGCATGGTGATCGGCACGGCGTTGGGCCTGCACAACGCGGCGACGGTCGTCCTGTCGATCGCGCTGGCCTTCGTCTTCGGCTACGCGCTGACGATGCGCGGCGTGCTGAAGTCGGGCCTGCGGCTCGGCGCGGCGCTCAAGGTGGCGCTGGCCGCCGACACCGTCTCGATCGCGGTCATGGAGATCATCGACAACGGGATCATGGTGGTGGTGCCGGGCGCCATGGACGCCGGGCTCGGGAGCCTGCTGTTCTGGGGTTCGCTGGTGTTCTCGCTGGCCATCGCGTTCGTGCTGACGGTTCCGGTGAACAAGTGGATGATCGGGCGCGGACTGGGGCACGCGAAGGTCCACGCGCACCACGCGCACTGACGAGGCGTTTCACGGACCGGTGGAGAGGTCGATCGCCTTGTCGATCTCCGCGGGCATCAGCACCCGCAGGATGCCTTCGAGCAGGTAGTAGTCGCCGTAGGGCAGTGACACCTCGACGCCGTCCTCGGCCGGGCGGTTGCGCGTGCCTCGCGCCATGATCGCCTCGGCGCGGGTGGAGCCCGTGGTCAGGCAGGTGTCGCACAACGCCGTGAGGATCCGGATCGCCGCCTCGCGGTAATGCGGCCGGTTCGCGACCTTCGCCAGGTCGAGCAGCCCGCACGCCATCACCGCTCCAGCGGAGGAGTCCTTGATGTCGTGCGGCGCCTGCGGGGCGAGGTAGTCCCACACCGGCACGTTGTCCGGGGTCAGTGCGCGGAGCGCGAAGTCGGCCAGGCGCTGCGCGGTCCGCAGGAACAGCGGATCGCCGGAGCGCCGGTGCATCGTGGTGAAACCGTAGATCGCCCAAGCCTGGCCGCGTGACCAGCACGACGTCGGGCTGTAGCCCTGCACGGAGTTCGGGCCGATCTCGGCGCCGGTGTCCGGCTCGAAGTCGAACACGTGCGGGGTCGAACCGTCCGGGCGAACGAAGACCCGCTCGGTGGATTTCGCGTGGGAGACGGCGATGTCGAGGTACTTCCGGTCGCCGGTCTGCTTGCTCGCGAAGGTCAGCAGGTCCAGGTTCATCATCGTGTCGACGATGACCCGGCCGGCGTTCCCCGGCGTGCCGAGCGCGCCCCATGCCCGGATGAACCTGCCCTTTTCGTTGTAGCGCTGGATGAGCGACGCGGCGGCGTTGAGCGCGCCGGTGCGCCACTTCTCGTCGCCGGTGAGCCGCCAGCCGGTCACCCAGGAGGGATAGAACAGAAATCCGAGATCGTGATCGCGCGTTTCGTACTGGCGCGGCGCGAGCTTTTCCGCGGACGCCATCGCGAGTGCCCGGAATTGCGGATCGCCACTGTAGATCGAGGCGAGCCACAATGTCCCCGGCCAGAAACCGCCGATCCAGCCGCCATTGGCGGAATAGGTCCATTTCTCGAATCGGGTGATCTCGGGAAAGGCTGTCACCCCCGGCGCGACGGCTCGCAGTTTGGTCACCGCGTAGTCCGCAGTTCGGCGGAAAGTCTTTAGACCGTGGGCTTCTCGCTCCGCCGCACTGGCGGCCGGGGTGATCGCCGTCGCCGCGACGGCGGCACCGGCGGCGGTGGTCAACAGGGTTCGCCGGGAAACGCTCACGATGCCCGCCATTCGTCAGTGGGAATGCGTCACGGGAGTTTCGCACGACGGCCGAGCGCTTGTGAAGACCATTCATGGTTGTGAATAAAGGCGCCGTTCAGTGGGACGGATCTGGCTGATTCGGCGTCGTTAGGCATGTGCCGTGAAGGCCTCCTTCCCTACTCTCACGGGCAGGGGCTCGGCAAAGTCGCAGAGTTGCCGGTCGGCACTGTTCTCAGTGGTCCGGATGTGACATCGCTGGCGCCGGGTTCCTGGCAGGTCCCTGATCCTCTGTTGATCAAACTTCGCAACCGGCGTGACGTCGGCCTGCGCCCCGACGTAGAGGTGCCCGACCTGCAAAACCCGACTTTGCCGGGACCCTGACGTTCAAGGTAGGGAAGGAGGCCTTCGCGACACGCGAGCTTTGGGGTTGGCGCCCAGGGCGCGGCTGGGTGTCCGCGTGCATGAAGGAATTGGGACGTTGAGTGTCCAGCTTCCTTCATGGACGAACCCGGGACGACCCGGTCGCCATGCCGTGAAGGCCTCCTTCCCTCGGCTCAGCCGAGGAAACTCGACCTTCCCAGTACATGAAGGCCCCCTTCCCTGCGTCAGGCGCCAATGCCAGGAGCTCAAGGCCGGCGGGGCGGTCGCGTGTCGGACATGTTCGCCCAGGTCGGGTAGCCCGGCTCCAGTACGTACCGTCCGTTCGGGCAGCGACTGTTCGCCCACGAAGGTCGATGGTGTCGATGGTCCGTGAAGGCCTCCTTGAGGGACTCAGAGTCCCTCAAGGAGGCCTTCACGGACTTGATAACACGGGCAAAGGGTGATCAATCGGACGAATCGGCTCTCGATGAATCCTTTATGGACAGTTGGAGAGCCTCAGGAACCGTCGCTTAAGTTCCTGGCATTGGCGCCAGGCGCAAGCAAGGAGGCCTTCATGTACTTCAACTCCCAGTACCGGCCACGAAGCACCGGAAAAGGGCGAAGGCCCGGCACAATGGGGGTGCGCCGGGCCTTCGCGTTCAGGGGGTCACGCGCACTTGGGCGCGACGGGCAGGTCCGATCCGGTCTGGAGGTAGGTGTCGGAGATGTAGTGCCCCGGGCCGATCCGGTCCCAGATGTTGCTGGTGCCGAATTTGCCGGTGACGGTCTCACCCTCGACGTAGCATTCGATGTTGACCTTCGCGTAGTTCGCCGCGAGGCCCTTGACGGCCGCCGTGGTGCTCGCCGAAGCCCGCACGTTCATCGGGTCGCCCGCGGTGCTGACGACACCGGTCGGGCCGGAGCCGGTCCACAGGTAGGAGACGTTGACCCAGCCGTTGTCGGTCATCTTCAGGCCGTCCCAGAAGGTGCCGTCCGCGAGGTCGATGCCTGCCGGGTTGGCGGGCTTGCGGCCGAACTCGTCCTTGCCGCCGTTGTAGCCGTCCTGGTACGCGGCCTGTGCTTCGGGCTTGCCCTGCGGCAGGTCCTTCCACATCTGGCGGGTGGCCGACGGGTTCCAGTAGTCGTCCTTGGTGTTCCACGGGCCGACGTCCCACACCGGCGCGTACTCGCAGCGGCTGTTGTCGGTGCGGCAGATGCGGACGGTGTAGTTGCCGGTGTTCTTGGGCGCCAGGCCGCGGCCGGAGGGCAGCGCGACGAAGTGGTCGCGGGACTTGATCACGTGGCCGTTGGCGGTGGTTTCCCCGGTGAGGCCTTCGCGGGTGCCGAACACCTTGTAGGTCAGCGGGGCGGCGGCCGCGCCGATCGCGTTCGTCTGCGGGCCGAGTTCGCCCTGGAGCGTGATGTCGCTGACCTTCGCGGTCAGGCCGTCGTTCACGGTGCGCAGGCCGACGCGGACCTGGACGGTGGAGACCGAAGTGGACAGCTGCGCGCCACCATCCTCGGTGGGAGTCCATTCGGTCCAGTCGTTCGAGTTCAGTTTTCCGCGGACGTCGACCTCGACGGCCGTGCCCTTCGGCGCGTCGGCGGTCACCTGCGCGGTGACGCGGTTCACCGGCTTCCCGAGCTTCTGCTCGGCCAGCAGCAGGTAACCCTGGCTGCCGATGGAGCCGGGTTTTCTGTGCCAGGCTGCGTTTTCCAGGCTGAGCACGCCACCATCGCTGCGGACGTTGACGTCGTCGCCGTCCACAGTGGACAGGTCGGCGCGCCAGCTTCCTTCTGGCGCGGCGTTCGCGGGGTTGGCGGCCAGCGCGGTGACCGCCCCCATGGCCAGCACGGCCGCCATCACACGGCGGGCCTTCACGGTCCGGACCATTCCGGTCTCCCTTCGAGCACTCTCGGTTGCTACGAAGGGAGCTTCGCCGGGGCCTGTACACGATCGATACAAACGCAATTCGGCACCTGGTCGCGCTGCGTACTCGCGCGTCCAAGTGCCGAATTTGTTGCGTCAGGCGCTCGCGGAATCGTCGTAAGAGGCTTCCGCCGATTCCTGGAGCCGTGAAGCGAGCGCGGACTCCTGTGGCCGCGCCGAGAGTTCCCGCCACAACGCGAGCGCGCGTTCCGAGTACGTCCGAGACCGCTCCGGCTGGCTCAATGCCTCGTGCAGTTCCCCGAGCAACTGTGACACCTCGGCCTCGGACCGGCGGTCCCCGTTGCGCCGGTGCACGCTCAGCGAATTGACCAGCAGCAGTTGCGCGTGGGCCAGATCCCCGCTGTGCAGATACAGTTCGCCGAGGTTCTGGTTCGCGTAACCGACGCAATGGTCGTCGCCGAGTTCGTTGAAGATCGCGATGGCCCGGTCGACCCGCTCGCGTGCCCCGGCGAGGTTTCCTTGATGCTGCCGCAACATCGCGAGCCGTTTGAGCGCGTGTGCCTCCCGATGCCGGTCGCCGATGTCCGCGGCCTGGTCGAGTGCCTCGGTGAACCAGCGTTCCGCGTCGGCGAACCGGCGCCGCGCCAGCCACACCGCGCCGATCGCGATCCGTGCGACGGCCTCGCCGTGCGGATCACCGGCCGCCGAGAACTGGTCGAGTGCCGCGTGACAGTGCTCCAGCGCGATGGCGACGTCGCCCTTGATCCGCAGCACGGTGCCGAGCCCGGCCAGCGCGATCGCCACGCCCCGCGCGTCGCCGATCTTGTCGAACAGCAGTTGCGACTGCTCGAACGCGACCAGCGCTTCGGCGTAACTGTCCTGGTACAGCTGGATTTGGCCGAGGTTGCGCTGGATGATCGCCTCGCCTCGGACCTCGCCGGACCGGCGGGCCGCCGCCAGCGCCACGGCGTGCGTGTGCAGCCAGTCGTCCTGGTGCCCGCGCTGGTCGAAGTACGGCGCGAGCGCGGCGGCGAGCCGCCAGGCGAGCGCGTCGAAACCGAGTTCGGCGGCCAGCGAGACGGCGGCGACGCAGGTGTGCCGCTCGGCGGCGAACCACGCGGCCGGGTCCTCGACCAGCCTCGCGGTGCCCGGCGGGAGAGCAGGCTGGGCGGCGGTGTCGTCCCGGTAGAGCCCGAAGAAATGGATCGGCATCCGGTCCGCGGCTTCGACCGCGAGAGCGAGATACCCCTCCAGCACGCGTTTGGTGGCGTCGCGCGCCTTCGCCGGGACGTCCTGCGCGCGCAGTTCGACGGCGTAACACCGCAACAGGTCGTGCAGGCGATAGCGCGGCTCACCGGTGCCGTCCGAGCCGGCGAGTTCGACCAGGTGGGCGTCCACCAGCACGTCGAGGACGTCGTCGGCGTGGTCCCGGCCGAGCAGGGCCGCCACCGCCCAAGCGGGGAACTGGACCGAGCCGAGCCCGCCGAGGCCGCGGAACGCCGTCGCCGCCGACATCGGCAGGAGGTCGTAGCTGAGCGTGACACTGGCACGGACGGCCAGATCACCGACGCGGAGTTCGTCGAGTCTTCGTCTCTCGTCCCGCAGCCTGTCCGCCAGTACGCGCAGTGTCCAGCCGGGCCGGTGGGTCAGCTTCGCCCCGGCGACCCGGATCGCCAGCGGCAGGTACCCGCACTGGCGCAGGATCGCGGCCGCGCACTCCGGTTCGGCGGCCACCCTGTCCCGGCCCACGATGCCTTCGAGCAGCTCCTCGGCCTCGGCCTCGGGCAGGAGATCGACGTCGACCGAGGTGGCCCCGGCCAGATCCGGCATGCGCACCCGGCTGGTGATCAGCACCGCGCAGGTGCCCGCGCCGGGCAGGAGCGGCCGGACCTGCGCCGCGCTGCCCGCGTCGTCGAGGACGACGCACATCCGCGTACTCGCCAGCCGGGACCGCAGCAGTGCCGCGCGTTCGGGAAGCTCACGCGGCAGGCCCGCGTCGGGGACACCCAGGGCGCGGAGCAACTCGGCGAGCACGGTCATCGGCGGCCGGGGCGAGGACGACGTCCCGGCGAGGTCGACGTGCAACTGGCCGTCCGGGAAGACCTCCCGCACCGCGTGCGCGACCCGGATCGCGACCGCGGACTTGCCGACCCCCGGCGCTCCCGAAAGCACCACGATCGCCGGTTTTCCCTGTTCCCGCCGGTGGCGGAAGAGCTCGACGAGGTCGCCGACCACCGCCTCGCGGCCGGTGAAGTCCGGCAGGTCCAGCGGTAGCTGGCAGACCGGCGCCATCGACCGGGGAAGGGGGACGGCCACGGTCTCCGCGGCCGCGGACGGCGCCACGACCAGCGAAGCCCGCACTTCCCGCAACCGTGGTCCCGGCTCGGTGCCGAGTTCCTCGGCCAGCACTTTCTCGGCCATTTCGTAGGCCTCGATCGCGTCGGTCGTACGGCCGTCGGCCCGGAGCGCGACGATCAGCTGCTGCCAGAGTTCTTCGCGCAGCGGATGCTCGGTGACCAGCCCGCGCAGTTCGGCGACGGCTTCGGCGGTACGGCCGAGTTCGATCCTCGCCCGCAGCCGTTGTTCCTGGACCGTGAGCCGCGATTCCGTCAGCCGGGCCACCGTCGCGCCCCAGCCGTGGTCGTGGGGCAGCCCTTCGAGGACTTCGCCGCGCCACAGCGCTTCGGCTTGATCCAGCAGGCCGAGCGCGGTTTCGGCCTCTCCCCGGCCGAGCGCGTCCTGTGCCAGAGCGGTCAGTTCGCCGAACCTGATGTGGTCGATCTCCCCAGGTGAAGCTTTCAGGATATATCCGGACGCCCGGCTGCCGATCCGGTCCCCGAGTCCGGGATCGTGATCGGCGAGGCGTTTGCGGAGTGAATGGACGTAGGTGCGGATGTTCGCCGCCGCCGAACGGGGAGCCGAAGAAGGCCACAGGACCTCGATCAGCAGTTCGGTGGAGACGACGACATTGGGTTGGAGAAGCAGCGCGGCGAGCAGCAGACGCGGTTTGGGGCCGCCGAGCGGCACCACCTGCCCGTCCACCGCCACTTCGAGCGGACCGAGAACGCGAAACCCGAGAATAGTCACCTAAACCGCCAATACGGCAGGAGCCCCATTCCGCCGATCGTATTGCCGTACCGCCATGGTTGGCTAGATCCATTCGCATGCATGTGCAGACAGTCGTTCGGGTTTGTACGGGATGTGTACGACTCCGGTCGACGCTGCGGTCATGAAGCGTTCAAGTATCCGGCGGCTCGCCGGTTTCTTCCTCGTACTCGCGACGGCGGGTGCCTTCGGCCTCGCCGGCGCGACCCCCGCGCTGGCCGCGGGGACCGGGACCGTGAAGACGGCGGGTGATCCGCTGAACGTGCGCCGCGCGCCGAACACGGCCTCGACCGCGGTCCGCACGGTGGCCAACGGTGCCACGGTGACAATCGACTGCCAGACGATCGGGACCTCGGTCACCGGTCCGCTCGGCACGACGACGTTGTGGGACTACGTTCCCGCGCTCGGTGGTTACATTTCGGACGGATATGTCTACACCGGCTCGGATCAGCGGATCGCGCCCGACTGCGGGGTCGGTTCCGGCAGCGCCGAATGTTCCACCGGTGCCTGTGCCGGTGAAGGGCAGTTCCGTTCATCGGATGCTCATTTCCTCGTTTACGACCAGGACGCCGACGGCAAGTCCGCCGTGGTCGCCTACTGGACGAAGGGCGGCGCCGGCCCGTTCTACGTCTGGGCCTCCGGTGGTAACGGCACCCACGTCGACAAGGCCGTTCCGGTCGCGAAGGGTTCGTGGGTCTATTACAAGGTCTGCGTCGCCAACGCCGCCGCGAATCCGGTCCTCGAGGCCTGCAGTGGCGGCATCACCGATTACGCCGCGTGAAATCCCTCCCCGTTCTTTCCCCACTTCGAAAGGTTGAATACTCATGGGTCAGGTGAACCGGCGGGCGGTACTCCTCGGTGGAGCCGCGGCGGTTTCGGCGGCGGCGTTGTCGTCGACGTTGCCTTCGTGGGCGAACGCGAGAACGATGGCGGCGGCGCCCGCCATCCACGATCCGTTCCAGCTCGGTGTCGCGTCGGGTGACCCGCTGCCGGACAGCGTCGTGCTGTGGACGCGGCTCGCGCCCGCCCCGTTGAACCCCGACGGTTTCGGCGGGATGCCGGACGCTTCGTACACAGTGGACTGGGAGATCGCGAACGACGAGGCGTTCTCGTCGATCGTCCAGAGCGGCAACGCGACCGCTGCCCGCGCCTCGGGGCACAGCGTGCACATCGAGCCGGTCGGCCTCGCGCCGGGACGCGAGTACTTCTACCGCTTCAAGACCAGCGGGTACATCTCACCGGTCGGCCGGACGCGGACGGCGCCCGCCGCCGGTGCTGCCGTCAATCAGCTGAAGTACTGCTTCTCCTCCTGTCAGCACTGGGAGGAGGGCTGGTACCACTCGTACAAGGGAATGCTCGCCGACAACCCGGAGCTGGTGCTGTTCCTCGGCGACTACATGTACGAGAAGAAGTCCGGGCGCGCCGCCGCCGAACTGAATCCGCGCAGGCTCGCCTTCTCCGAGGACGTGACGACGCTGGCGCAGTACCGCGCCCGGCACGCGCAGCACAAGACCGACGCCGACCTGCAGAAGGCGCACGCGATGGCGCCGTGGATCGTGGTCTTCGACGACCACGAGGTGATGAACAACTGGAACGGCACCACCGCCCCCGCGACCGCCGAGCGGAAGGCCAACGGATTCCAGGCGTTCTACGAGAACATGCCGATCCGGTCCACCGCCAAGCCGAGTGGTTCGACCATCCGCCTGTACCGGCAGTTCTCCTGGGGCAACCTCGCCCGGTTCCACATGCTCGACACCCGGCAGTACCGCAACGCGCAGGTACCCGACCCCTCCGGCGACGCGGGGCCCGCGTGCACCGACATGCGGTCGACGTCCCGCAGCATTCTGGGCACGACGCAGGAGGCGTGGCTGCTGAAGGCGCTGGAGACGGCCCCGGCGAAGTGGGACTTCCTCGGCCAGCAGGTCTTCTTCGCCACCCGTGACGGCGACGGCAACAAGGCGACCTGTGAGAGCCCCGACTCCTGGCAGGGTTACGAGGTTTCCCGCGACCGGATCGCGAAGGGCATCGTGGACCGCAAGGTGCCGAACCCGATCGTGCTGACCGGTGACGTCCACCGGCACTGGGCCGCGGATCTGCGTCGCGACTACTTCAACCACAGCGACCCGGTGTTCGGTTCGGAACTGGTGACGACGTCGGTGACGAGCAACAGCGACACCGCGAGTGATCCGTCGTCGACGTGGCTGTCGAACAACCCGCACATCAAGTACTGCCGCGGAAAGCGCGGCTACGTCCGGGTGACGGCTTCGCAGGCGCAGATGCGGGCGGATTTCATGACGGTTTCCGACACCGCCGAGTACGACTTCTCGAAGGTGACCTTGGCCGCGGACCGCAGCTATGTCGTCGAGGCGGGAAAGCCGGGCCTGCAGCGGGTTTAGGCCAGCAGATCCACCAGTGCGTCACCGCGGGGCGTCCGGACCACCAGGACGACCTGGCCCTCGCGGTGGCGCTGGATCAGGCCCGCCGAGACGAGCTGCTCGCAGTGGTAGGTGGCGGTGCTCGCGGCGCAGGAAAGCAGATTCGCGATCTCGCCCATCCGCGCGGGCTTTCCCAAGTGCCGCAACAGTTTCGCGCGGTGGGCGCCGACGACGAGGTCGAGTCCCTCCGCTACGGGGGGTGTTTCGAGCCTGCCGTTCTCGAGCAGGCCGTCCAGCCCGGGGAGGGGGTAGCCGATCCAGATGGCGTCCTCCTCGTCGAAGTTGGACACCACCGACCGGCAGCCCGCGAGCATCGGGACGAGGATCAGCCGTCGGCCGCGGGTGGTGTACCGCGCCGGTTCGGCGTCGGGCAGCAGCAGCGACCCGTTGCTGAACCGGAAATGAGGCCGCAGCAGGCCGAGCACCGCGTCGGTCCCGCCGCGGACGGAGGCGACGCCGATCCGTTCGATCTCACGATCGAGCAGGGGACGGGCCTTGGTCCAGAGGTTTTCGGTCGCCACCCTGGTCGCGGTGAAGGCGTCCGCGAGCGAGGCGACCCAGCGTCTCGGATGGTCGGCCGCCTGCCGCCACTGCGCGGGCAACCGGTCGCCGAAGACCTCTTCGAGGCCTTTCAAAACATCGGTTTCCGGCAATTCGCGCAGCATTTCCGCCTGGCAGGCGGCGGAAGCGTCCTCGGTGGGACTGACCGGCACGATGAAATCCGGCTGCACGGAGCTGCCGCGGCGGGCGAGCGCGCTCGCCGCGCGGTACCCCTGCTCCGGGATCGCCGAGCCCACCTGGCGGCGCCAGGGGGCGGGCAGGCCGCGGTCGTACCCGCCGACGACCTCGACGAGCATCGAAACCAGCGAGACATGCGGGGAAACCGTCACCGTGACCGGGATCCTGCTGGTGTCACCGAGTTCGAGCCGGGTATAAGAGGCCTGGGGTGGCTTCTCGCGCATCCGGTCGTCCCTCCTGGGAGTGGGCGTCGCAGCACGCGATGTTAGCGCCTCCAGTCAATAGCCGACACCGCCTGAGAAAGCGAGTTGCTCATTCATGATGAGAAACGCGCCGAGACCGTGGAAATCGTTGATATTGCGCTTACGGGCGTAGTAATACGCCGTGTCGCCGACATTCGTGCCCTCGGAGATGTTCTTGATTTCGGTCAGCCCGTCGGAGCCGGTCGAAACCTGGGAGAGGACGCCGGTGTAGCCCTTCGCGGCGATCGGTCCGTACTCCGTGCCGACGTATCCGCGTTCCACCGCCCTGGAGAGCAGGAACGTGTACATCGCCGATGCCGAGGTCTCCAGCCAGTTGTCCTTGTCGCCGCCGCGGTCGACGATCTGGAACCAGCGGCCCGAAGCCCGGTCCTGCCACCGGGTGTAGCCGGCTGCGAGGAACTTGACGACGTCGACGAGCCGCCGCCGTCGTGGGTGGTCGCGGGGAAGGATCTCGAGGAGGTCGATCGACGTCATCCCGAGCCAGCCGATCGCGCGGGCCCAGTGGTACTTCGAATGCCGCCCGGCGCCCGAGGCCCACGGTTCCGAACCGTCCTCGTCGTAGGCGTGGTAGAGCAGGCCCTTGGTGGGCTCCTTGAGGTGGTCGAAGTAGACGGTGACGTTCTTCGCGGCCTCTTCGTAGCAGTAGCCGCGATCGCCGAAGGTCTTGCCGTACAAGGCGAGGAACGGCTGCGCCATGTACACGCCGTCCGCCCACAACTGACCGGTCTTGCTCGTGGCGTGGAACATCCCACCGTCGGACGTCCGGGGATAGGACGGGAACCGGCGGTGGAGCTGTTCCGCCGCGGTCTTGTACTTCACCTGCCCGGTTTCGTTGTACAGCAAGGGGAACATCTGCCCGGAGCGCATCGCGTCCAGATTGGTGAACTCGTTGGTTATCCCGGTTTCGGTGACGAACCGGTTGTACCAGGCGAGGATGTAGTCGAGGTAGCGTCTCTCGCCGGTGCGCTTGTACACCAGGTACTGGCCGTAGAGGTACAGGCCGCGCGTGTAGCCCCAGCCGCCGAGGGTGGCCGGGGTGTAGCGCTCCATCGTCGAGTCGACGACCGCCCTTGACCAGTCCAGCGGAGCCGCGGTGGCCACACCGGGCAGGGCGAGCGCGCCGAGCGCGCCCGCGGTTCCGGCCAGCACCGTACGCCGCGAAAGCCGTGCCGCGCGAAGAGGATCTGGGGACATTCGTGGCCCTTCCTGCGCCGGGGACACCGGGGGAGTGGGTGGCCGGGATGCCGATCCGCCGTCCGTCGGCATCCCGACCAGCTCTGGCGGCGACCAGGTCGCCGGGCTGAACTTTCCTTGTGGGACAACAACTACTCGCCGTCTCGACGGCAAGTCAAGAGAGATCCGATCTCTTGTTTCATATATCAGATACAGCCACTCGAATGGCCGCTCCCGGTGTCCGGGACCGTCCCGGTGGGCGGCACCGGCCGGTGCTCTCGCCTACGATCGAGGCGTGAACGAGCTGACCTTCCGCGGGCGCCGCGTCACCAGGGACCGCGCCCTGGTCATGGCGATCGTCAACCGCACCCCGGATTCCTTCTACGACAAGGGAGCGACCTTCTCCGACCCGGCCGCGCTCGCCGCCGTCGCGCGGGCGGTGGAGGAGGGGGCGGACATCGTCGACATCGGCGGCGTGAAGGCGGGCCCCGGTGCTGAGGTGGACGTCGAAGAAGAGATCCGACGGGTGGTGCCGTTCGTCGAGCGGATCCGGGAGCTGCATCCGGATCTGGTGATCAGCGTCGACACCTGGCGGCACGAGGTGGGCAGGCGCTCGGCCGAAGCGGGCGCGGACCTGATCAACGACACCTGGGCGGGCGCCGATCCGCGGCTGGCCGAGGTGGCGGCGGAGTTCGGCACCGGTTACGTCTGCTCGCACACCGGCAACGCCGTCCCGCGTACCCGTCCGTTCCGGGTGCGCTACCCGGACGTCGTCGCGGATGTCGTCGCGGAGACCGCGGCGCACGCCGAAGCGGTCGTCGCACTCGGTGTCCCGCGCGAGGGTGTGCTGATCGACCCGACCCACGACTTCGGCAAGAACACGTGGCACAGTCTCGCGCTGCTGCGGCACGCACGGGAACTGGCCGACACCGGCTGGCCGGTGCTGATGGCACTGTCCAATAAGGACTTCGTCGGGGAGACGCTCGGCGTGGAACTCGCGGAGCGGGTCGACGGGACCCTCGCCGCGACGGCCTGGGCGGTGGCCGAGGGGGCGAAGGTGTTCCGGGTGCACGAGGTGAAGCGCACCCGGCAGGTGCTGGAGATGATCGCGTCGATCCAGGGGGTGCGGCCGCCCGCGCGCGCGATCCGCGGCCTGGCCTGATCCTCAGGAGCCGTCCAACGGGATCACGGCCGAAACCGTGCTCCCGGAACCGGGTTCGCCGAGGACGGTGAGCTCGCCGCCGAGCGCGCGGACGCGGTCGCGGAGACCGTGCAGCCCGGAACCGCCGCCGAGGTCGGCCGCACCGGTGCCGTCGTCGTGGACGTCCACCCGCAGCCCGTCCCGCTCGACGCCGATCCGCACGCGGACCTCGCCGGCCTGCGCGTGCTTCAAGGCGTTGGTGACCGCTTCGGAGACGACGAAGTACGCCGTCGCCTCGACGGCGCCGCTGAGCCGGGGCACGTCGGCCCCGGCGAGGTCGACCGCGAGCGGGATCCGGTCCAGCAGCGATCGGACGGCGGGGATCAGCCCGGCCTCGGTGAGGATCGCGGGATGCAGCCCGCGCGCGAGTTCGCGTAGTTCGGTGACGGTGGCCTGCAGTTCGTCGATGGTGTTCCTCAGCAGCTTCGCGACGGCGGGGCTCAGCTCGTCGCCGAGCCGCCGTTCCGCCATTCTCAGCAGCAGCACGACACTCACCAGCCGCTGCTGCGCGCCGTCGTGCAGGTCCCGTTCGACACGTCTCCGCTCGTCGTGGGCGGCGGCCACGATGCGGGCCCGCGAGGCCTGGACCTCGACGAGCCGCTCCTCCAGTTCCGCGGCGAGACGCTGGTTGTCCAGCACCAGCCCGGCCGCGGCGTTCAGCGCGTCGATCGACCGGGTGTCCTTCCACACCTCGTCGTCCTGCACGAGCGCGGCCAGCCCGGAGCCGTCGCGTTCCAGCAGGAGCCGGATCATCTCCGCGTTGCCGACCCGCGCCCGCAGCACCCCGATCAGGAACGCCAGCGGCCACAGGCAGAACGAGATCCGGTAGACGTCGAGCAAGGGATCGGAGACGGGATGCCCGGAGCCGAGCGCGCTGCCGACCGTCGTGCTGACCGCGCCGATCACGGCGATGGCGACGACCGGGGAGAGCAGGCGCCGCTGCGGCAGCCGCCCGGCGAGCCAGCGGTAGACCAGTACCACGACGACACCGCCGCCGATCAGCGCGCCGACCAGTTCCAGCAGCCGTTTGACCAGCTGTTCCGCCTCCGGGGAGGCCGCGACCGCGGCGAGGTTCCGCGGATCGTCGTTGACCAGCAGACCGAGTACCGCCGAGCCGAAGACCACACCGTAGGCGGAGAAGACGAGCGCGCGTTCCCCGCGGGACCGGAGTTTCCCGTGGGGGAAGACGAGCACCAGATGCGCGATCACCGGGCTGGACGCGGCGGACAGCGCGAGCCCGGCGGTGTGCGTGACGGCGTCTCCGGCGAACTGCAGGTCCTCGGCGAACAGCGCGAGCCCGGCCAGCGCGATGAGGAGCCCGGTGGGGTTCGACGGCCGTCGCACATGCGCGACGGCGCCGGCGAGCAGGAAAAGGAACCCGGTAGTCGTCGACAGGGTGGTGTCGAGCACGGTGTGCGTACCGTCGGCGATCTTGAGCGTCATCGCCAGCACGCCCAGCCCGAGGCCCGCGGTCAAGACGCCCGCCATCGCGACGGTCCGACGGTGAGTCACCACTAAGCGTGATTCGCCCGTTCGGCCTCGACCGTTACACCAGGAGGCCGCCCGCGGCGTCTTGACATATGGAACAACAGTTCCGTCTGGTGTCAAGGTTTCTCAGGATCTTTCCCGTCATTCGGATGGCGATGCAGGCAGGCGGGTGAACATGCGACTCTCGCGCCACCACCCGAGCAGCGTCGTACCCTCCGAAAGGCCACCCCCGTGCGCACCCACCACAGAGCCCGTCTGCTGGCCGCGGCCTTCGCCGCACTGACCTTGGCCGGCGGGATCGCGGGGTGTTCGCGCGCCGACAGCGGTACCGCCCCCGCCGAGCAGAAGAGCCAGGGCGCCGCGTCCGAAGTGCGGGTCGGGTACTTCCCGAACGTGACCCACGCGCCCGCGCTGATCGGGGTGAAGAAGGGATTCTTCGCCAAGGAACTGGGCTCGACGAAGCTCACACCCCAGACCTTCAACGCCGGACCCGAAGAGGTCAACGCGCTGCTGGGCGACTCGCTCGACATCGCCTTCATCGGCTCCGGTCCGGCGATCAACGCCTTCACCAAGTCCAAGGGCGCCATCCAGCTCGTCTCCGGTGCGGTCACCGGCGGCGCGCAGCTGGTGGTGAAGCCCGAGATCACCACGCCCGAGCAGCTTTCCGGCAAGAACATCGCGACGCCGTCGCTGGCGAACACCCAGGATGTCGCGCTGAAGAAGTTCGTCGCCGAGAAGAAGCTGCCCGACGTGAAGGTCACCAACCTCGACAACCCGAAGACGTTCGACGCGTTCAAGAAGGGCGAACTCGACGGCGGCTGGCTGCCGGAGCCGTGGTCGTCGCGGCTGGTGCTGGACGCCGGCGCGAAGGTACTGGTGGACGAGAAGAACCTGTGGCCGGAAGGCAAGTTCCCGACCACGGTCGTGATCGTCCGCAGCGAGTTCCTGCAGCAGCACCCGGAGACCGTCACCGCCATCCTCAAGGGTGAACTCGCCGCCATCGAATGGGCGAAGACCAACCCCGCCGAGGCGAAGACGGTGGTCAACGGGGAGCTCAAGGCGCTCGCGGGCAGCACACTGAGCGAGGCGGTTCTCGACCGCGCGTTCTCGGGTATCGAGCTCGGCATCGACCCGGTCGCGTCGACCTTCAGCCAGCTCGCGCAGGACTCGGTGACCGCCGGCGTGGTGAAGTCCGCGGTGGACCTCAAGGGGTTCGCCGATTTCGGCCCGCTCAACGCCGTGCTCTCCCAGCAGGGCAAGCCGGGCGTGAACGCGCCCGGGCTGACGAAGTGACCGAAGGGGATCAGCGATGACGACCACCTTGGAGCCCGGTCTGTCCACCGGCGTCGCCGTGCGCCTTGACGGTGTCCGGAAGGCGTTCGGCCCCACCGGCCGCGCCGTCGTGGCCCTCGACGGGATGGATCTGACCGTCGCCCCCGGCGAGTTCGTCTGCCTGCTGGGCGCCTCCGGTTGCGGCAAGAGCACCCTGCTGAACCTGGTCGCCGGCCTCGACCAGCCGACTTCCGGCTCGATCACCCTCGAGACCTCCCGTCCCGCGGTGATGTTCCAGGAGGCCGCGCTGATGCCGTGGCTGACCGCTGCCCGCAACGTGGAACTCCCGCTGCGGCTGGCCGGGTTCGGCCGGACCGAGCGTCGCGAGAAGGCGGCCGAACTGCTCGACCTCGTCCGCCTCGGCGGCGCGGGCGACAAGCGGCCGCACGAGCTGTCCGGCGGAATGCGCCAGCGGGTCGCGCTCGCCAGGGCGCTCGCCGCGACCCTGCGTGTCGGCGGTGACCCGGAGCAGTCGCTGCTGCTGATGGACGAGCCGTTCGCCGCGCTCGACGCCATCACCCGCGACGTCCTCCAGGGTGAACTGCTGCGGGTCTACCGCAGCACCGGCACGTCGGTGCTGTTCGTGACCCACGACGTCCGCGAGGCCGTCCGGCTCGGCCAGCGTGTCGTGCTGCTCTCGTCGCGGCCGGGCCGCGTGGTGCGCGAATGGCGCGACGTCCAGGCCTCCGACGCCGAAGAGCTGACGCTGGAGATCACCGGTCACCTCCGGGAGGTGATCAGTACCCATGCCGCGGCTTGACCGCCCCGAAATCGCGGCGGAAGAGGCGGACGAGGCCGTCGGCGCGGGGCTCGACTCGCTCGACACCCCCGCCGGGGAACACCGGGAAAGCCGGGGGAAGCGGTTCCTGCGCGGCTTCGTGCCGCCAGTGGTCTTCCTGATCCTGCTGGTCGCGCTGTGGCAAGCCCTGTGGGCCGCCGCGTTCTGGCCCGAGTCGATGCTGCCCTCGCCGCTCGCGGTCTGGGACGAACTCGCCGGTATCACCACCGACGGCGAGATCTTCGAGTTCGTCTGGACGTCGGTGCACCGTGCCGCGCTGGGATTCCTGGTCGGCGTGCTCATCGGAACCCCGCTCGGCCTGCTGGTGGCGAAGGTCCGGCTGGTCCGCGCGGCCGTCGGGCCGTTCCTGACCGGGCTGCAAAGCCTTCCGTCGGTGGCCTGGGTGCCCGCCGCGATCCTGTGGTTCGGACTGAACGACGCGTCGATCTACTTCGTCGTCCTGCTGGGCTCGGTGCCGTCGATCGCGAACGGTCTCGTCGCGGGCATCGACCAGATCCCGCCGATCCTGCCGCGGGTCGGCCAGGTGATGGGCGCGGGCAGGCTCTCCTCCGCCCGGCACATCCTGCTGCCCGCCGCGTTGCCCGGTTTCCTGGCCGGCCTCAAGCAGGGCTGGGCGTTCTCCTGGCGTTCGCTGATGGCCGCCGAACTGATCGCGCTGTCGCCTGCCCTCGGCAAGGGGCTCGGCGCGTACCTGAACGAGGGCTCGTCGTTCAACAGCATGGAAGGCGTGATCTCGGCGATCTTCCTGATCCTGCTGGTCGGCGTCGGCATCGAACTGATCGTGTTCCGGCCGCTGGAGCGGTCGGTCCTGCGGGCACGAGGGCTGACCGCTTCGCTTTAGTTCATCTCCGGGACCTCGCCTACCTACGACACCGTAAGTTACGGTGTCGTAGGTAGGCGTTTTTCGTACCCAGAAAGGACGAACGCATGACCACGGTCCCCGACAGCACCCGGCTGATGCTCGAGCTCGAGGGGACGGTCGAGGAGAACCTCAACCGGCATCTCTCGGTCGCCAAGGAATGGATGCCGCACGAGTACGTGCCCTGGAGCGAGGGGAAGAACTTCGCCGAACTGGGCGGCGAGCCGTGGGATCCCGAGCAGTCGCGGGTGTCGCCGATCGCGCGGACCTCGCTGGAGGTCAACCTCCTCACCGAGGACAACCTGCCGAGCTACCACCGCGAGATCGAGCGGGCCTTCGGACGCGACGGCGCCTGGGGCACCTGGGTACATCGCTGGACCGCGGAGGAGGGCAGGCACGGCATCTGCATCCGTGACTACCTGCTGGTGACGCGCGCGGTGGACCCGGTCGAGCTGGAGCGGGCCCGGATGCAGACGATGCAGGCCGGCTACGACAGCGGGGACAAGGCGCTGCTGAACGTCTTCGCGTACGTGTCGTTCCAGGAGCTGGCGACGCGGATTTCGCACCGCAACACCGGGCGGTACACGCAGGATCCGCTGTGCGAGAAGCTGCTCTCCCGGGTCGCGATGGACGAGAACCTGCACATGGTCTTCTACCGGAATCTGGTGCAGGCGTCGCTGGAACTCACCCCCGACGCGATGATGCGCGCGATCACCGACGAGGTCGTCCAGTTCCAGATGCCGGGTGCGGTGATCCCGAGCTTCGTGCGAAAGGCCGCGCTGATCGCGAAGGCGGGCATCTACGACCTGCGGATCCACCACGACGAGGTGATCTGGCCGTTGCTGCGGCAGTGGAAGATCTTCGAGCTGGAAGGGCTCGGCGAGGTGGGGGAGAAGGCCAGGGACGAACTCGACCAGTTCCTGAAGGCCCTCGACACCCAGGCGTCGCGGTTCGAGGAGCGGCGGGCGGCCGCCGAAGCCCGCGCCGCCGCCCAACTCACGTGATCAGACGGAGAACTCCGTGTTCTCCATCCAATCACGTGAGTTCTCCGCCGAATCACGCGTGACGGCCGTCAGAGTGAGCTAGCGGGAGCGGCGGGCCCCGGCGCGGGTACCCGAGGAGAACGCGGCGGCACCACCACGGCGGGCCGGAGCGCCACCGGAGCCGTTGCGGGACTGGGACTGGGACTGGGACTTGGCGGCACCGGCACCGGAACCGCGGCGCGGCTGGGACTCCGCCGCGCCACGACGAGCCTGGCCGCCCTTGGGCGCGCCTTCGCGACGGCCGGTGGTCTCGGCCGCGCGACGGCCCTGACCGGTGGGCGCGCCACCGCGGCGGTCGCCCTCCGCCCGGGGCTGACGTGAACGGCCTTCCGACGAGCTACCGCGACGGCCGCCGGAAGCACCCCGGCCACCGGCGGACGGGCCACGGCCACGGCCTGCCCGGTTACCGCGGCCACGGCTTGGCGCGCGGTCCTCTTCCTCGTCGCCCTTGCCGAGGATGGCCTCGCCGCTGGCGGAGACCTTCTTCGGCCGGGTGTCCACGATCGGCCGCCGCGGTGACGCGGTGAACGAACGCTCGCCGGGAGCCAGTTCGGCCAGCAGCGGGTGGCCGGGGCCGAGTTGCGTCGTGGTCGGCTTGATGCCCGCCTTGCGGGTGAGGTCGCGGACGTCGCCGACCTGCGCGTCGGTCATCAGCGTGACGACGGTGCCGGACGCCCCGGCCCGCGCGGTCCGGCCGGACCGGTGCAGGTACGCCTTGTGCTCGACCGGCGGGTCGGCGTGGATGACCAGCGTGACGTCGTCGACGTGGATACCGCGGGCGGCGATGTCGGTCGCGACCAGCGTCTTCGCCGCGCCGGAGGAGAACGCCTCCAGGTTGCGCGTCCGCGCGGTCTGGCCGAGGTTGCCGTGCAGTTCGACCGCCGGCACGCCGGAGGCCATGAGCTTGCGCGTCAGCTGCTTGGCGCGGTGCTTCGTCCGGGTGAACACCAAGGTGCGGCCCGGCGCCGCGGTGAGGTCGATCAGCACCGGCAGCCGGTGGACCTCCTCCAGGTGCAGCACGTGGTGCTGCATGGTCGAGACCGGCGACTGCGCCGAGTCGACGCTGTGCGTGACCGGGTCGTGCATGAAGCGCTTGACCAGCACGTCGACGCCGGCGTCGAGGGTCGCGGAGAACAGCAGCCGCTGGCCGCGCTCCGGGGTCTCGGCCATGATGCGCCGGACGTCGGGCAGGAAGCCGAGGTCGGCCATGTGGTCGGCCTCGTCCAGCACGGTGATCTCGATGTTGTCGAGTTTCACCTCGCCGGAACGCATGTGGTCGGCGAGCCTGCCGGGGCAGGCGACGACGATGTCGACGCCGTCACGCAGCCGGGTGATCTGCGGGTTGGGGCTGACCCCGCCGAAGATGGTGGTGACCTTGAGGCCGAGCGGCTTGGCCAGCGGAACGAACGAAGCCTCGATCTGGGTGGCCAGTTCACGGGTCGGCGCCAGCACCAGCGCGCGCGGACGGCCGGGGCGGCGCCGGGTCGGGCCGGCGGCGAGCCGGGCCAGGACGGGCAGCACGAAGCCGTAGGTCTTGCCGGAGCCGGTGCGGCCGCGGCCGAGGACGTCCCGGCCGGCCAGCGAATGCGGCAGCGTGGCGGCCTGGATCGGGAACGGGCTGGTGACGCCCTGCTCGGCGAGCGAGTCCACGAGGGTCTTGGGCAGGCCGAGTTCGGTGAAAGTAGGTGTGCTCATAAGCGTGTGGGCACAGGTGCGCCCTGGTATCTCCGTACGGATAGGAAGGGTTGTCCTGCCCGGCGCAGACCTCGGGGGGCCGCGGCGCGTGGTCTTCGACAACGAAACGCGGCCCGAGGCAGAACTGAGCGGACCGCGTTGTCCAGTGTACCCGGTCCTGATCTCCCGGACTACGTGATATCGCCCGCACCGGTCCGGCGATGTTCGTGCGTTCGGACGAGCCGGGTGCGGCGCCGCGGTGAAAGCCTGGCCTGACCGTACGAAAGGGGACACCGGGTGTCGAACGTTCAGGATCTGCGAGGCGTGCTCGACGAGTGGGCGCGAGAGGCGGGTGTCCCAGGCGCCGCGGTGGGGGTGAGGCACCGGGGCGAGGAGGCGGTGTTCGCCACCGGAGTGTCCAGTGTGGACACTGGTCTTCCGGTCGATCCCGGCACCCTGTTCATGATCGGCTCCACCAGCAAGACCTTCGCCGCGGCCGCCGTCATGGCCTTGGTCGAGGACGGTCTGCTGGACCTGGACACGACTGTCGCCGACTGTCTTCCCGATCTCCCGCTGGCGGATCCGGTCGCGCGAAAGACGGTGACCCTCCGGCATCTGCTCACCCACTCCGCCGGGTTCCTCGGTGACGTCGACTTCACCACCGGCTGGGGTGACGACGCGCTCGCCCTCGCGATCGCGAAGTTCGGCGACCTGCCGCAGAACTTCCCGCCCGGTGAGGTGTTCTCCTACTGCAACGCCGGGTTCCAGCTGGCAGGCCGGGTCGTCGAGGTGGTGTCGGGCGAGGTCTTCGAGGACGTGGTCCGCACCCGGTTGCTCGAACCGCTCGCCATGACCGAGTCGTTTTACCTGCCGTGGGAGGTGCTCACTCGCCGTCACGCCGTTGGCCATGCCGGAGGAGCCGTCGCCCACACCGTTGGCCTGACCCGCGCGGACAGCGCGAGCGGCGGCCTGTGGTCCACGGCGGGTGACCAGCTGAAATGGGCCCGGTTCTTCCTGACCGGCGAGGCCGAGGGCAAGCCGCCGCTCAGTGCCGCGTCCCGCGACCTCCTGCGCGCACCGCAGCGCAAGGCCGCCCTGCGTTTCGAGGAGGTCGGCCTGAGCTGGCTGCACACGAGCCACGGCGACGCGCGCCTGGTCAGGCACGGCGGGAACGTGAGCAACCTGCAGCTGTCGGATTTCGTGACCCTGCCCGAGGAGGACTTCGCCGTGACCGTGCTGACCAACAGCGCGGGTGGGTCGGCGCTGGGCGCGAAGATCGTCGACTGGTGTCTGGAGAAGCTGGTCGGGTTGCCTGCGCTCGCGAGCCCGCCGCCGGTGCCTCAGCCGGACATCGCCGAGTACCTCGGCCGCTACCAGACCGGCGACCTGGCGTTCGTGGTGAGCGACCGTGACGGCGCGCTGCAGGCCCGGATGGTCGCCGACGTCGAGGGCTTCCCGTCGCCGCCGCCGTTCGAGGCCGTGTTCGTCGGTGACGACGCGATCGCCCCGGCGGCGGACACGCGTAAGCCCACCGCGCGTTTCCTGCGGAATGAGCACGGGGAGGTGACTTCGGTCGAGTTCGGTGGCCGGACGGCGAAGCGGCGCGCTACGGTTACCGGGTAGTAACTTCGGCGACCAGGAGTGACGATGAGCGAAAAGGCGACCGCGTTGTTGCTGAACCCGGGTGGGTACGACCCACGGCAGTTCGACCCGGAGACGCGTCGCCTGCTGCGTGCCACGATCGAGTGGTTCGAACAGCGAGGCAAGCGCAAGCTCGTCGAGGACTACCACGAACGGACCTTCTACGCGGACTTCATCGAGTTCGCGGGCAAGGAAGGCCTGTTCTCCACGTTCCTCACCCCCGGCGCCAACGCCGAGGGGAACCCGGACAAGCGCTGGGACACCGCGCGCGTCGCCGCGCTGTCGGAAATCCTCGGCTTCTATGGGCTGAACTACTGGTACCCCTGGCAGGTCACGATCCTGGGCCTCGGCCCGGTGTGGCAGAGCGCGAACGAGGCCGCCCGCAAACGCGCGGCGGACTCGCTCGCGGCCGGTGGCGTCGCCGCGTTCGGACTGTCCGAAAAGGAGCATGGCGCCGACATCTACTCGTCGGACCTCGTGCTGACCCCGGACGGCGCGGGCGGTTACCGCGCGAACGGGTCGAAGTACTACATCGGCAACGGGAACTGCGCGCGGACCGTGTCGGTGTTCGGCCGCATCGACGGTGTCGAGGGCCCGGACCAGTACGTGTTCTTCTACGCGGACTCCGAGCACCCGAACTACCACGTGGTGAAGAACGTCGTGCCGTCCCAGATGTACGTCGCCGAGTTCAGGCTCGACGACTACCCGGTGTCCGAAGAGGACATTCTGCACGTCGGCGCCGAGGCCTTCTCCGCGGCGCTGAACACGGTCAACATCGGCAAGTTCAACCTGTGCTTCGGCGGCATCGGGATGTCGACGCACTCGCTGTACGAGGCGATCACGCACGCGCACAACCGGGTGCTCTACGGCAAGAAGGTCACGGATTTCCCGCACGTGCGCAGGGAATTCGTCGAGGCGTACGCGCGGCTCATCGCGATGAAGCTGTTCTCCGACCGCGCCGTGGACTACTTCCGCAGCGCGAACCCGGACGACCGCCGGTACCTGCTGTTCAACCCGATCACCAAGATGAAGGTGACCACCGAGGCGCAGAAGGTCATCGGTCTGGTCGCGGACGTGGTGGCGGCCAAGGGTTTCGAGGCCGACACCTACCTCGCGATGTCCAAGAACGACATCGACGGCCTGCCGAAACTGGAAGGCACGGTGGCGGTGAACCTCGCGCTGATCGCGAAGTTCGTGCCCGCCTACCTGTTCGCGCCGCAGGCCTACGAGCCGGTGCCGACGCGGTCCGACGCCGCCGACGACGAGTTCCTGTTCCGTCAGGGCCCGGCGCGGGGGCTTTCCAAGGTGCGGTTCCACGACTGGCGTGAGGCCTACGCCAAGGCGTCCGCGATCCCGAACGTCGCGCGGTTCACCGAGCAGGCCGAAGCGCTGGTGAAACTGTTCACCGACGCGGCACCGGACGAGGCCCAGCAGCAGGACATCGACTTCGGCCTCGCGCTGACCGAGCTGTTCACGCTGGTCGTCTACGGGCAGCTGGTGCTGGAGCAGGCCGAGATCACCGGCATCGAGACCGAGGTCGTCGACCAGATCTTCGCCATCCTGGTGCAGGACTTCAGCGCCACCGCGATCGAGCTGCACGGGAAGTCGTCCTCGACCGAGGCGCAGCAGGCACTCGCGCTGGCTTCGATCCGGAAGCCGGTCGTCGACGCGGCCCGCTTCGACCACGTCTGGTCCCTCGTCCGCGATCTCTCCGGCGCATACGCCATGAACCCCTAAAGATCCGTGAAGGCCTCCTTGAGGGACCCAGGGTCCCTCAAGGAGGCCTTCACGGACTTCCGAGCCTTACTTGCCGAAGCCGGCCTTCCGGAGCGCGTCCGCCATGGCGCCGCCACCGCCGGAGTTCCCGCCGCGGTCCCGGCCGCCGCGGTTGCCGCCGCCCTGACGCTGACCGCCGCCTTGGCGCTGACCGCCACCGCCCTGACCGCGGTCACGACCGCCGCCGCCCTGTTCGCGAGCAGGCTTGCCCGGCTCGTCGTCCAGCCGCAGCGTCAGCGAGATCCGCTTGCGCGGCACGTCGACTTCCAGGACCTTCACCTTGACGATGTCGCCCGGCTTCACGACCTCACGCGGGTCCTTGACGAAGTTCTTCGACAGCGCCGAGACGTGCGCGAGGCCGTCCTGGTGCACGCCGACGTCGATGAACGCGCCGAACGCGGCCACGTTCGTCACGACGCCTTCCAGCCGCATCCCCGGCTTGAGGTCGGAGAGCTTGTCGACCCCCTCGGCGAAGGTCGCGGTCTTGAACGCCGGACGCGGGTCGCGGCCCGGCTTTTCGAGTTCGGCGAGGATGTCGGTCACCGTCGGGAGGCCGAAGGTCTCGTCGACGAACTCCGTCGGCTTCAGCGCCTGCAGCGTCCGCGAGTTGCCGATCAGCGAGCGGATGTCCGTACCGGTCGAGGACAGGATCCGCCGCACCACCGGGTACGCCTCCGGGTGCACCGAGGACGAGTCGAGCGGGTCGTCGCCGTCCGGGATCCGGAGGAAGCCCGCGCACTGCTCGAAGGCCTTGGGGCCGAGCCGCGCGACCTCCTTCAGCCCGGAGCGGGTCTTGAACGGCCCGTTCGCGTCGCGGTGCGCCACGATGTTCTCCGCCAGCCCGGTCGTGATGCCGGAGACGCGGGTCAGCAGCGGCGCCGACGCGGTGTTGACGTCCACGCCGACCGCGTTCACGCAGTCTTCGACAACCGCGTCGAGTGAACGCGACAGCGAGACCTCCGACAGGTCGTGCTGGTACTGCCCGACACCGATCGACTTCGGGTCGATCTTCACCAGTTCGGCCAGCGGGTCCTGCAGCCGTCGCGCGATGGAGACCGCGCCGCGCAGCGACACGTCCATGCCCGGCAGTTCCTGCGAAGCGAACGCCGACGCCGAGTAGACCGACGCGCCCGCCTCGGAGACGACGGCCTTGGTCAGCTTCAGTTCCGGGTGCTTCTTGATCAGCTCACCGGCGAGCTTGTCGGTCTCACGCGACGCGGTGCCGTTGCCGATCGAGATCAGGTCCACCTTGTGCCGGGCGCACAGCGCCGCGAGCTCGGCGATGGACTGGTCCCATTTGTTCGCGGGCTGGTGCGGATAGATGACGTGGGTGTCGACGACCTTGCCGGTCGCGTCGACCACGGCGACCTTGACGCCGGTGCGGAAGCCCGGGTCGAGGCCCATCGTGGCGCGGGTGCCCGCCGGGGCGGCGAGCAGCAGGTCGCGCAGGTTCGCGGCGAAGACACGGACGGCGTCGTCCTCGGCCGACTGGCGCAGCCGCATCCGCAGGTCGATGCCCAGGTGCAGCAGGATCTTCGTGCGCCATGCCCAGCGGACGGTGTCGTTGAGCCACTTGTCGCCAGGACGGCCTTCGTTGGAGATGCCGAACTTGTGCGCGATGCGGGTCTCGTAGTCGGTCGGCCCGGTGCGCGGCTCTTCGGACGGCTCCTCGGACTCCATCGTGAGGTCGAGGATCTCCTCCTTCTCGCCGCGGAACATCGCGAGGATCCGGTGCGAGGGGAGTTTGGTGTACGGCTCGGAGAAGTCGAAGTAGTCGGAGAACTTCGCGCCCTCTTCGGCCTTGCCGTCGCGGACCTTCGAAGCCAGACGGCCCTGCGACCACATCTTCTCGCGCAGTTCGCCGATGAGGTCGGCGTCCTCGGCGAAGCGTTCGACCAGGATCGCGCGGGCGCCGTCGAGCGCGGCTTGCGCGTCCGCGACACCCTTGTCGGCGTCGACGAACACCGCGGCGGCGGCCTGCGGGTCGGTGTTCGGGTCGCTCAGCAGCCCG
This sequence comes from Amycolatopsis sp. NPDC039088, assembly GCF_055598845.1. Taxonomy (NCBI): domain Bacteria; kingdom Bacillati; phylum Actinomycetota; class Actinomycetes; order Pseudonocardiales; family Pseudonocardiaceae; genus Amycolatopsis; species Amycolatopsis sp. NPDC039088. The sequence continues at coordinate 55,867 of NZ_JBVKAE010000001.1, read as the reverse complement.
TCGGCGAGCGGCTCCAGCCCGGCCTCGCGGGCGATCATCGCCTTCGTGCGCCGCTTCGGCTTGAACGGCAGGTAGATGTCCTCGAGGCGGGACTTCGTGTCCGCCGCCATGATCGACGCTTCCAGCGCTTCGTCGAGCTTGCCCTGGCTGCGGATCGAATCCAGCACCGCGACCCGGCGCTCGTCGAGTTCCCGCAGGTAGCGCAGGCGTTCCTCGAGGGTGCGGAGCTGGCTGTCGTCCAGCATCCCGGTGACCTCTTTGCGGTACCGGGCGATGAACGGCACGGTCGATCCGCCGTCCAGCAGGTCGACGGCCGCCTTGACCTGCCCTTCGCGCACACCGAGTTCTTCGGCGATCTTCTGCTCGACTGTCTGCAGGCCCTGCACGCTCACTCCCACGCTCCTGAATCCGCCCTCGGGTGCTCTCGGACCCTGCATTCTGCCGCTCGTACCGAGCCGACTTTCGTATGGCCTCCCTTAACCGAACCCTTGACAGCCGTATTGGTCTAGTCCATTTTGATGTGGCCGACGTCACCCGTTCGTGGAGGCCACCTGTGAAAGTCAAGCCGAAACACGCGTTCCTCGCCCTGCTGTCGTCACTGGCCGTGTGCCTGGGGGTGACTTTCGCGGTGTCGGGCAGCGCCTCCGCCGCCAACATCCTGACCAACCCCGGCTTCGAACTCGGGACCACGAGCGGCTGGACCTGCTCCGGCGCGAACGCGGTGGTCAGCACCCCGGTCCACTCGGGAAGCCGCGCGCTCAGCGCCACCCCGGCCGGGCAGGACAACGCCCGCTGCTCGCAGAGCGTGCCGGTGAAGGCCAACACCGCGTACACGCTGTCGGCGTGGGTGCAGGGCAGCTACACCTACCTCGGCGTCACCGGAACCGGGACGGGTGACAAGAACACCTGGACCCCGGGTGGCGCGAGCTGGTCTCAGCTGTCGCTGACCTTCACCACTGGCGCGTCGACCACCAGCGTCGACATCTACCTGCACGGCTGGTACGGCCAGCCCGCCTACTTCGCGGACGACGTCAACCTCGACGGCCCCGGTGGCTCGCCGACCACGACGCCGACCACGCCGACGACGCCGACGACGTCGAACCCGCCCACCACGACGACGACCAGCAACCCGCCGACCACCACGACGACGAGCACTCCGCCGACCGGGAACCTGCCGAAGCACGTGATCACCGGGTACTGGCAGAACTTCTACAACGGCGCGAAGGCGCTCAAGCTCGCCGACGTCCCGACGAAGTACAACATCATCGCGGTGTCCTTCGCCGACGCGACGAGCACGCCGGGTGCGGTCACCTTCACCCTCGACTCGGGATTGTCGAGCCAGCTCGGCGGTTACACCGACGCGCAGTTCAAGGCCGACATCAAGACGGCGCAGGCACGCGGGCAGAAGGTCATCCTCTCCGTCGGCGGTGAGAAGGGCACGATCCGCGTCGACTCCTCGGCCGCGGCGACGAACTTCGCCAACAGCATGAAGTCGCTCATCGCGTCCTACGGCTTCGACGGCGTCGACATCGACCTCGAGAACGGCGTCAACGCGACCTACATGGCGCAGGCGCTGCGGGCCATCCACGCCGGCGGCGGCACGGTCATCACGATGGCGCCGCAGACGATCGACATGCAGAGCCCGGCTGCCGAGTACTTCAAGCTGGCGCTCAACGTCAAGGACATCCTGACGATCGTCAACATGCAGTACTACAACAGTGGCGCGATGCTCGGCTGCGATCAGAAGGTCTACTCGCAGGGCACGGTCGATTTCCTCACCGCGCTGGCCTGCATCCAGCTGCAGGGCGGCCTGCGGGCCGACCAGGTCGGGCTCGGTCTGCCCGCGTCGGGCTCGGCGGCCGGTGGTGGCTACCAGGCGCCTGGCAACACGGTCAACGCGTTGAACTGCCTGGCGAAGGGTACGAACTGCGGCTCGTTCAAGCCGTCGACGACGTACCCGACGATCCGCGGCGCGATGACCTGGTCGATCAACTGGGACGCCTCGCAGGGCTACGCGTGGTCGAACACCGTGAGCGCGGGCCTCTCGACCCTCCCGTGATGCGTTTCGTCCTCTGAATGCGGTGGTTCACGTTGCCAACTACCGCATGTAGAGGACGAAACGCGGGAGGTCAGAAACGCGGGGAGTCAGAGCGGGGTGAGGGGGAGGCGGAGGGCGCCCGGGGCGTGCGGGGGCACGACGGGCTTGAGGGGAACGACAGGGGAGAGGCGCCGGTAGGGGGAACCCAGCGGCGGCCGCGGGTCGGCCTCTCCCTTGTTGGGCCACAACGACATCGCGCGTTCGGCCTGCGCGGTGATGGTCAGCGACGGGTTCACCCCGAGGTTCGCCGAAATCGCCGAGCCGTCGGCGATGTGCAGGCCGGGGTAGCCGTGCACTCGCTGGTACGGGTCGACGACGCCGGTCTCGGGGCTGTCGCCGATCGCGCAACCGCCGATGAAGTGCCCGGTGATCGGGATGTTCGCCAGATCTGTCCACGCGCCCTGTGCCAGCCCGCCGATCTTGTCCGCCACGCGCCGGGTGACCTCGTGTCCGGCGGGGATCCACTCGGGGTTCGGGTCGCCGATGCCCTGTTTCGTGGTCATGCGACGGCCGAAGAGCCCGCGTTTGGTGTACGTGGTCACGGAATTGTTCAGCGTCTGCATCACCAGCAGCCCGACCATCCGCTCCGACCAGCGCCGCGGGTTGTGCAGCTGCGCCAGATGCCGCCAGTTCCGCCGTAGCTCGCGCAAGCCCAGCACCCACCGGCGTTTCCCCGGCTCGGCGTCGACGAGCACCGTCGTCAGCAAGCCCATGAAGTTGCTGCCCTTGCCGTAACGCACCGGTTCGACATGCGTGACGGCGTCGGGATGGATCGACGACGTGATCGCGACGCCGCGGGTGAAATCGGTGTCCTGACGCAGCGACCGCGCGGCGAGGACGGCCTCGGAGTTCGTCCTGGCGAGCAACCCCAGCCGCGGCGACAGGTTCGGCAGCGTGCCGGAGTCCTTCAGTGAATGCAGAAGCCGTTGCGTGCCCAGGGAAGCGGCGGCGAACACGACCTGCGAGGCGGTGAAGGTCCGCTTGCGCTTACGCACCCACCGTCCTGTTTGGACGGTATCCACAGCGTATCCGCCTTCGATCGGCCGGACCGACACCGCGGTGGTCAGGGGATGGACCTCCGCACCCGCCTTTTCCGCCAGGTACAGGTAGTTCTTGACCGTCGTGTTCTTCGCGCCGACCCGGCAGCCGGTCATGCACTCACCGCAGTGCGTGCACGGCGTCCGCGTGGGGCCTTCGCCACCGAAGAACGGGTCGACGTCGCGCTTGCCGAAGTAGACGCCGACTGGGGTCGGCCGGTAGGTGTCCGCGATGCCCATGTCCTCGGCGACCTCGCGCAGCACCCGGTCGGCCGGTGTGACCAGTGGGTTCTCCACCACGCCCAGCATCCGTTTCGCCTGGTCGTAATGCGGGGCGAGTTCGGCCTTCCAGTCGGTGATATGCGCCCACTGCGGGTCTTCGTAGAAGGTGTCCGGTGGTTCGTAGAGCGTGTTCGCGTAGACGAGCGAGCCGCCGCCGACGCCCGCGCCGCTCAGGACGAACGTGTTTTTCAGCAGGGTCAGCCGTTGGATGCCGTAGCAGCCCAGTTTCGGGGCCCACAGATACTTCCGCAGCCGCCACGACGTCTTCGCGAACTCGTCGTCGGCGAACCGGCGGCCGGCCTCCAGCACGCCGACGCGGTAGCCCTTCTCGGTCAGCCGCAACGCGGTCACGCTGCCGCCGAAGCCGGAACCGATCACCAGCACGTCGTAGTTCATCGCGATCCCGCCGTCCGGTAGTCACCGAGGTCGAGCGTCTTCGTCCGGCGGTCGTATTCGGTCACCAGACCGGGCCAGTTCGTGCTCACCCGGCCGTTGTCCTGTCGGTACCAGCTGGCGCAGGCCGTCCAGACACTGCCACCGAGCCGTCGCTGGACCTCCTCGTCGTAGCGCTGCTCGACCTCGGGCATGACGTCCATATAGGACACTCCGGGACGGCTGAGGTGTTCGACGGCTTGGCGGATGTAGCGCGCCTGGCGCTCGATCATGTAGATGATGGAGCCCGCGCCGAGGTTGGTGTTGGGGCCGTAGACGCAGAACAGGTTCGGGAAGCCCGGCACGGTCATGCCGAGGTACGCCCGCGCGCCGCCGGACCAGGCGTCGGACAGTGCCCGGCCGCCGAGGCCCTGCACCTTGAGATCGCCGAGGAACTCCGTCGCGGCGAAACCGGTTCCGTAGACGATGACGTCGGCCTCGTGCTCGACGCCGTCCTCGGTGCGTATCCCGGACGGCGTGATCGCGCTGATGCGGCCGGTCTCCACCGCGACGTTGTGCTGCGCCAGCGCGGGCAGGTACTCGTTCGTGAACAGGATCCGCTTGCAGCCCAACGGGTAGTCCGGGGTGAGCTTCGCGCGCAGCTGCCGGTCCTTGATGTGACGGCGGCGCAACTGGGCCGCCCGGAGCTCGAAGATCTTGGCCAGCGAAGGATGTTTGGTCATCGCGTAGGTCGCGTACTCGGCGAGGAGGAAGATCCGGAGCCTGCCGAGCAGTTGCGTGGCCGGCAGCGACCGGAACAGCCGCTGCTGCCAGCGCCGGTAGCTGGTGTCCCGTTTGGCCAGGATGTAGGGCGCGGTGCGCTGGAACACCGTCAGTTCCGCGGCCTGGCGCTGGAGCTGGGGCACGAACTGGATCGCACTCGCACCGGTGCCGATCACCGCGACCTTCTTGCCGCGCAGGTCGACGTCGTGGTCCCAGCGCGCGGAGTGGAAACTGGGGCCCTCGAAGGTTTCCTGGCCGGGGATGTCCGGCAGCACCGGCCGCGAGAGCTGTCCGACGGCGGGGACGAAGACGGTCGCCTCGAAGGTCTCGCCGCCCGCGGTCTCCACCCGCCAGAGCCCGCGCTCCTCGTCGAAGGCCGCGCTGGTGACGCGCGTGTCGAAGCGGATGTGCGGTTCGAGGGCGTAGCGGCGGACCACGCGTTTGAGGTAGGCGTGGATGTCGGGTTGCAGCGAGAAGCGCTTCGGCCAGTCGGGATTGGGCTCGTAGGAGAACGAGTACAGCGGCGACGGGATGTCGCAGCCCGCGCCGGGATAGGTGTTCTCCCGCCAGACGCCACCCGGTTCGGCGGCGCTCTCCAGGATGGTGAAGTCGTCGAACCCGGCGCGTTTGAGTTCGATCGCCGTCCCGACCCCGCCGAAGCCCGTTCCTACGATCAGCACGCTCGTCTTGCCCATGCCGATCGAAGTTACGCACCGATCAGCCCACCCGGAAGTGCACGTCCGGCCACTCAATCGAGATTTCCGGCCACGCGCCCCCCGCATTTCGTCCTCTAAATGCGGTAGTTGGTAGTGCGAACTACCGCATTCAGAGGACGAAATGCACGGAGTGCGACTCGGACGTGGGGTGCGCCCAGGCCAGGAGGCGATGCGCGGAGCTTTCGAGGGCCTCCAGATCACGCTTCGGAACGCGTTCGAACGGCGTGATGACGACCGAAGCCGCCTTCTTCGCCGCCTTGATCTCCCACCAGCCCTTGACGGTCCCGTCGACCAGGATGGTGCCCTTGACCAGGCCGTTCTGCGTGATGATGACCTTGCGGTACTCGTCGCTGATCACCCGCGTGCGGTCGGCGTAGGACAGGATGGTCTGGTCGAACGGCCCCAGCAGCCGCGGCGGCGCGGGGGTGTCCGGATCCGGCCGGGGCGCGTCCGGCAGGTCGAACAGCTCACGTCCGTTCTCGTCACGGAACGTCCGCAGCTCCGGCCGCATTCGCTCGGCGACCTCGCCGAGTTTCGTGATCCCGGCCCACGCCTGCGCGTCCTGCACACTGGCGGGCCCGAATGCCGCCAGATAGCGCCGGAACATCGCTTCCGGCGATGGCGTGGCGTCCGGCTCGGCGCCCAGCCAGTCCCCGGTGGTCTGGTACGTCGGCTGCCCGGACTTGCCCCAGACGCCGCGCGGCGGGATCTGCACCAGCGGCAGCAGAGCCCGCGCGACGTGCACCAGCGACGACGGCGCGACGCCTTCCCAGTGCTTCGCGAGTTCCGCGCCGAGGCCAGCCGACGAATGCGGCCGCTCGCCGAGCAGTTTGCGGGCGGTGCGGGCGATCTCCTGGTGGTCGAGATCTTTGATGTCGGGGCCGAACTGGGTGTTGCCGGTCACCGAGCGGTCGTAGAGGGGCTGCACGATCGGCCGCCACGCCAGCGCGTCCGACGGCGTCACCAAGTGGACGGTGCCGCGCATGAGCGCGATCCGCACGACGCTCTTGTCCAGTAAGAGGTTCGCCAGGTCGTCCTGGCGGAAGCCGTGCAGCCGCGTCCACAGCGCGAAGTACGGCGGGTTGGGCGCCTGCGCCTGCAGCCCGGCGAGATGCTCGACCGCTTCGAGCGCGGTCATCTTCGAACGCCGGAGCAGCAGCTGCCGGTCCAGCATGGCGCGGTTCAGCGCGCGCCTGCTCAACGTGTCGGACATGCCGTTCACCTTAAACGGGATCAAGGACAGTTACGGTCCTCAATGCGCCGACCGCTGCCGGGATCCATAATCCCGGCCATGGAACTACCGCCGCCGGTGATCCGCGATTGGGACTACCCCCGTGGCACGGCGAGCATCGTGCTCATGGCCCGCTTCGCCGTCGAGCACGGCGTCGCCGGACTGACCCACTACGAGCACGCCCCCGTGGACGGTCAGGTCGACGCGCGCCAGGAACTCGCCGTGGTCCGCGAGCTGATCCGCGGGCTCGGTGGCGGGGACGACGTCGCGCTGCGGCTGAGCAGGCGCTACCGCGTCAGCGCGTTCGGCATCTTCGGCTTCGCGTGCATCAGCAGCCCGACGCTGGGTGACGCGATGCGCTTCGCCCTCCGTTACCTGGACCTGAGCTTCACCTTCTGCATCCCGCACGTGACCGTCGAGGCCGGACGGCTCGCGCTGACCATGGACGACAGCCGGGTGCCCGGCGACGTCGCCCGCTTCCTGACGCTGCGCGACCTCGGCGCCATCCACACCGTCATGCGCGACATCCTGCCGGACATCTCGTTGCGTTCCTTGGCGTTCCGGCACGAACGTCCCTCCACTGTGGACGAATACGTGCGGACGTTCGGGCTGGCGCCCTCGTTCTCCGCCCGCTCGCAGGTCGCCACCCTGGACCCGCTCCTGCTCGACAAACCGCTGCCGCAGGCCAACGACCAGACGGTCGCGGTCTGCGCCGCGCAATGCGATCTGCTGGTGTCCCGGAAACGCGAACGATCCGGGATCGCGCAGCAGGTCCGGGAACGGCTGGTGCGGCTCGGCGGGGTCGACGCCGGGATGGACGAGGTCGCGCGGCGGCTCGCGCTCAGTCCCCGCACGCTGCGACGCCGCCTGTTCGAAGCCGGGACCGGCTACCGCGCGCTGCTCGACGAGGTCCGCCAGGCGCTGGCGGAGGAGATGCTCGACACCGGCGTGCTCAGCGTCGAGGACGTCGCGCTGCGGCTGGGCTACGCCGAGGCGTCGAGTTTCATCTACGCCTTCAAACGCTGGAAGGGGATGACGCCGGCGGCTTATGCCCGGCGGAACGCGTTGCGAGCACGGCCGGGTAAGTGACCCGCAGCAGATGCAGGATCGAATCGGTGAGGAAGACCCGCAGCTCCTCGCGGTCGAGCGTGCCGCGGATCAGCCACTCGCGTGACGCGGCGCGCAGCATCCCGCCGTACGAGCGGATCATCGCGCGGAGTTCTTCGCGGCCTTCGGTGATGTCGCTCATCAGCGCGGCCGCGAGGACACGGTCGGCGGCGATCTCGTCACCCTCCAGCATGATCCGCTCGATGTCCGGGTCGCGGCCGACGGCTTCCTGGCCGATCGCGGTCAGCCACGCCTGTTCGTTGCGTTCGACGACCTCGATCCAGTGCCGGACACTGATCTCGAGCCGCTCTTCGGCGGTCGTGTCCGGCAGGTTCTCGATCACCGGCGCGGGCACGATCATCATCTGCCGGACGACTTCGAGGTACAGCTCGCGTTTGCCGCCGAAGTAGTGGTTGATCAGCGGCCTGGCCACGCCGGCGGCCTTCGCGATGTCCGAGGTCGACACCGAGGCGTACGTACCCGCGCCGAACAGCCGTCGTGCCGCGGCCAGGATCTCCGCACGCCGGGCGGCCGGTTCGAGTCGGCGCCGCCGGATCTCCGGATCGGTGCTCATGGGCCGAGCGTAACCGTTGTCAGAGAACCCCGTAGTGCGCGGCGAGCCCTGCGAAATGCCCTCCTCGTCTTCGAGTGGCCGTGTCCACCAGGCCGCGCGTGACAGTGGCGCCAAGCGGCTGACGTTGAACCCAGTCGGGTGCGAGATCCCGAGCTTCGACGTCCGCCGCCGCGGCCAGTTCTTCTTGGGACAGATTTCGCGCCTTCCGGAAACGCGCCAGGTTCTCTGCCAGCGAGCCGGACATCTTCCCCCTCCGAAGTGCACTAGCTCCGGACTGTCGCCGCTGGGCGGCCACCCTCACAGAACACGATCACTCCGCTCTCCACCGAACGCAACGCGGCGCCGAGCCGGGCATGGAGAGTGGACTTCACCAGCTTCTCGGCCTCTTCCAGCGTGTACAGCCCGACTGATTGGATCTCCGGATCGGTCGATCGGATATCTCGGACCTCGTCTTCGGTGATGAGGCCGCCGTCGAACACGAAGGCCAGCCCTTCCGGCATCACCTCTTGCGCGCGGATGTGGTCGATGACCAGCAGCGTGCCGAGAGGGCGGGTGATACCCAGCTCTTCGTGGAGTTCGCGTGCCGCCGTTGTCCACGGGGCTTCGTCCGCTTCGACCGCACCGCCCGGAATCTCCCATTCGGCTTTGTATGTGGTCTCGACCAGCAGTACGCGTGACCGTTCGTCGCGGAGCAGCACACCGGCGGCAGCGCGCTTCCGATTGAGGGAGGCGGCGTATTCGCTGAAGGGGAGAAGGTCCACGGTGTCGCAGGCTACCGCCTCCGACCACGCTCCCGTTCTCTGCTCGAAAGGCAGGAAACGGGCAGTGGGATAGTGGAAAAGCATGTCTTGAGGCTGTGTTTTAGCTGGTCATGGACGTTCACGCTGGGAATGTGGCCGTGACAGGCGGCCCATCGATTCGATCAACCAGAGGAGAACCCGTGACCGCTGTCCTGAGCCCATCCGCCACTGGCCGCACCCTGGTGCCCGACTCGTTGTTCGACCGGCTCGCCCGCCGGATAGTCGCAGGCGAGAACCTGGATCGCGACCTGGCCGAACGTATCGTCGATCAGACTCTGGCGTTCCTCGCCGCGTCTGCCCGCAATAGCGGTGAGCGTCTTGCCCCGAGCGAGCCGGTGGACATCGGCTGGCACGCCTTCATTCTTCACACGCGTGACTACGCGGATTTCTGTGCCCGGATCGCGGGCAGGTTCCTTCATCATGTGCCCACTTCGGAGGGGGATCCGGAAGCGTCAGGAGAGGCCGCCCGCGCCACGCTGATGCGTACGGTGACCGCGATCGAACGGGCGGGATACGCTGTCGACCCCGCATTGTGGCCCGCCGCCATGGGCGAGTACGACGTGAACTGCTCGCAATGCAAGAACGGCTGTGCGGACGATCCGCCACCCGCTAGCTGAGGACGTATGAGCCATACCTGGAACGGCCTCCCCGGCACCGTGCGCGCCGCGATCGAGGCCGAGACGGGACCCGTGAGCCGAGTCGAGACACCCGCGGCCGGGCGTAACTCCGACTTCGCCGCCACGCTGCACACGCGGGGGGAAGCGGTGTTCTGCAAAGGTATTGCCGACGCCGGAAGCAAGCGGGGAGCGATGCACCGCCATGAGGCGGATATCGCCCCGTATCTGCCTCCGGCCATATCGCCACGTCTGCTGTGGAAAGTCGAGGCGGATGGCTGGCTCGTGCTCGGCTTCCGCCATATCACCGGCCGCCATGCCGATCTTTCGCCTGGTTCGAAGGACCTGCCGTTGGTGGCTGAGGCAGTATCCGTCATGGCCCGGGAACTGGGTGGCTTCACGGCGCCGAATGTCCCGGTGCTGTCCGAGAAAATGGCGTGGATGGCGGGCTGGCGCCGCTTGCGCCACCAGCCGCTCGCCGGACTGGACCAGTGGAGCCGGGACCGACTCGACCTTCTCGTGGAACTGGAGGCCAAGGGGATCGAAGCGACCGTGGGGGACAGCCTGATCCACACCGACCTGCACCAGCTCAACATCTTGGTCGGCGGCGGTCGCGCTTGGGTGATCGATTGGGCCTGGTCTCAGACCGGCGCGGCATGGATCGACGCCGCGCATCTCGTGGTCCGCCTCATCGATCAGGGCCACGACCCGGGAACCGCCGAGCACTGGGCGGCCACCACGTTCGCCTGGCCCGGCGTCTCACCCGAGGCCCTGACCGCCTTCTCCGTCGCGCTGCTGGGGATGTGGACCTACCTGCACCACACCGATCCGCTGCCGATGCGCGCCGGGGTCACCGCGGCGGCCCGGCGATGGGTCGAGCATCGCCTGCTCATGGGCCGAGCGTAACCGTTTCACGCGAGCGGTGCCGTTACTGAACCGGAACAACCGGCCGGTAACCCTCCGGGGCCCGCGTACGACGTTGGGGGCGAGGGACCGGGCGTCATAGGTAGGGACGAATGGCCAGTGCCGAACGCGAACCGGTGTGTCGCCCCGGACGGTGGGTCAGTGTGCGGCTGCAGCATCGTGACGTCCGGATCCAAGGTGACACCGGGGACGAAACCGTCTCCTATGCCGGGATCGTGATCACCAGCTTCGAGAATGGCACCGAGGTCGGCGAACGGTGGATCCCGCTCGGCGTCGATCCGTCGGAGGCCGACGACGAACAGCTCATCCAGCAGCTGCGGGACGCGCTGATCTGGCAGGCGCGACAGCCGCCGAAGGCCGCGGGGGAGTAGCCCGCTACTGCGTCCGCAAACCGTCGAACGCGATCTTGCACACCGCGTCCGCCAGTTCCGTCCCCGCCGAACCCCGGCGCGGCCGGTACCACTCGATCAGCGAGTTCACCATGCCGTACAACAGTCGCGCGGTGACCGCCGGATCGATGTCGGGCCGGACGTCACCCTCGGTTTCGGCCTGTTTCACCAGTTCCGTGACCAGCCGGTCGAACTCGCGCCGCCGCGCGAGCGCCGCCCGTTCGATCTTGGTGTTGCCGCGCACCCGCAGCAGCAGGGTCACGAACGGCAGCTGCTCGACCAGCACGAGGACACTGCCCCGCACCAGATGCTCCAGCTTCTCGATCGCCCTGCCCTCGAAGGACTCCGTCTCGGCTGCGACGGCGAACAGGCCGTTCAGCGCGCGGTCGACGGCGAGCCGCAGCAGTTCCTCCTTGCTCGGCACGTGGTGGTAGATCGCGGATTTCGTGATGCCGAGCTTGCGGGAGAGGTCCTCCATGCTGGTGCCGTCGTAGCCGCGTTCGTTGAACAGCTTGACCGCGACCTGCAGCAGCGATTCGAGGTCGTAGCCGGGACGCCCCCGGCGGGCGGGGGTGCTCAACCGCGGTCCCGCTCGTCGAGTACGCGGCGCATCTTGCCCAGCGAACGCTCCAGCGTGTCCGGGTCGACCACTTCGACGCCGACGCTCACGCCGACCCCGTCCTTGACCCCGGCGATCAGCCGCGCGGCGGCCTCCGCGCGCTGCTCGGCCGTCGCGTCCTGGCGGGCTTCGACGCGCACCGTCAGATGGTCCATCCGGCCCTTCGTCGACCGGACCAGCTGGAAATGCGGGGCGAGCGCGGGGGTCACCAGCACGACTTCCTCGATCTGCGTGGGGAAGACGTTGACGCCACGCAGGATGATCATGTCATCGGTGCGTCCGGTCACCTTCTCCATCCGCCGGTACGCCGGCCGCGCGGTGCCCGGCAGCAGCCGGGTGAGGTCGCGGGTGCGGTAGCGGATGATCGGCAGCGCCTGTTTGGTGAGCGAGGTGAACAGCAGTTCCCCGGTGTCGTCGATCGGCTTCTCGGTGAACGGGTCGATCACCTCGGGGAAGAAGTGGTCCTCCCAGATGTGCAGGCCGTCCTTGGTCTCGACGCATTCCTGCGCGACGCCGGGGCCCATCACCTCGGACAGGCCGTAGATGTCGACGGCGTCGATGCCGACGCGTTCCTCGATCTCGGCGCGCATCTGTTCGGTCCACGGTTCCGCGCCGAAGATGCCGACCTTGAGCGAACCGGCCCGCGGGTCGATGCCCTGGCGCTCGAATTCGTCGAGCAGCGTGAGCATGTACGACGGCGTGACCATGATGATCTCGGGTTTGAAGTCGGTGATGATCTGCACCTGGCGCGCTGTCATGCCACCGGACGCGGGAATCACCGTGCAGCCCAGTTTCTCGGCGCCGTAGTGCGCGCCGAGGCCGCCGGTGAACAACCCGTACCCGTAGGCGACGTGGACCTTGTCGCCCGGCCGTCCGCCCGCCGCGCGGATCGAGCGCGCCATCACCGTCGCCCAGGTGTCGATGTCGTCGGCGGTGTAGCCGACGACGGTCGGCTTGCCGGTGGTGCCGCTGGACGCGTGGATCCGGCTGACCTGCGCTTCCGGTACGGCGAACATGCCGAACGGGTAGTTGTCGCGCAGGTCCTGCTTGGTGGTGAAGGGGAACTTCGCCAGGTCTTCGAGCGCTTTGCAGTCGTCCGGGTGGACGCCTGCCTCGTCGAACTTCCTGGTGTAGAACGGCACGTTGTCGTAGGCGTGCCGCAGTGTCCACCGGAGGCGGTTCAGTTGCAGAGCCTGGAGTTCGTCGATGGTCAGGTTCTCGGCGTCGTCGCGGAAAGTCATCGTCATGCCTTCTCGATGGTGCGGCTGCGGCCGCGGAATTCGGCGACGACCTCCGGCCCGTCGGGGGTCTCCCGGTGCACGGTGACGTCGTAGATGCCGTTGCGGCCGTAGCGGGTCCGCTCGGTGGCGGTGGCGATGAGGTGGTCGCCGAGGCGTCCGGCGGCGACGAAGGAGATCTCCGCGCCCGCGGCGACGGTGACCGGGCCATGACTGTTGCAGGCGCACGCGAACGTCGTGTCGGCCAGCAGGAAGACATAGCCACCGTGCGCGATGTCGTGGCCGTTCACCATCGTCTCGGTGATCTTCATCGAGGCGACCGCGTGCCCTTCGGCCGCCTCGATCAGCTCGATGCCCAGCGCGTTCGACGCCCGGTCGCCGGTGAACATCGCGTGGGCCGCGTTGGTAGTCAAGGCACCGCCTCGTGAGTTACTGACCGAATGGACGGTTGTTGAAGATGTCGCCAGTAAAAGCGCGCCTCCGGGTGGATGTCAAGGATCCGCCGCCGTCCGGGGGTTTGCAAGACCCGGGACGCGAGCTACAGTGAATTACTGAACGGACGGTCTGTAATTCACCATATTCGAAGGGTCGCCACATGGCATTGCTGCGCAGCTACGTCTCCGGCGGATGGCACACGGCGGACAACGACGGCGTACCGCTGCACGACGCCTCGACCGGCGAGGAGGTCGCCCGGGTCTCGTCCGAGGGCATCGACTTCGCCGCCGCCCTGGAGTACGGCCGCCGCGTCGGCGGACCCGCGCTGCGTGCACTGACCTTCCACCAGCGCGCCGCACTGCTGAAGGCACTGGCCTCCCACCTGCGCGAACACCGCGACGAGCTGTACGCGCTGTCGGCGCGCACGGGTGCGACCAAGACCGACTCGATGGTCGACATCGACGGCGGCATCGGCGTCCTGTTCGCCTACTCCAGCAAGGGCAAGCGCGAACTGCCGAACGACACCGTCTACGTCGACGGCAACGTGGAGCCGCTGAGCAAGGGCGGCACCTTCGTCGCCCAGCACATCGCCGTCCCGCTGCGCGGCGTCGCCGTCCAGATCAACGCCTTCAACTTCCCGGTCTGGGGCCCGCTGGAGAAGTTCGCTCCCGCGTTCCTCGCCGGGGTGCCGAGCCTGATCAAGCCGGCCAGCCAGACCGCGTACCTGACCGCGCGGCTGGTCGAGATCATCATCGACTCCGGCATCCTGCCCGAGGGCACGCTGCAGTTCGTCGCCGGCAGCGTCGGTGACCTGCTCGACCACGTCACCGCGCAGGACCTCGTCTCCTTCACCGGTTCCGCCTCGACGGCGCAGAAGCTGCGCGCGCATCCGGCGATCGTGCGCAACTCCGTCCGGTTCAACGCCGAGGCCGACTCGCTCAACCTGTCGATCCTCGGTCCGGACGCCAAACCCGGCACCACCGAGTTCGACCTCTTCGTCAAGCAGCTGACCACCGAAATGACGGTCAAGGCAGGCCAGAAGTGCACCGCGATCCGTCGCGCGTTCGTGCCCGCGGACCTGCTGGACGACGTCGCCGAGGCCGCGAGCGCGCGGTTGGCGAAGGTCACCGTCGGCAATCCCACCGCCGAGGGTGTCCGGATGGGCGCGCTGGCCAGCCTGGAGCAGCGTGAGGAGGTCCGGCGGTCGCTGAAGGCGCTGCTGGACGTCGGCACGGTCGTCTTCGGTGACCCGGAGCAGGTCGAGGTCGTCGGCGCGGACGCCGAGCGCGGTGCGTTCATCTCGCCGGTGCTGCTGAAGGCCGACCCGGAGCGTTCCGAGCCGCACGAGGTCGAGGCGTTCGGCCCGGTCTCGACGTTGCTGCCCTACACCTCCACCGAACAGGTCGTCGAACTCGCCGCCCGCGGCGGCGGCAGCCTCGTGGGTTCCGTCGTTTCCGCGGACCAGGAGTTCGTGCGCGAGGTCGTCCTCGGTGTCGCGCCGTTCCACGGCCGTCTGCTGGTGCTCGACGCCGACGACGCCAAGGAGTCCACCGGCCACGGTTCGCCGATGCCGCAGCTGGTCCACGGCGGCCCCGGTCGCGCCGGTGGTGGCGAGGAGATGGGCGGGATCCGCGGCGTGCTGCACCATATGCAGCGCACCGCCGTCCAGGGCAGCCCGAAGGTGCTCAGCACGGTCACCGGCCGCTGGGTCGCGGGCGCCCCGCGCACCGAGAGTGACGTCCATCCGTTCCGGAAGTCCTTGGCGGAACTCAAGATCGGCGACTCCGTGGTCGCCGGGCCGCGTCAGGTCACGCAAGCCGACGTCGACCACTTCGCCGAGTTCACCGGCGACACCTTCTACGCGCACACCGATCCCGAGGCGGCCGCGGCGAACCCGCTGTTCGGCGGCATCGTGGCGCACGGATACCTCGTGGTCTCGTTCGCCGCGGGCCTGTTCGTCTCGCCGGAGCCCGGCCCGGTGCTGGCCAACTACGGTCTGGAGAACCTGCGGTTCCTCACCCCGGTCAAGGTCGACGACTCGTTGACCGTGACCCTGACCGCCAAGCAGATCACCCCGCGCATCGACCAGGAGTACGGCGAGGTCCGCTGGGACGCCGACGTGACCAACCAGGACGGCGATTCGGTCGCCAAGTACGACGTGCTCACCCTGGTCGCCAAGGAGCAGTCATGACAGCCACCGTGTCCGAGGAAGACCTCGAACAGCATTTCGAGGCGACCATCGCGCGTGATCAGCGCATCGAGCCGCGCGACTGGGTGCCCGAGGGCTACCGCAAGACGATGATCCGGCAGATCGCGCAGCACGCGCATTCGGAGATCATCGGCATGCAGCCGGAAGGCAACTGGATCACCCGCGCGCCTTCCTTGCGGCGCAAGGCGATCCTGCTCGCGAAGGTGCAGGACGAGGCCGGGCACGGGCTGTACCTGTACTCGGCGGCCGCCACGCTCGGCGCCGACCGGGCGGACCTGACCGACAAGCTCATCAACGGCAGGCAGAAGTACTCGTCGATCTTCAACTATCCGGCGCTGACCTTCGCCGACGTCGGCGTGATCGGCTGGCTGGTCGACGGCGCGGCCATCTGCAACCAGGTCCCGTTGTGCCGCAGTTCCTACGGGCCGTACGCGCGCGCCATGATCCGCATCTGCAAGGAGGAGTCCTTCCATCAGCGGCAGGGCTTCGAACTGCTGATGACCATGATGCGCGGCACGGAAAAGCAGCGGGAAATGGTGCAGGAGGCGGTGAACCGCTGGTGGTGGCCGTCGCTGATGATGTTCGGCCCGCCGGACGCGGAATCGCCGAACACCGCGCAGTCGATGGCGTGGAAGGTCAAGCGGCACACCAACGACGAGCTGCGCCAGCGCTTTGTCGACATGTCCGTTCCGCAGGCGGAAGCGCTGGGCGTCACCTTCCCGGATCCGGAGCTGAAGTGGAACCCCGAGCGCGGGCATTACGACTTCGGCGCGGTGGACTGGGAAGAGTTCAAGAACGTGTTGAAGGGCAACGGTCCTTGCAACGCCCAGCGTGTCGCGCACCGGCGCCGGGCACAGGAAGACGGCGCGTGGGTGCGCGAAGCAGCTGTCGCGCACGCAGCGAAGAAGGGTTCGGCATGAAGCACGACTGGCCGTTGTACGAGGTGTTCGTCCGGGGCAAGCGCGGCCTGAACCATGTGCACGTGGGTTCGCTGCACGCCGCCGACGACGACATGGCGCTGCACCATGCCCGTGATCTCTACACCCGTCGCAACGAGGGTGTGTCGATCTGGGTCGTGCGGGCGAGCGCCATCACGGCGTCCTCGCCGGACGAGAAGGACCCGTTCTTCGCGCCCAGCGGCGACAAGGTGTACCGGCACCCGACGTTCTACGACATCCCCGACAACGTTCCGCACATCTGACATGAGCTTCGACAACGCCTACGAGGCGATCACCGAGGAGAACGATTCCCGCTGGGCCTTCGGGACCGGGTTCGAAGATCCACTGTCCGGTGTGGACACGACGGTTCCGTCCGGTGTGGACGGTGCGAGGCTGGCCGCGTACTGCCTGATGCTCGGCGACGACGCGCTGATCTTCTCGCACCGCCTGCAGGAATGGTGCACGAACGCGCCCGAACTCGAGGACGAGGTCGCGATCGCCAACATCGCGCTCGACCTGCTCGGACAGGCCCGGCTGCTGCTCGCTCGCGCGGGCAAGGCCGACGGGAGCGAGCGCACCGAGGACTCCTACGCCTTCTTCCGGAGCGAGCAGGAGTACCGCAACGTCCGGCTCGCCGAACTCGAAGGCGGACACTTCGGGCACCTGATCGCGCGGCTGCTGGTGTTCTCGATCTGGCGGCTCGCGCTGCTTCAGCAGCTGCGGACGAGCGTGGACCCGGTGCTGGCGGCCATCGCGGACAAGGGCGTCAAGGAGGTCGCCTACCACCGCGACTACGCGGCGCAGTGGGCCGTGCGGCTGGGTGACGGGACCGAGCTTTCGCACGAGCGGATGCAGGAGGGCCTCGACGCGGTCTGGCCCTACGTCGACGAGCTTTTCGTGGCACACCAGGACGAGTTCGTCGAGTCGCCGTCGCTGCGGCCGGAGTTCGACGCGATCCTCGACCAGGTGCTGGCCGTCGCGAAGCTGACGCGCCCCGAGATCGGGGCCATCGCCGGGGTCTCCGGCCGGATGGGCCGTGACGGCGTGCACACCGAGCGGATGGGTTACCTGCTGGCGGATCTGCAGAGTGTCGCCAGGGAACATCCGGACGCGACATGGTGACCGCGTACGCCGTGGCGGCCACGGTCACCGACCCGGAACTGCCGATGCTCACCCTCGCCGACCTCGGCGTGCTGCGCGAGGTGTCGGAGTCCGACGGCCGGGTGGTCGTCGCGATCACCCCGACCTACACCGGCTGCCCGGCGATGGACACCATGCGCGACGACCTCGTGCACGCGCTGACCGGGGCGGGCTTCGGCGAGGTCGAGGTGCGGACCGTGCTGCAGCCCGCCTGGTCCACCGACTGGATCACCGAGGACGGCAAGCGGAAGCTGGCCGAAGCGGGGATCGCGCCGCCGGGGGCCGCGCCGCGACGGACCGGCCCGATCCCGCTCATGTTGAGCGCGCCGGTGTCGTCGGTCCGCTGCCCGCAGTGCGGTTCCGCGGACACCGAGGAGCAGTCCCGGTTCAGCGCGACGGCGTGCAAAGCGCTGCGCCGCTGCCGGTCCTGCCTCGAACCGTTCGAACACGTCAAGGAGATCTAGCGTGACCGCGTCCACTCTGCGCCGCACCGGGTTCCACACCCTCAAGGTCTCCGACGTCCAGCGGCTCTGCGACGACGCCGTCGCGGTGACCTTCGACGTACCCGAAGACCTCACCGAAACCTTCCGGTTCAAGGCCGGTCAGTCGCTGACCTTGCGCCGCGAAATCGACGGCCGGGACGAGCGCCGTTCGTACTCGATCTGCGCACCCGCCGGTGCGGCGCCGCGCGTCGGCGTCCGGGAGGTGCCGGGCGGGCTGTTCTCGTCGTGGCTGGTGCGCGACGTACGGCCCGGCGACGAGATCGAGGTCGCCGCGCCGACCGGTAACTTCACCCCGGAGCCGGAAACCGCCGGGCATCACGTGCTGATCGCGGCGGGTTCGGGGATCACGCCGGTGCTGTCGATCGCGTCCTCGCTGCTCGGCGATTCCGACGCCACGGTGACCGTGCTCTACGGCAACCGGCGCACGGACACCGTCATGTTCGCCGACGACCTCGCGGATCTGAAGGACCGTTACCCGGCGCGACTCGAACTCGTCCACGTGCTCTCGCGTGAGCCGCGCGAGGCCGAACTGTTCACCGGGCGGCTCGACGCGGAGAAGCTGCGTCGCCTGTGCACCGTGCTGATCCCGGTCGAGGACGTCGCGCACTGGTGGCTGTGCGGGCCGTTCGAGATGGTGACCGGCGCGCAGGAACTGCTGCGTTCGCTGGACGTCCCCGACGAGCGTGTCCACCAGGAACTGTTCTATGTGGACACCCCGCCGGAGCCGGTGCACCACATCGACCCGGCCGTCGTGGGGTCCTCCAGCGAGGTCACGCTGGTCCTCGACGGCCGGTCGACGACGATGACTCTGCCGCGCAACTCCTCCCTGCTCGACGGCGCGCAGAAGTACCGCCCCGATCTGCCGTTCGCCTGCAAGGGCGGGGTGTGCGGCACCTGCCGGGCGAAGATCTGCGACGGCAAGGTCGACATGCGGCGCAACTTCGCGCTGGAGAAGGCCGAAGTCGATGCCGGTTTCGTGCTCACCTGCCAGTCGGTGCCGATCTCCGAGTCCGTCACCGTGGACTTCGACGCCTGACCACTCCGCATTTCGTCCTCTAAATGCGGAGCGTCAGGCGCCTCGTGATGCCGATGTCGGCCAGGAACGGCCGGTCGTGGCTCGCCACGATCAGCGCGCCCCGGTAGGCCAGGAGCGCCTCGGTGAGCCGTCGCACGCTCGCCAGGTCGAGGTTGTTCGTCGGCTCGTCGAGCAGCAACAACCGCGGCGTGGGCTCGGTCAGCAGCAACGTCGCCAGCGCGGCGCGGAAGCGTTCCCCGCCGGACAGCGACGCCACCGTGCGTTCGGCCGCCGTGCCCCGGAACAGGAACCGCGCCAGCCTGGCGCGGATCTCGTTGTCGGTGAGCGACGGCGCGACCAGCCGCACATTGTCCACAATGGACAAAGTGTCGTCGAGGATGTCGAGCCGCTGGGGGAGCAGCCTGGCGGGGACGAACAGCCCCACGTCACCCGACTTCGGCGGGAGTTCGCCGGTGATCGT
Organism: Amycolatopsis sp. NPDC039088; assembly: GCF_055598845.1. Lineage (NCBI taxonomy): Bacteria > Bacillati > Actinomycetota > Actinomycetes > Pseudonocardiales > Pseudonocardiaceae > Amycolatopsis > Amycolatopsis sp. NPDC039088. Next base: position 36,362 of record NZ_JBVKAE010000001.1, on the reverse strand, counting down.
GCGGAGCAGGGTGGTCTTGCCCGACCCGTTGGGACCGACGAGCGCGATCCGCTCGGGCCCCATGACGTGCAGGTCCACCGCCGGGCCGAACCGGGGCACGGCGTCGATCCGGAGCACGTCCGTGCCACGGGGAACCGTGGTCTCCGGCAGTTCGACGCGGATCTCGGCGTCCTCGCGCACCAGCTCTTCGGCGGCCTTCAGTGTCTCGACGGCGCCTTCCAGCCTGTCCGCGTGCAGGTTGCGGTACTTGCCCGCGGCGATCTGCGCGTCCTCCTGGCGTTTGCGCATCCGTCCCTTGGGTTCGCGTTTGGTGTCCCACATCTTCTGGCCGTAGCGGGCCCGCCGGGCGAGTTTGATCCCGGCTTCGACCAGCTCCCGTTTCTGGCGCTTGACGTCGGATTCCGCCGCCCGGACGTGTCGCCGCGCGGCTTCCTGCGCGACCTCGACGGCGTGCTCGTAGTCCGCGAGGTTGCCGCCGTACAGCGTGACCTCGTGGTCTCGGACCTCGGCGATCCGGTCGACCGACTGGAGCAGTTCGCGGTCGTGCGAGACCACCACGAGGATCCCGTTCCAGCCCTCCACCTCGCGGTACACGAGTTCGCGCGCCCGCAGGTCGAGGTTGTTGGTCGGTTCGTCCAGCAGCAGGACGGCCGGACGGCGCAAGAGCAGCGCGGCCAGCCCGAGCAGCGTGATTTCGCCGCCGGACAGCTCTCCGGCCCGCTGGTCCAGGCGTACGGCGCCCAGGCCGAGCCGGTCGAGGAGGGCGCGGCTGCGCTCCTCGACGTCCCAGTTGTCGCCGATGGTGGTGAGGTGCTCCTCGGCGGTGTCACCGCTCTCGACGGCCTTGATCGCCGCGCGGATCGCCGTCACACCCAGCACGTCGTCCACCCGCCGCTCGGTGTCCAGGACGAGGTTCTGCGGCAGGTAGCCGATTTCCCCGGGCGTGGTGATCGAACCGGATTCGGGCCGCAGCCCGCCGGCGAGCAGCCTGAGCAGCGTGGACTTGCCGGAACCGTTGGTGCCGACCAGTCCGGTGCGGCCGGTGCCGATGGTGAGCGAGAGCCGCTCGAACACGGGGGCGCCGTCGGGCCAGGTGAAGGTGACGTCGGAAAGCGTCAAAGATGTAGACATGAGACTCCCTGCGAAGGAGGTGGATGAGGGCGCAGGTTCGTCTCAGAAGATCACTCGGCCAGGTTAGCCGAGCCGGTGAAGGACGCAACCGATTTTGCGCCGAGGGCATACTGGCGACGTGATCGAACGCCCTCACGTCCTGCTGTCCGCCGCGGTCTCACTGGACGGCTACCTCGACGACGCGACCGACACCCGGCTGGTGCTGTCCAACCAGGACGACTGGGCCAGGGTGGACGGGCTGCGCGCGGCGTCGGACGCGATCCTGGTCGGCGCGAACACCGTCCGCGCGGACGATCCGCGGCTGCTGGTCCGCTCGCCGGAGCTGGTGCGGGAGCGCGTCGCGGCCGGGCGGCCGGCACAACCGGTCAAGGTCACGCTGACGCGCAGTGGCTCACTCGATCCGGGGGCCCAGTTCTTCACCGTCGGTGACACGGAGAAGCTGGTGTACGCCCCGCCCGGCGTCGTCACGGGCGTGAAGGCGACCGTGGTGGAGCTGACCGGGCTGCGCGAGATGCTGGCGGACCTTCACGCGCGCGGCGTTCGGCGGCTGATGGTCGAAGGCGGCGGCGCGATCCACACCCAGTTCCTCACCGAGGGGCTGGTCGACGAGCTGCATCTGGCGATCGCGCCGTTCTTCGTCGGTGATCCGCGCGCGCCGCGGTTCGCCGGCCCCGGCGCCTTCCCGCGCGAGCTGACCCTTGTCGAAAGCAGCCGGCTGGGTGACATCGCCGTACTGGAGTATCACGCGACCCCGGAACCGTCCGAAGTGGACATTCTGCGGTTGCGCGAGGCCATCGCGCTGGCGGATCTTTGCCCGCCGCGGACCTTCCGCGTCGGCGCGGTCATCACCGACGCCGACGGCGAAGTGATCTCCACCGGTTACTCGGGTGACGGCGATCCCGCCAACCACGCGGAGGAAGCCGCGCTCGCGAAACTCGAACCGGGGGATCCGCGACTGGTGAAGGCGACGATGTACACGTCGCTGGAGCCGTGCAGCTCGCGGACGTCACATCCGCGAAGCTGCACCCAGCTCATCCTCGACGCCGGCCTTCCCCGAGTCGTGTTCGCCTGGCGTGAGCCGTCGGTGTTCGTCGACTGCGTCGGCGCCGAGATGCTGGAAGCGGCCGGACGCCGGGTGATCGAGGTACCAGCCCTCGCCGCCGACGTCCGCCGCGCGAACACCCATATCCCGGGTGTCCGCCCCTAGTCCGTGTCCTGCGGAACTACTTGCAGGCGTCGCAGCAGCCGCAGCCCACACCGGTGCACGCCGAGCAGCAACCGTGACGGAGCACGACCTTCAACAGACGCTTGATCATCGCTGTCCTCCCGATCATTGACGTCCCACCGCCTCTGTCACGCTAAGTTCTGCGCATATGACAGTGGTACCGCCGGGCGGGCCATGGGCCTGCTCCACCGGGTGACGTCACGATTCGAGGTCGCCCTCCAACGAGAGGTAGACCTCGCGCAGCTGAGCCAAAAGGTCGGCGTCCGGCTCCGCCCAGAGACCCCGATCGGCGGCCTCGTTCAGCCGCTCGATGATGCCGCGCAGCGCCCACGGGTTGGCCTGGCGCAGGAACTCCTGGTTGACCTCGTCGAGGACGTAGGACTCGGTGAGCTTCTCGTACATCCAGTCGCCGACCACGCCGGCGGTGGCGTCGAAACCGAACAGGTAGTCGACCGTCGCCGCCAGTTCGAAGGCGCCCTTGTAGCCGTGCTTGCGCATCGCGGCCAGCCAGCGCGGGTTGACCACCCTGGCGCGAAAGACGCGGGCGGTCTCCTCACCGAGGGTGCGGGTGCGGACCGCGTCCGGGGTGGTGCTGTCGCCGACGTAGGACGCCGGCGCGGTCCCGGTCAGCGCGCGGACGGTCGCGATCATCCCGCCGTGGTACTGGAAGTAATCGTCGGAGTCGGCGATGTCATGCTCGCGGGTGTCGGTGTTCTTGGCCGCGACCACGATCCGCTTGTACGAGTTCTCCATGTCCTCGCGGGCGGGCCTGCCGTCGAGATCCCGGCCGTAGGCGAAACCGCCCCAAACCGCGTAGACCTCGGCGAGATCCTTGTCGTCACGCCAGTTCCCGGAGTCCATCAGCGGCAGCAGGCCCGCGCCGTACGCGCCGGGCTTGGAACCGAAGATCCGCGTGGTGGCCCGGCGTTCGTCACCGTGCGCGGCCAGATCCGCGCGGGTGTGGGCGCGCACGAAGTTCTGCTCGTCCGGCTCGTCGAGACCCGCCACGAGACGCACCGCGTCGTCCATCAGGCTGATCACGTGCGGGAAGGCGTCGCGGAAGAAACCGCTGATCCGCACGGTGACGTCGATCCGCGGCCGCCCGAGTTCGGCGAGCGGGATCGCCTCGATGCCGGTGACCCGGCGCGACGCCTCGTCCCAGACCGGCTGGACACCCAGCAGGGCGAGGACTTCCGCGGCGTCGTCACCCGAGGTGCGCATGGCCGACGTGCCCCAGACCGAGAGGCCGACCGAGCGTGGCCAGTCACCGGTGTCTTCGCGGTAGCGCCGGAGAAGCGAGTCGGCGAGCGCCTGCCCGGTCTCCCAGGCGAGTCGGCTCGGGATGGCCTTCGGGTCGACGGTGTAGAAGTTGCGGCCGGTCGGCAGCACGTTGATCAGGCCGCGCAGGGGAGACCCGCTGGGGCCTGCCGGGATGTAGCCGCCGTCGAGCGCGTGGAGCACCGCGTCGAGTTCGCCGCTCGTACCGGCCAGCCGCGGCACGATCTCGGTCGCGGCGAAGGTCAGCACGCGGGCGACCTCCTGGTGTTCCGGCACGTCGGCGACCACCTCCGCGACGGCGGCGGGTGACCAGTCCCTGGCCTCCATCGCCTCGACGAGCGAGCGCGCCTTCTGCTCGATGGCGTCCACTTCGGACAGTGGGGCGTCGCTGTTCTCCTTCAGCCCCAAGGCGGAACGCAGACCCGGAACCGCGCCCTGCTTACCGCCCCACATCTGCTGGGCACGCAGCATCGCGAGCACGAGGTTGATCCGCGCCTCGCCTTCCGGAGCGGCACCGAGGATGTGCAGGCCGTCGCGGATCTGGGCGTCCTTGACCTCGCACAGCCAGCCGTCGATGTGCAGCAGGAAGTCGTCGAACTCCGCGTCGTGCGGCCGTTCTTCGACGCCGAGGTCGTGGTCGAGCTTCGCGGCCTGGATCAGCGTCCAGATCTGCGCACGGATCGCGGGCAGCTTCGCCGGATCCATCGCCGCGATGTTGGCGTGCTCGTCGAGAAGCTGCTCCAGCCGGGCCATGTCGCCATAGCTTTCGGCGCGGGCCATCGGCGGGATCAGGTGGTCGACGATCGTGGCGTGCGCACGCCGTTTCGCCTGCGCGCCCTCACCGGGGTCGTTGATCAGGAACGGGTAGATCAGCGGCAGATTGCCAAGGACGGCGTCCGGCGCGCAGGAGGCCGAGAGACCGGCCGTCTTGCCGGGAAGCCATTCCAGCGAACCGTGTTTGCCGAGGTGGACGACCGCGTGCGCGCCGAACTCCTGCTCCAGCCAGCGGTAGGCGGCCAGATAATGGTGGCTCGGCGGGAGGTCCGGGTTGTGGTAGATCGCCACCGGGTTCTCGCCGAACCCGCGGGGCGGCTGGATCATCAGGATGACGTTGCCGGACTGCAGGGACGCGAGCACGATGTCACCGTTGTCGACGTAGAGCTCACCGGGGGCGGGACCCCAGTGCTCCTCCATCGCCTCGCGCAGCTCCGCGGGCAGCTCGGCGAACCACTCGCGATACCGGTCGGCCGGAACGCGGATCGGGTTGCCGGACAGCTGTTCCTCGGTGAGCCACTCCGGATCCTGCCCGCCGGCGGCGATGAGCGCGTGGATCAGCGCGTCTCCGTCGGGCTGGTCGGTGCCGGTGGGCTCGACGCCGGGGAACGGGTCTTCGCCGAGGTCGTAACCCCGCTCGCGCATGAGGCGCAGCAGTGCGATCGCGGACGCGGGAGTGTCGAGGCCGACCGCGTTACCGACGCGGGAATGCTTCGTCGGGTACGCGGACAGCATCAGCGCGATACGGCGCTCCGGCGGCGGGGTGTGGCGCAGCCGGGCGTGGGCCAGCGCGATCTTGGCGACGCGGGACGCGCGTTCGGCGTCCGGCACGTACTTCGGGAGGCCGTCGTCGTCGATCTCCTTGAACGAGAACGGGACGGTGATGAGCCGCCCGTCGAACTCGGGGACGGCCATCTGGTTCCCGGCGTCGAGCGGGGAGAGGCCGTCGTCGTTCGACGACCAGGTCTCGCGGTCGCTGGTGAGGCAGAGGGCCTGGAGAATCGGGATGTCGAGCGCGGCCATCTCGGAGACGTCCCACGCCTCGTCGTCGCCACCGGCGCCGACCTCGGACGGCCGGGTGCCACCGGCGGCCAGCACGGTGACCAGGAGCGCGTCGGCCTTGGCCAGCTCGGCCATCATCTCCGGCTCGCGGGTGCGCAGGGACGCGCAGTGGATCGGGAGCGCGCGGCCCCCGGCGTCTTCGATGGCGTCGGCGAGGGAGTGGACGAACTCGGTGTTGCCGGAGAGGTGATGCGCCCGGTAGTACAGGACCGCGATGACCGGACCCTCTTTTCGCGAGGTTTCGCGCTCGAGGACGCCCCAGAGCGGCTGCACCGCGGGCGGCTCGAAACCGTCACCGGTGAGCAGGAGCGTGTCGCTCAGGAAGCGGTGCAGCTGGGTGAGGTTCTCCGGTCCGCCCTGCGCGAGATACGCGTGTGCCTCCGCCGCGGTACCGGCCGGGACCGTGGACAGCTTCATGAGCTGCGCGTCCGGCGTCTGCTCGCCACCGAGGACGACCACGTGCGCGCCACTCGCGCGGACCGTGTCGAGCCCTTCCTGCCAGCTCCGCTCGGACCCGAGGATCCGGACGACGACGATCTGGACGCCGTCGAGCAGGGCGGGCAACTCGGCGAGGTCGAGCCGGGCCGGGTTGGCCAGCCGGTAGTCGGCCTCGCCGGAACGAGCGCTGAGCAGGTCGGTGTCCGAAGTGGACAGAAGCAGGATCACGGCAGTCCTCACTCGGGGTGTCCGCGCCCCGGGTCGTGCGGTCGCGCCGGCCGGAGTTCCTGGCTCCCCCTGATGGCTCAGGGGTGACAGTGGCGGGACCGCCCCGGACTCTCACCGGGTTCCTCCACCTGCCGACGCGTGGGTTCAGCTCACTCTCCGGTGCGGCTCGGCCCGGCGTCAAGGTGATGTGCCCATCAGGGGTGGCGCTACCTGCGGCATGGGGGCTCTCGCAGTGCCTGTATCGCCAGGATCTCCCAGCCGTCCAGGACGCCTGACAGCCTGTTATGAGCCGGCTCGCGGCCACGCGAGGCACGTGCTTCCACGACAAGAGGGACGAAGACCCATGGCGGAAACCCGGTTCACCACTCACGCGGACCTTTTCGATCTGAGCGGGAAGTACGCACTTGTCACTGGCGGAACCAGGGGCATCGGGATGATGATCGCGCGCGGCCTTCTGCAGGCGGGCGCCCGCGTGGTCGTCAGCTCACGCAAGGCGGACGCGTGCGCGGAGGCACAGCGTCTACTGTCCGAATTCGGCGACGTTCAAGCGATCCCCGCCGACCTGTCCAGGTACGACGAGTGCCGGCGCCTCGCGGATCTCGTCAAGGCCGGCTCGGAGCGCCTGGACATCCTCGTCAACAACGCGGGAGCGATGTGGCGCGAGCCGCTGGAGACGTTCCCGGCCGAGGCATGGGACGCGGTGCTCGACCTCAACCTCAAGTCGCCGTTCTGGCTGGTGCAGGCGCTGCTGCCCGCACTGCGCGGGGCGGGCACCGCCGATGATCCCGCGCGGATCATCAACATCGGCAGTATCGCCGCCATCCACGTCGCCGAGTCACCCAACTACTCCTACGCCGGCAGCAAAGCGGCACTTCATCAACTCACCAGGGTGCTCGCCAGGGAGCTGGGCCCACAGCACGTCACGGTGAACGCGGTAGCACCAGGAGTGTTCCCGTCGCAGATGATGGCGGCCACGATCGATGCCATCGGTGACACGATCGCGGCGAAGGCCCCTCTGCGCCGGCTCGGCCGCGACGACGACATGGCAGGTATCGCCGTGTTCCTCGCCAGCCGGGCCGGGGCCTACCTGACGGGCACCATCATTCCGATCGACGGTGGCACCGCCACGACCGCATCGGGTACCTAGGCGTCGGGTCTCGACGGGGGTACCGGCAGAACCTCCCTTCGCCTGCGGAGAGGGCCTACGGTGAAGGCGTGGCCACGATCGATCTGCGCACCGAGATCAAGGAGTTCCTGAGCTCGCGTCGCGCGCGGATCACGCCTGAGCAGGCAGGGCTGTCCGCCTACGGTGGCAACCGCCGGGTCAAAGGTCTGCGTCGCGAAGAGGTGGCGCTACTGGCAGGGGTATCGGTCGACTACTACGTGCGTATGGAGCGCGGCGGTCTCGCCGGCGCCTCCGACGGGGTGCTCGACGCGGTGGCCGCTGCCTTGCGCCTCGACGAGGCCGAGCGCGATCACCTGCTCCACCTCGCGCGGCAGTCCAGGGCCTCCGGCGGTCCACACCGCCGTCGCCCCACCGCGACGGTGCGTCCGGCGCTCCAGCAGGTGCTCGACGCCATCACCGACGCGCCGGCGTGGATTTGCAACGGCCGTTATGACGTGCTGGCGACGAATCATCTCGCCCGCGCGCTGTTTTCACCGGTGCTGGCCGACGCGCGACGGCCGGCGAACACCGCCCGGTTCGTGTATCTGGATCCCGAATCGGCGAAAACGTTCTTCGTCGACTATGACCGAATCGTCTGTGACGTGGCCGCGAAGCTACGCATGGAAGCCGGTCGCGATCCGCACGACGAGGAGCTGATCACCCTGGTCGGTGAGCTGGCGACGAGCAGTGAACTGTTTCGGCAGCGGTGGGCATCTCGGGACGTACGGCTCCACCGGTCCGGACGCAAACGTATGCACCATCCGGTGGTGGGCCGGCTCGACCTGGACGTCGAGTCGATGGAGTTGTCCGCCGAACCCGGCCTGCTTCTGACCGTCTACACCGCGCCAGCCGGCACGGCGACCGCGGACGGTCTCACCCTCTTGGCGTCGTGGGCGGCGGAGAAGACGACCTCCACCGCCACCTCGAACTAGAACGCGCCGGGCAGGACGAGCACACCCCAGGCCAAGGCCGGGCCGAAGCCCACGATCGCGCAGGTGTAGCCGATCACCTGCCGGTAGAAGCGCTGCCGGTCCACGCCCTTGGCGTTGCTGAGCACGAGGGCGCCGTTGGTGGAGAACGGTGAGACGTCGACGATGGTGGTCGAGATCGACAACGCCGCGACCAGGCCGGCGGCGCTGAGCTGGCTCGACAGCAGCAAGGGCACCGCGATCGGGATGATGGCGGTGAGGATCGCGGTGGACGAGGCGAACGCCGAGGTGATCGCGACCGTGAGGCAGAGGAGAAGCGCGACGAGCAGGGGCGCGCCGACCACGGCGGCATGTTCCGAGATGGCGTCGATCGTGCCCGCCTTCTCCAGGATGCCCACGTAGGTGACCATGCCGGCGACGAGCAGGATGGTCGACCAGCTGATGCCGTCGACGGCCTTCGCCTGGTTCTTCATGTCGACCAGCGCGAGCAGGGCGCCCGCCGCCAGTGCGAGGAAGCCGATCTGCAGGTGGAAGCCGAGCGCACCGATGATGAGCCCGCCGAGCAGCGCCAGGGTGAGCCACTGCCGCCAGGTGACCCCGCCGGGCGCCGGTTCGTCGGCGCCGACGGCGTCCCCGGCGGCCGGCTCCGGCTGGACCTTGTTGCGCAGCAACAGGAAGGTTGCCACCGAGAGCAGCACGTTGAACCCGAAACTGGCGAGGAACAACACCGAGGGCGGCACGTCCAGCGGAGTGTCCGCGATCATGCCGTTCACCAGGACCCCGGAGACCGCGATCGGCGAGAACGCGCCGGCGTGCCCGCCGCAGATGATCATCATGCCCATCATCAGCGGGCTCAGCCGGTGCCGGAAGGCGATGTTCATGCCGATGGGGACCAGCAGGGCGACCGCGGCGGGGGTGAAGGTGCCGAAGGCGGTCAACACGGCGGCGACGGCGAAGAGCACCCACGGGATGAGGGTGACCTTGCCGCGCACGAGGCGGACGCCGTAGCTCACGATGAGATCGATGGTCCCGTTGCGCTGCGCGATGGAGAACAGGTACGTGACACCGACGATCGTCACGAACAGCGAAACCGGGAATCCTTCGAAGATCTGGGCCTCGTCCAGCCCCAGCGACGCCGTGCCGATCACGAACGCGGCCACGAAGGCGAGGATGCCGATGTTGATCGGGAGCAGCGTCCCGACGAGGAACATCACGGCGAGGGCGCCGAGGGAAATCAGCTCAGGAGACATCTTTGTCCTTGAGGGAGAGGAGTGGACAGGCTAACCGCGCGAGGCGGTGGGGAGTACGTGACGCCGGATCGCGAGCGGTTCCGGGACGAGGATCGTGGCGTCGCAGAGGACACGGGCGGCGCGACGGACGGTGACCCGTCGCGGCCGTCCGTCACCGATCTCGGTGCTGACGACCTCGACGACGCCCGCCGGGGTCCCGATGCGCAGGCGTTGCCCGCCCACCGCGCCGGAGTGCGCGCCGACCACGGAGTCGCCGAGTAGATTGGCCACGGCGATACCGACGGCCGAGGTGAGGCCGATCGCCGGATGCGGGCTGTTCATCGAGAGCATGCGCACCGACACGTCGTAATCCCCGGCGGCGATCGGCTCGCCGGTGGTACTCACGTAGTCCACGGGTTCGCCGACGAGACCGACCTTGGGAACCGCGTCCGAGGGCTCGCCCCCGCTTGTGCCGAGCCCCATGCGGAGTGCCGCGGCCAGCCTGACCGATCTCAACCACGGCACGTCGGCACGAACGTCCACAACGGACTCGGCACCGTTGCGGCCCGCCGAAAAGGCATCGACGAGGGCCATCGGTGCTCCTGCGTCGAGCAGGGTCACGCGGACTCGGCGGCCCTCCGCTTCGATTTCTTCGACGGGGACCCCGGTCGGCAGCAGCGAACCGGTCGTTCCCCCGGCCGGGTCGAGGAACGTCAGGCCGACCGCGACCCCGCCGGCGCGGGTGCCCGGCACGGTCACGGTGCCGAACTCGGGCACCACGCCGCCCTGGGTGTCCACAATGGCCTCGAGTACCGCGCCGGTGTTGACGTTGCGCAGGACGACGGTGGTGCGATCGCCGGTGATCGGCAGGAGGCCGCGGGTGACCGCCCACAGTGCGATGGCGGTCGCGCAGTTACCGCAGTTGCTGCCCCATTCCACTTTGGGCACACCGATCCCGACCTGCCCGAAGAGATACTCGACGTCGATGCCCTCCGTGTCGCCGGGACGCACGACAGCGGCCTTCGAGGTCGTCGGCGTGGCTCCGCCGACGCCGTTCAAATGCACCGGATCGTCGGCCCCGTAGGCGTTGACGAGCAATTCCTCGATGCCGTCCAGGGTGGGTGGAACGTCGCGCTGGTCGAACAGCCAGCATTTGCTGGTGCCGCCGCGTACGAGCGTCGCGGGAACGTGCACTCCGGTTACCTCACTCTCGCTGGGCCGAAGCCGAACTGAGGTCACCTTGACTCCGCCGAGAGTTGAGCACAATGCTCGTTCTCTTACACTGGCTTTAGCTCAGCTAAACCCGTAGCGGTCCTCGGAGGTCCGATCGATGCTCGAAGTACGCCGGATCCTGCTGCTCGCCGAAGTCGCCACCCACGGCTCCCTCACCGGCGCGGCCGAGGCGATCGGCATGACCACCTCGGCCGCGTCGCAGCAGATGTCCCGGCTCGAGGCGGAAGCCGGACAGCCACTTCTGGAGCGCCTGCCCCGCGGGGTCCGGCTGACGGACGCCGGTCTGGCGCTCGCCGAACGCGGCCGGGCGATCCGCCGTCAGCTGAGTGCGGCGCAAGCGGACCTGGACGTGTTCGCGCGCCTCGACCGGGGCACCCTCCGGCTCGGCTCCTTCCCGACGGTCAGCGCGAGCCTGCTGCCCTTGGCGCTGACCCGGTTCTCCCGGAAGTACCCCGGCGTCCGCGCGGCGGTCCGGTCGGCGATGCTGGCCCAGCTGCTCGAACTCCTGAACACCGGCGAGATCGAGCTGGCGCTGTTGTGGGACTACCACTGGAGTCGCGTCGACGACGACCAGCTGACCGTCACCCATCTGCTGGACGACCCCACCGTGCTCGTCGTGCCCGCCAACTCCGAGCTGCTCGAACAGTCCGAAGTAAGCCTCACCGCGCTGGCCGGGCAGGACTGGATCATCCGCGCGGACAACCATCCCGTGGCGGAGGTTCTGCGCCGCAGCTGCCGTCTCGCCGGCTTCGAACCGGTCATCGCCTACGAATCGCACGACTACCAGGAGGCGCAGGCGATGGTCGCCGCCGGACTCGGTATCGCCATCGCCCCGCGCCTGGCTCTGACCAACCGGCGCAACGACGTCCGCCTGGTCCCCTTCGGCACCGACGTGCCCGCTCCGACCCGGCGAATCCTTTTGGCCCGCACCGAAAGCCGCGAGCCCACGCCCGCCGCCCTCGCGATGACCGCCATCCTGCACGCGGTCGCCGACAAGTTCAGCGGCCCGGATCTCCGGCGGAGCCAGATCGGTACCGTCCACAGCCGTTAGCCCGGCCTCGCGTTCAGTCGGCTAAAGGCGACCCGTCACGCAGACCGTTCCGAAGAGGAATCCCCGATCCGAGGGAAAGGGGCGGTGGAGAAGATGATCTCCACCGCCACCTCGAAGAACGCCGCGATCCGCAGGGCGAGGTAGAGGCTCGGGCTGTACTCGCCGCGCTCGAGATAGCCGATGGTCTGGTAATGGACGCCCAGCGCGTCGGCGAGCTCGCGGCGGGAGATGCCCCGTTCCGCCCGTAACATCGCGATCCGGTTGTAAACGACCTCGCTCATGAACTAGCCAATTCGCTGCATCGCCTTTTCCCGTCGTGCCGCCACCGAGGACCCGGACTCGCGCCGCGCCATGCGCCGCAGGACGACCGGGGCCAGCACCAATCCGATCACGGCCCACGCGGTCAGCACGCCCAGGGTCTCCCACGGCCGCCAAGACTGCCCGATCTCGATCAGCACCGTCGAGTCGGGCAGCAGCGCCGACCGCATGCCGAGGCCGAGCCAGTACATCGGGAACACCTGTCCGATGCCCTGCACCCATTCGGGTAGCGCGGTGATCGGGTAGAAGATGCCGGAGATCGCGCCGATGCCCATGGTCGGCAGCATGATCAGGCCGATGCTGCGCGCGTTGGTGGTCAGCGAGCCGAAGATCGCGCCGATCGGCATGGTGGCGAGCAGGCCGAGCGCCAGTACCCACAGCAGGCCCAGCCACGAGGTGAGGCCACCGGGCGCGATGCCGTCGAACAGGACCAGGCAGGGGATCAGCACCAGCAGTATCCCGATGACGGTGCCGATGGAGATCGTGACGACCTTGCCGACGAGGTAGCCGAGCATCCCGTTCGGGGTGGCCTTGGCGCGCAGCAGTGTGCCGTCTTCGCGTTCGACGGCGAGGACGCCCGCCATGCCGAGCATGCCGCTGAACACGATCGACGCGCCCAGCACGCTCGGCACGGTGGCGGCGCCGAGTGAGAACTCGGTTCCGGGCAGTTTCGAGCCGCGCATGAAGAACATGACGACCACGAAGATCGCCGGGAAGAGAAAGGTGTTGAACAGATCCTCGCGATTGGTCAGGGTCTGGCGCGACTCGAGGAAGCCGCGTCGGACGCCCAGCCGGAGGCTGTGCTGAACCGCGTTCATCGCGCATCCACCTCCACGAGCGGCGCTTCCGCCTTGCGGACCAGGGTCATGTACGTGTCCTCCAGTGAGGCCCGGCGTACCTCGAGGTCGCCGATGGCGTCGCCGTGCTGTTTGAACAGTTCGTGCACGTACTTCGTCGATTCCGTGGTCGAGTGCACGAACCGCTGGCCGTCCAGCGTCCAGCGCACCTCGGCTTCGCCGGCGATCTGCCTGCTCAGCGCGTCGGCCGAACCGTCGGCGACGATCCGGCCGTGGTTCAGGATCAGGATCCGGTCGGCCAGTTTTTCGGCCTCGTCGAGGTCGTGTGTGGTCAGCAGGATCGTCGTGTCGTCGTCATCGGTCAGCCGGTGCACGAGGTCGTGGAACTCGCGCCGCGCCTCCGGATCCAGGCCGGCGGTCGGCTCGTCGAGGAACAGCAGTTCCGGACGGCCGACGATGCCGATCGCGACGTCGAGACGGCGTCGTTGCCCGCCCGACAGCATCCGGACCCTCTTGTCCGCGTGCTCGGTCAGTCCGACCGCGGCGATCAGTTCGTCCGGATCCCACGGCCGCCTGATGTGCTCGGTGGAGTACGGCGCGTAGTAACCGCCCAGGTGCTCCAGCAGCTCCCGTACCCGCCATTTCGCGTGGTCACGCCAGGCCTGGAGGACGACCCCCAGCCGCGCCCTCCAGTTCTCGTCCGCTTGTGCCGGGTCGGTACCCAGCACGCTGACCTCGCCTTCCGAGCGCATCCGGAAGCCTTCGAGGATCTCGATAGTCGTGGTCTTGCCCGCCCCGTTCGGCCCCAGCAGACAGATCACTTCACCCCGGTGCGCGGTGAAGTCGACGCCGTGGAGGACGTCGTTCGTCCCGTAGCGCATCCGAAGATCTTTGACGGAGACCATCACGTCATGTGGATCTCTCATTTGGTCACCCCCATCTCAGTGATGCGATCGAATGTAGCACATCTACTACATATGATCTGAGTGGTGCTAACGCTGAACGGAGGCATCTACAGTGAGCGCATGTCCACGAGCGCGCGTGCCCGAGCCGACGCGTGCCCCGGCGTTTTCGCCACGCACGACGCCGCAGACGGTCCGCTCGCGCGGGTCCGGCTTCCCGGCGGCGCCATCACGCAGGCCCAGCTCAGAGCACTCGCCGACGCCGCCGACGAGCTCGGCGACGGCGCCCTGCACCTGACTTCTCGCGGCAATGTCCAGCTTCGCGGCGTCACCCGTCCCGGCCTCGCCGCCCGGCTCTCCGCTGCCGGGCTTCTGCCCGCGCCGTCACACGAACGCGTGCGCAACATCCTCGCGTCGCCGCTGAGTGACATCGCCCAAGATCTCGCCGCCGCTCTCGACACGGCCCTGTGTGCGGTTCCCGAGCTGGCCGAGCTCCCGGGACGTTTTCTTTTCGCCCTCGACGGCGGCCACGGTGACGTCGCCGGAGAAGGGGCCGACGTCTGCTGGCGCGTGACCGGGCGAAATCAAGGCGCTGTGCTGCTCGCCGGTGAAGACACCGGCCTGCGCGTCACGGCCGAGCACGCCGTCGAGGCGTTGCTCTCGGTCGCGCGAGCGTTCCTCCGGACGCGAGGAACCGCTTGGCGGGTCAGCGAACTAGCCGCCACAGGACCGCTGATCGAGGACGTACCGGGCGAAACCGGAGAGCCGCAGAGGTTCCCCGTGAATCCCGGCTTGCCCATCGGGCCGATCGGCGACGCCGTCGGGGTCGCTCCGGTCTTGGGTCTGCTCACCTCGGCTCAGGCGCGCAAGATCGCGAACGCCGGAGACGCCGTGGTCACGCCATGGCGGTCGATCCTCGTCCGCGGCCCGCTGGAAGCGGACCCCGGCCTGATCGTCGATCCGCGGGCGCCGTCGCTGGGCGTCAGCGCCTGCATCGGACGGCCCGGCTGCGCGAAGTCGCTCGCCGACGTCCGGGCCGACGCCGCGCGGATCGGCCGGACGCCGAGGGTCCATTTCGCCGGCTGTGCGCGGCGCTGCGGGAAACCGGCGCACGAGCACGTCGACGTGCTCGCGACGGAGGACGGATATCTGGTCGACGGGACGTGGGTCCCGGCCGGCGAGCTGGCGACAGTACTGGCGGAGAAGGACAGTGCCGAAGTGAAGGGACAGCAGTGATCGACTACATCCGGGACGGGGCCGAGATCTACCGGCATTCGTTCGCCACCATCCGCGAGGAGGCGGATCTCGCGATCCTCCCCGACGACGTCGCGGTACTGGCCGTGCGGATGATCCACGCCTGCGGGATGGTCGACCTGGTCGACGACCTCCGCTACAGCCTCGACGTGGTGGAGTCCGGCCGCGCGGCCCTCGAAGCGGGCGCGCCGATCCTGTGCGACGCCACCATGATCGCCTCCGGTGTGACCCGCAAACGGTTGCCCGCGGCCAACGAGGTGCTGTGCACGTTGTCCGACCCGAAGGTGCCGGGGCTGGCGGAGCGGATGGGCACCACCCGCTCCGCGGCCGCGCTGGAACTGTGGCGCGACAAGCTGCCCGGATCCGTGGTGGCGATCGGCAACGCGCCGACCGCGCTGTTCCGGCTGCTGGAACTGCTGGACGAGGGCGTCGGCGCCCCGGCGGCGATCATCGGTGTCCCGGTGGGCTTCGTCGGCGCCGCCGAGTCCAAAGTGGAGCTCGTCGAACGCGCTCCCGCCCCGTATCTGGTGGTGCACGGACGTCGTGGCGGCAGCGCGATGGCCGTCGCCGCGATCAACGCGATGGCGAGTGAGGTCGAATGAGCGGGCTCGGGAAACTCTGGGGTATCGGGCTCGGTCCCGGTGACCCGGAACTGATGACGGTCAAGGCCGCGAGGTTGATCGGCGAGGCCGACGTCATCGCCTACCACAGCGCCCGGCACGGCCGGAGCATCGCGCGCTCGGTCGCGGAGCCGTATCTGCGGGACGGCCAGCTCGAGGAGAAGCTGGTCTACCCGGTCACCACCGAGACCACCGACCACCCCGGCGGCTACGAGGGCGCGATCGCCGATTTCTACGAGCTGAGCGCGAAACGGCTCGCCGAGCATCTCGACGCCGGACGCGACGTGGTCGTGCTCTGCGAGGGCGACCCGTTCTTCTACGGCTCCTACATGTACATGCACGAACGGCTCGCCGACCGCTACGAGGCGACCGTGGTGCCCGGCGTGACGTCGGTGAGCGCGGCGTCGTCGGTGCTCGGCCGTCCGCTGGTGCAGCGCGACGAGGTCCTCACGATCCTGCCCGGCACCCTGCCCGCGCCGGAACTCGCGCGACGGCTGGCCGATACGCAGGCCGCGGCGGTGCTCAAACTCGGCCGCACGTTCGGCAACGTCCGCGAGGCGCTGGCCGAGGCCGGGAAACTGGACGACGCCTTCTACGTCGAGCGCGCGACCTGGCAGGCGCAGCGCGTCGAGCCGTTCGCCGACGTCGACCCGGAGTCGGTGCCGTACTTCTCGCTGGCTCTGCTGCCCAGCCCGGCCTACGCGTCCCGGCTCGCCGACGAACCCGAAGTCACCCCGAAGCGGGAAACGCACACCGGCGGCGAAGTCGTGGTCGTCGGACTCGGCCCGGCGGGCCCGGACTGGCTGACACCCGAAGCGACCGAGGAACTGGCCGCGGCGGAACACATCGTCGGCTATGGCCCGTACGTCGCGCGAGTGCCACAGCGAGCGGGCCAGCAGCGGCACGCGTCGGGTAACCGGGTCGAGGCGGAACGCGCCGTGGAGGCGCTCGAACTGGCCTCGAGCGGGGCCAGGGTCGCGGTGGTGTCCTCGGGCGACCCAGGCGTGTTCGCCATGGCGTCGGCCGTGCTGGAGCAGGTCGCGGCCGGGCACGGGGCAGGCACGCGGGTGCGGATCGTGCCGGGGGTGACCGCCGCGCAGGCGGCCGCGTCCCGGGTCGGCGCGCCGCTCGGGCACGACTACTGCGTGCTTTCGCTGTCCGACCGGCTCAAGCCGTGGGAGATCATCGAACGACGGCTCGACGCGGCGGGTGCCGCGGACCTCGTGCTCGCGCTGTACAACCCGGCGTCGCGGACGCGGACCACGCAGCTCGCACAGGCCCGCGAAGTGCTGCTCCGGCACCGCGCGCCGGAGACGCCGGTGGTCGTCGCCCGTGACGTCGGCGGCCCGGAGGAGGACATCCGCGTCGTCACCCTCGGCACCCTCGATCCGGCGAGCGTGGACATGCGCTGCCTGCTGATCGTGGGGTCGTCCAAGACCCGCGCCGAGAACGGGATCGTCTGGACGCCTCGCACCTACGAGTGACGGCCCAGCCCGGCGTTGCGCGCCTGGCCCAGTAGCACCTCCCGATCGTCCGTGCCGACTTTGGCGTGCACCGCCGAGACGACGTTGCGCACGGTCTTGGTCGCGAGCCCCAGCCGTCGCGCGACCGCCGGGATCTCCAGGCCGCCCGCCAGCAGATCGAGCACCTCGTGTTCCCGTGAGGTCAGCCGGGGGAACACCCGGATCGGCCGGGAAGCGGCCAGCAGGCCGTAGAGGCGGTCCGCGGCGCGCTCGCCGAACACGACCGCGCCCGCCGCCACCCCGTGGATGGCGCGGACGAGGTCTTCACCGCCCGCGGTCCGGGCCAGGACACCTCGTGCGCCGGCCTGGATCGCGGCGACCCAGAGTTCCCCGTCGCCGGGTGGGGTCAGCACGAGCACAGCGGTTTCCGGCGCGCGGGACGCCACGTCGCGGGTCACGGCCAAGCCGTCGAGACCGGGTGGCCGTACGGGCAGGACGAGGACGTCCGGGCGCAGCGCGGTGATCCGCGAGATCGCGTCGCGTTCGTCGGGGGTGTGGGCGAGTACCTCCAGATCCGAGGACACGGGTGGTTCCGAGATACCCGCGAAGACCACTTTCACCACTGGGGTTCGAATCGGCACGCCATCGGTTGTAGCGCAGAACTTTTGTACAGTGTCCGGCCGTTTTCGGTGAACAATGACCATTCGATAACGCTTCGACGATCAGGGGGGCCTGGTGCCGAGACGCGAGCGCCCGCTGGGGCCGGGCGACGAGGTCGTCGTGCGGTTCGCGGCGGATCTTCGCCTGCTTCGCGAGAAGGCCGGCGGGCCGACCTACCGCGCGCTTTCGTCCCGTGCGGGGTACTCGGCCGCCGCGCTGTCCGAAGCGGCGGGCGGCCGGAAGCTGCCCGGTCTCGCGGTGACGGCCGCGTACGTCACCGCGTGCGGCGGCGACGTCCGCGAATGGGAGGACCGTTGGCGCGCGATCGCAGCCGAACGCGCCGCGGCCGAAGGCGGAAGCGACGACACCGAGCCTCCGTATCTGGGACTGGCCGCTTTCCAGCGATCCGACGCCGACCGGTTCTTCGGCCGCGAGCGGCTGGTCGCCGAACTGACCGGCAAACTCACGGAACGTCGTCTCGTCGGCGTTTTCGGCGCTTCGGGCTCGGGGAAGTCCTCGGTACTGCGGGCCGGGCTGGCGGCCGTCAGCGACCGGCCGGTGGTCCTTCGCACGCCCGGCGCGCACCCGCTCGGAGAAGACCTCGACGCCGAGGGGCGGCTCCTGATCGTCGACCAGTTCGAAGAGGTCTACACGCTTTGCCACGACCAGGACGAGCGCGATCGTTTCCTCGACACGCTGCTGGCGCTCGCCCGCGACGAGCACGGGAGCCGCGTCGTCCTGGGCGTCCGCGCCGACTTCTACGGGCACCTCTGCCGCCACGCCGGTCTCGTCGAGGCGCTCACCGACGCGCAGGTGATGGTCGGCCCGATGACCGCCGACGAGCTCCGGACCGCGATCGTCGAACCCGCCGTCCGCGCGGGCTGCCGGGTCGAGTCGGCACTGGTCACCACGCTCGTCGCCGACGCCACCGGCCAGCCGGCCATGCTGCCGCTGGTGTCGCACGCCTTGATGGAGACCTGGCGGCGGCGCCAGGGGATCACGCTGACCAGCGCCGCGTACGAAGCAGCCGGCGGGATCCTCAACGCCATCGCCCAGACCGCGGAGTCCGTCTACACGGATCTGGAGCCGGACGCCCAGGCCGTCGTCCGGCAGATCTTCCTTCGCCTGACCGCGCTCGGCGAAGGCACCGAAGACACGAAGCGCCGTCTCAACCGGCGCGAACTCGACGACGATCCGGCGACGACCGAGCTTCTCGAACGCCTCGCCGACGCGCGCTTGCTCGTTCTCGACCGCGACAGTGTCGAGATCGCCCACGAGGCCCTGATCCGCGGCTGGCCCAGGCTGCGCGACTGGCTCGCCGAGGACCGCGAAGGGCATCGGCTGCACCGCCAGCTCGCCGAAGCGACCGACCTGTGGGAGTCGCTGGACCGGGACAAGGGCAGCCTCTACCGCGGCACCCGCCTCGGACTCGCGGCCGAATGGGCGGCCAGGACACCGGACGCGCTGAGCACGCGCGAGCAGGAGTTCCTGCGAGCCGGGCTCGACGCCGAAGCCGAAGAGACCGCGGTCGGCCGCAAGCGCACGCGAAGACTGCGACGGCTCGTCGCGCTCCTCGGCGTCTTGCTGGTGCTCGCGGGCGTGGCCGTCGGGTACGCCGTCGACGCCGGGCGGACCGCGACAGACCAGCGGAACGTCGCGCTGGCACGGAAGGCCGTCGTCGACGCGAAGGCGTTGCGGGAGTCGAATCCCGCGCTGTCGACACAACTCAGCCTCGCCGCGTACCGGCTCGCGCCGATCCAGGAGACCCACGACGGTCTGCTCGCGTCCATGGCGGCGCCGTTCGCCACCCGGATGACCTTCGACCCCGGCGACGTCACCGTCGCGCTGAGCGGGCGGCTCATGATCACCTCCGACGCCTACCGGGCGACGCAGGTGTGGTCCATCGCCGATTCACGGCGTCCGGTGCTCCTCGCGACGCTGCCCGGTTCGGCGGAGGTTCGCGGGCCGCTGGCGTTCAGCCGGGACGGGCGGTCGCTGGCGACGGCCACCCGAGAGCACGCGGTCCGGCTCTGGGACCTGACCGATCCGCGGCAGCCGGTGCGGAAGGCGGACGTCGCCGGGCACCGGGACGACCTCCGCTCCCTCGACTTCAGCCCGGACGGGCACCTCCTCGTCAGCGGATCGGCCGACGGCACCGTCCGGCTCACCGACGTCACCGGCCTCGGCGCGCCGAAACCGCTCGGTGATGTCCCGGCCGCGCATCTCGACCGGGCCGTCTTCAGCCCCGACGGTCACCTGCTCGCGGTCACGAACACGAACTGGACGGCGGAACTCTGGGACGTCACCACGCCGTCCGCGCCGCGACGGCTTTCGGTCCTTTCCGGACACCAGGATCTGCAACTCACCCCATCGTGGAGTCCCGACGGAAAGCGCCTGATCACCACGAGCTGGGACAGTACGGCGAAGCTCTGGGAGGTCACCGATCCGGCGGCGCCGAAGCTGCTGACGACGCTGGACACCCCGGCCGTCGTCTGGGCGGCGGGTTTCAGCCCGAGCGGCAGGCTGGTGGTCACCGCGGGGGACGACCAGTCCGTGCGGGTGTGGGACGTCACGGGACCCGCGAAAGAACTGCCGTCGGTGGCCGGGCATACGAACTCCATCTGGTGGACGGCGTTCTCCCCGGACGGCAAGACCATCGTCTCCGCCAGCGCGGACCGGACCGTCCGGCTGCAGGACGTCGGCGAACTCGCGCTGGCCTCGAGCGTCGGCTGGGCCGCCGCCGCGTTCACCGGACAGGGGCGGATCCTCGTCACCGGCGGGGACGACGTGCGGCTCTGGGCGATGGACGACCTTCGGGCGCCGAGGCAGCTCGCGAAGATCCCCGGCCCGGCCACCGTCACCGCCGTCGCGCTGAGTGCCGACCGGCGCAGCCTCGCGCTGGCGGCGCACGACGGCGCCGGGGTTGCCGGGAAGTTCGTCATCCAACGCTGGGACATCAGCGATCCGACGGTGCCGAAACTGATGGCGTCGACCCCCGCCTGGCCGACCTACTCACTCGCGTTCAGCCCGGACGGGCGGACGTTCGCCTCCGGCCACGACGACGGGCCGATCCAGCTTTGGGACGTCAGCGATCCCACGCGGTTCGCCGAACCGCGGGTCCTCCCGGTCGGCGACGGGACGGTGTGGTCGCTCGCGTTCACCCCCGACGGGCGGACGCTCGTGTCGAGCCAGGGCCTCGACACGTCCGCGGTGACGTTGTGGGACGTCGCCGACCCCAAGCGTCCGAGCCTGGTGTCGGCCCTGCGGCCCGACGGCGGCGCGCTGTTCAAGATGGCGCTGAGCCCCGACGGCCGCACGGTGGCCGCGGGCAGCAGCGACCGGGCCGTCTACCTCTGGGACATCGCCGATCGCGCACACGCCGTACGGCTGGCGAAGCTGGACCATGCCGAAGGCCTGGGAAGCCTGGCGTTCGGCCCGACCGGCCGGGAACTGGCCACGTCGGCCTTCCGGACGGTGCGCGTCTGGGATCTCACTGACCCCCGGAAGCCGGTCGAAACGGCGCAGCTCACCGGCTTCGCCGCGACGGTCAACTCGCTCGCGTTCCGGGACGACGGGCATACGCTCGCGATCGGGAGCAGCGGTGTGCAGCTGTGGCAGACGGACGCCGAGCGGGTGGGCGAGGAGATCTGCCGATTGGCGACGCCGAGGATCACGAGAGAAGAGTGGGAGAGGTACTTTCCGGGGCTCGAATACGCGCCACCATGCGGAAGCTGACTCCCTCCGTAATAAACATATAGCGCATAGGGGGACTTGCCACAAGCCCCCGGTCATGCCGCAGACTCACTCGCCGTAGCCGGAACCTGCGGAAATGGGAGCCTGTGTCAACTCAGGGTCATGAAGAAGAACTGCGATCCGAACGCGAATACGTCGCCGGGCTCTACGCGCGCCTGGACGCCGAACGCGCGCGGGTGAAGGGGGAGTTCCAGGCCGCGCTGGGAGGAACCGGCGGGACGGCCATGGAACGGGACGTCGAGGTGCGCGCGCTGGACCGGGAGTCGCGGCGGCTGAACGTCGTGGACAACGGACTGTGTTTCGGCAGGCTGGACAGCGTTTCGGGGGAGACGTCCTACATCGGCCGCATCGGTCTCTTCGACGAGGAGAAGGACTACGAACCGGTGCTGCTCGACTGGCGGGCACCGGCGGCACGCCCGTTCTACACCGCGACCGCCGCGACGCCGGAGAAGATGCGCCGTCGCCGCCAGTTCCACACGTACGGGCGTGAGCTGCGCGGATTCACCGACGAGGTGTTCGGCCGTCCCGGCGATGACGCGGAGGGTGACGCGGCGCTGCTCGCGGCCGTCAACGCGCCGCGCGGGGAGGGGATGCGCGACATCGTCGCGACGATCCAGGCCGAGCAGGACGAGATCATCCGGCACGAGCACCCCGGCGTACTGGTGATCGAAGGCGGGCCGGGTACCGGGAAGACCGTGGTGGCGCTGCACCGCGTCGCCTACCTGCTCTACACGCAGCGCGAGCGGATGGAACGCCACGGCGTGCTCGTGGTCGGGCCGAATCCGGCGTTCCTGCACCACATCGGCCGCGTCCTGCCGTCGCTGGGCGAAACCGACGTGGTGTTCATGACCACCGGCGACTTCGTCCCCGGCAAACACGTCACCGCCGAGGACGGACCGGAGGTGGCGCGGCTCAAGGGCTCGCTGAAGATGCTGGACGTCCTCAACGCCGCCGTCGCCGATCGCCAGCGGGTGCCGGAGGAGCCGCTGGAGATCGAGCTGACCGACGTCACCGTCCGGATCGACGCCGAGACCGCGGAATGGGCGAGGGACGAGGGGCGCAAGAGCGAGCTGCCGCACAACGAGGCCCGCGCGGTGTTCACCGACATCGTCACCTACGTGCTCACCGAACGGGCGATCGCGCGCATCGGCCGCGGCTGGCTCAGCCGGGACGACCGCGACGAATGGGAGCGGCTGCGCAAGGATCTGCTCAAGGAGCTGGCGGAAAGCGAGGCCTTCACCGCCGCGCTCGACGCGCTCTGGCCGATCCTGACCCCCGAAAGGCTGCTGGGGTCGCTCCTCTCGTCGGAGGAACGGCTGCGCGCGGCCGGCGCCGACCAGGCGTTGCTGCGCGCCGACGGCGAGGCCTGGACGGTGTCGGACATGCCGCTGCTCGATGAACTCGTCGACCTCCTCGGCCGGGACACGGCGGCGGAAAAGGCGGCGGAGCAGGCCGTTGTGCGGGAGAAGAAGGCCGAGGCCGAGTACGCCGAGGGCGTACTGGACACGATGAAACTCGACCGCGAGGAGATGGACGAGGACATCATGCTGTCCGCGGAAAACCTGCTCTTCGCCGACGAACTCGCCGACCGGTTCGTCGAGCACGACACACGCAGCCTGGTCGAACGCGCCGCGGCGGACCGGGACTGGACGTACCGGCACGTCGTGGTCGACGAGGCACAGGAACTGTCCGAAATGGACTGGCGGGTGCTGATGCGGCGCTGCCCCAACCGATCCTTCACCGTGGTCGGCGACCTCGCGCAGCGACGGTCCGAAGCCGGGGCGCGGTCGTGGGCCTCGATGCTGGAGCCGTACGTACCGGGCCGCTGGGTCTACCGGTCGCTGACGGTGAACTACCGCACGCCGTCGGAGATCATGGCCGTCGCCGCCTCGGTGCTCGCCGAGTTCGCACCGGACGTCCGGGCCCCCGATTCGGTCCGCTCCAACGGTGTCCAGCCGTGGGCGAGGTCCGTCACCGACGACACCTTGGCCGCCGCCATCGAGGACTTCGTCAAGGACGAAGCCGGCCGTGAAGGCACCAGCGTCGTGATCGGGCCGCCGGGTGTGCCGGGCACCGTGCCCGCGTCGGAGACGAAGGGCCTCGAGTTCGACGCGGTCCTGGTCGTGCACCCGGACCGGATCCTCGCCGACGGCCCGCGCGGCGCGGCCGAGCTCTACGTCGCGCTCACCCGCGCCACGCAGCGGCTCGGGGTGCTGCACGAGGGCTCGTTGCCGTCGGAGCTGGCGGGGTTGGCTGTGCGGTGACGGGGTTCGGTGGCGCGTGCGGTGGCCTGGCCGTTCGGTGACGGCGTGCGGGACCCACCCCTCACCCGCAGCATCACGTCAGGAAGGTCCGTGAAGGCCTCCTTCCCTACTTTGAGGGTCAATGCCAGGAACTTAAGCGACGGTTCCTGAGGCTCTCCAACTGTCCATAAAGGATTCATAGAGAGCCGATTCGTCCGATTGATCACCCTTTGCCCGTGTTATCAAGTCCGTGAAGGCCTCCTTGAGGGACTCTGAGTCCCTCAAGGAGGCCTTCACGGACCATCGACACCATCGACCTTCGTGGGCGAACAGTCGCTGCCCGAACGGACGGTACGTACTGGAGCCGGGCTACCCGACCTGGGCGAACATGTCCGACACGCGACCGCCCCGCCGGCCTTAAGCTCCTGGCATTGACTTTGAGGGTAGGGAAGGAGGCCTTCACGGCGTGCTAGCGCGTCGGGTCCTTGCCGTTCGGCTGCCGCGGTCCGGGACCCGGCGACCACCAGCCCGGGACGACCTTCTCGCCGTGGATGATCGTCGGCGCGATCCCCTCGGTGAACGGTTCGACCTGCAGCAGCTGGCCCCACGACTGGCTCGGCTGGCCGATCAGGTAGCTGGGCACCTCGGGTTCGTTCGCGACCTCTTCGAGCCAGCCGATCGGGCCGCCGTTGGTGCTGGACGCCCAGTTCGCCTCGTCGGCGACGGCGCCGGCGGTGATGCGGTAGTCGGGCATCTTCGAGATGCCGTCGTGCGAGGTCACCGGCTGCACGCACGGGTAGACGAACGACGCCGGCCAGTCGACGTACACCTGCTTGCCCGCGATCTTCTCGGTCAGCGTGGTGAACGTCGGGACCCGGGGTGCGGACGCGGCGATCCAGCCGTCCTCGGTGAGGTCGTTGTCCACGATGTTGATCCGCACGGACGTCGTCTCGGCGGGGAGGTCGCGCAGGTTGATGCGGGTGTCGTTCCAGCCGTTCGTTCCCGCGCCCGGCGGGAGCACGAACTGGCTTCGGAGCACCTTCACGCCTTCACCGGTGTTCACGCCGTAGTCGAGGCTGACCGACGTCGGCCGTCGTGACGCCCCAGCGGTGGCGACCACGATCTGGCCGTCCGCGGGCTTTTCGGCGAGGGCGTACCAGTCGCTGCGCAGCCGTCCGGCTCGCGTTTCGGGGTCGAGGAAGCTGCTCCACATCGGCACTTCGTCGGGTTTGAACCCGTGCGGCGGTTCGGCCAGCGGGTCCTTGTCGTCGATGGCGCGGGTGTGGAACCCGGTCTGCACGCGGCCGTTGTCCTGTTCCGGATCGGGCAGCGGCGGCGGGGTCTGCCCGGCGGGCGGCTCCTCCTTCTTCACCGGCACGGTCCGCTGTTCGGGCTGGGCCCGCAGGATGCTCGTGGCGGCGTCCCGTTCCACCATCACGTGGTCGGAGAGGTTGCAGCTCTTGCCGGACAGATGCCCGAAGTTCGCGGCGCCGAGGCTGTAGGAACCGGCCTGGTTGTGGATCGCCCACGCCATGCTGACGAACTCGCCCGTGGCCATCAGACCGCAGACGACCACCAGTGAGAGCGAACCGAGCCGCAGCGACCGCCCTCGGCCTTCCTGCGGCCCCGCGGGCAGACCGGGCCGGTGCGCGCGGACGTTCTCCACGAACGCGTACACCCCGGAGATCCCGGCCGCGATGAGCAGGATCGTCGACAGCGGGATCCCGCCGATCGACGGTGCCACCGCGGTCCACTGCACGCCGAGTTTCGAGACGAACCAGTACGAGTTGGGTCCGGTCGCGGCCAGCGCGCCGACCACGAGCAGCCCGGCGAGGAACGCCGCCCGGTTGCGCCTCGACCGCAGCACCGTCGAACTGGTCGCCAGCGCGGTCAGCGCCGCCATGGCCGCGCCGACCGCGGCGAACGCGCCGAAGTGGTGCGTCCACTTGGTCGGGGTCAGCGCCAGCAGCAGGAAGAACAGCGCGACCGTGCCGATCAGGCGGCGGCTGGGGCCGAGCGCGGCGCCGGGGATCCGGCCGCGGCGCAGCAGCACCACCAGACAGGTCCCGGTGCACAGCAGCACGAGCAGGACGGGGAACCGGCGCGGTGCCGAACCGTCCGGCAGGCTTTCGAAGAGCAACTGGTAGCGCGCGAGTTCCTGGAACCACGACAGGTTCGGGCCGACCTGGGTGCGGATCCGGGTCGCCTCCTGGACGGTGGCGAAGGTCTGGTCGGCGAACACCACGACCAGTACCAGCAGCCCGGCGGCCAGCACCGGCGCGAGCACCGGCAGCCAGCCGTTCTCGGCGCGCTGGCGGACCAGTTTGAACAGCGGGCGGGCCGCGACCAGGAACGGCGCGACGGCGATCAGCCCGGTCGGCGTCGCGGCCAGGGTGAAGCCGGCCGCGGTGAGGCCGAGGGCCAGCGGCAGCAGGCGGCGGGTCACCAGCGCGCGTTCGACGGCGCAGATCGCCAGCAGCGAACCCAGCGCGGCGACCGGTTCCGGCCGGACGCCGTTGTTGAACGGCATCCACCAGACCAGGAACACCGCGGCGGCGGCCCAGCCGGCCGCGCGGCTCGTCCGGACCTGGGTGCCGAGGCGGGGCATGACCTCGCGGCTGATCAGCAGCCAGCTCAGCACGCCGAGCAGGAACGACGGGAGCCGGATCCACGGCGGCACCGTGCTGACGTGCGCCATCAGCTGATACACGTGGTAGAACCAGCCGAACGGCGCCTCGGCGACGCCGAACCAGCGGTGGTAGTTGGTCAGGTAGCCGGTCTCTTCGGCGACTCTCGACATCGTGAGGATGTAGCCGTCGTCCGAGGTGACCGGGCCGATGAAGACCCAGGCGCCGAGCGCGACGATCACCGTCGCGTCGCGAGCGGTCAGCCGCCACCAGCCGACCGGCGCCCAGCGCGGCGCGCGGCGCGCGAAACCGGAGTCCATCCGCCACACCGCGATCAGGCAGCCGATGAACGACAGCGCCGCGATCACCCCGATGATCCACTTCAGCACCGTGGGCGAGGTCTGGTAGCGGGTGTCGGGGACCACCGAAACGTGCAGCCCGGTGATCGGGTCCTTGCCCGCGTTGATCGACGAGTAGATCCCGACCAGCCGCGGCCGGACGTCACCCTCGGCGTGGAACACCACGGTCTCGGCGACCGTCACCGTCATCTGGTTCGCGTCGGTACGGAGCTTGACGTCGCAGTTCTGCTGCGACGTTGACTGAGGGGGGAGGGGCTGCTGCACGATCTGCTGGCCCTGGCTGGAGGCGAGCAGCACACCGTTGTCGATGCGCAACTGCAGGCCGACGCCCTTGCCCGCGCGCGGGTCGGTGCGGCCGTCGGGCACGGTGGAGAACAGCAGCGCCTGGCCCTGCGTGCGCGCGTCCAGCGAACGGATGGTCGCGCACGGCAGATCGACGCGCAGGTCCTGTGCCCAGTACCCGGTCAAGGGCGCGTTGACGGAGCGGGTGTCGCCGCCCGTTGGCCAGACGACCTCCGCTGTGTCCTGCACCACCGGCAGGAAAGGGAAAGCCAACGCGCACAAGGCGGACAGCAACCCCAGCGTGACAGCGATCAGACGCATCGGCGCAACGCTAACGGGTCTGCTCCGAACGGCTTACGCAGGGCTGCCCTTGTTCGGGGCCCCGAGCCAGGTTAGGGCGTCCTGAACCGTCGTCACGCTGGCCGTTTCGGGTCGCCGAGGCCGTCGGACGACGACCACGGGGAGGTCGAGTTCGCGGGCGGCGGTGAGCTTCGCCGCGGTCATCGCGCCGCCGCTGTCCTTCGTGACGAGCACCTGGACGCTGTGCCGCTCCATCAGCTCGCGCTCCTTCTCGACCGTGTACGGGCCGCGGTCCAGCAGGACTTCGTGCCGCCGGGGGAGCGGCGCCTCGGGCGGATCGACGCAGCGGATCAGGAACCAGAGGTCGTCGAGCCCGGCGAAGGCGGCGAGCCCCTGCCGTCCGCTGGTGAGGAACACTCGTTCACCCAGCTCCGGGAGGAGTCGCGCGGCGTGGCCGAGGTCGTCCGCCCAGTGCCACGTGTCGCCCGGCTGCTCGGTCCAGCCAGGCCGGGCCAGCCTGAGCAGTGGCGTGTTCGTCGCCTGTGCGGCTTTCGCCGCGTTGGCTCCGATGCGTTCCGCGAAGGGATGCGTCGCGTCGACCATCGCGGCGACGTCGTTCTCGGTCAGCCAGCGCGCGAGACCCTCCGGGCCGCCGAAGCCACCGACGCGGACTTCGCCGTCGGGCAGTTTCGGGCGCGCGACACGCCCCGCGAGTGACGACACGACGTGCGCACCGCGCGCCACCAGTTCCTTCGCCAGCTCGCGGGCTTCGCCGGTGCCGCCCAGGATGAGCAGCGTCATCGGGCGACAGCCGCGCGCCACCGTTCGAGGGTGCGCAGATTGGCGAGCGTTTCCGCCCAGGTGAGTTCGGGCGCCTGCCGGTCGGCGAGATGCGCGGCGACATGGTCGGCCTCGCGAGCGAAGAGGCCTTGAGTCGCTTCCACCTCGATCACCTCGGGCTCCCCGCCTTCCGGCGTGAGGATGATCTGCGACGACCTCGGCTGGCGCATTTCGTGGATCCACGCCGGTTTCGGCACGTACAGCTGCCCTTGTGAGCCGTAGACGCGGATGTGGTCGTCCTGGGTCAGCTGGAAACCGCAGGCCAGCTGCGCGAGGACGCCGCCGGGCAGCCGCAGCAGTCCGAACGCGACCTCGTCGACGCCGTTCTCGTCGAGCTTGGCCATCCCGAGCACCTCTTCGGGCTCGACGACGTCCTGCCCGGTCGCCGCCTGCGACACCAGCCGCGCGAGCGAGGTGCAGTAGCAGCCGACGTCGAAGATCCCGCCGCCGCCGAGCGCCGGATCGGTGAGCCGGGGGACGGCGAAGTTGTAGCTGAAGGCGACGTCGACGGCGCGGACCTCGCCGATGGCGCCGCTGGAGATCAGCTCGACCAGCCGCCGGATCTGCGGATGCAGCCGGTACATGAACGCCTCCATGAGGAAGACGTCGTTGGCGCGCGCCGCTTCGATGACCTTCTCGGCTTCGCTGACCGAGATGGTGAGCGGTTTCTCGCACAGGATGTGCTTGCCTGCCTCGGCCGCGCGGATCGCCCATTCGCCGTGCAGCGGATGCGGCGTCGAGATGTAGACCGCGTCGACGTCCGGATCGGCGAGCAGGTCGTCGTAGGAGCCGTAGCACTTCGGGATCTCGAAGCGGCTCGCGAACTCGGCCGCCCGATCACCGGAGCGCGCGGCGACGGCCTCCAGCACGCCGTGCTTGCTTTCGTCGACGCCCGCCGCGAACTCGGCGGCGATGGTCCCGGCGGCCAGCAGGCCCCAGCGCAGTTCCTTCATAACGACTCCGGTTGGTTGGCTCGATCACGCGTGGCCGAATACAGGAAACTATCGGGAAACCCTTCGGCGGCAAGGACTTTCCCGACGAAGATCATCGCCGCGCGGGTGATCCCGGCTTCGCGGGACTGTGCGGCGATGGTGCCGAGCGTTCCGCGCAGCACCTGCTCGCCGGGCTGACTCGCCAACGCGACCACGGCCGCCGGGCAGTCGTCGGCGTAGAACGGCCGCAATTCGTCGACTACCTGCTCGATGCGATTGATCGCCAGATGCAGCGCGAGGGTGGTGCCGGTGCGCGCGAAGTTCGCCAGCGTTTCACCCGGTGGCATGGCGGTGGACCGGGCCTGTGCCCGCGTGATGACCAGGCTCTGGCCGACCTCCGGCACGGTCAGTTCGCGGTTGAGCAGCGCGGCCGCGGCGGCGAACGCGGGCACGCCGGGCGTGACGTCGTAGGGAACGCCGGCGGCGTCGAGGCGGCGCATCTGCTCGGCGACCGCGCTGTAGATCGACGGATCCCCGGAGCACAGCCGCGCGACCTCGTGCCCGTTCCGGTGCGCCTCGACCATCCGCTCGACGATGGCGGGCAGGTCGAGGTTCGCGGTGTCGACGAGCACCGCGTCGTCCGGGCAATAGGCGAGCAGATCCGTCGGCGTCATGCTGCCGGGGTACAGGCAGGTTCCGCAGCGGCCGAGCAGGTCACGGCCTCGCACGGTGATGAGATCGGCCGCGCCGGGGCCCGCGCCGATGAAGTGCACTGTCACGCTTTGCTCCACTGTGTGACGACCCGCGCCGGGGTCCAGCCGGTGAAACCGCCCAGCGGCGCGGCCTGTTCGACGCCGACGCGGATCAGCTCCCCGCCGTGTTCGGCGTACGCGCGGGCCAGCGCCTGCTCCGATTCGAGCGTGACGCCGTGCGCCACGATCCGCGCGCCGGTCTCCAGGCAGGCGTCGAGCACACCGGGCACGGTCAGCCCGCCGCCGACGAAGATCGCGTGCGGTTTGGCCAGTCCTTCGAGTGCTTCGGGCGCGGCACCGACCACCACGTCGAGTTCCGGGACCCCGAGCGCGTCCGCGTTCCGGGTGATCCGGGCGGCGCGCTCCGGCGAGCGCTCGATCGCGATCGCCCGGTTCAGCGGATGCACACGGGACCACTCGATGCCGACACTGCCCGCGCCCGCGCCGACGTCCCACAGCAGCTCACCGGGCGACGGCGCGAGCCTCGCCAGCGCGGACGCGCGGAGGTCGCGTTTCGTGAGCTGACCGTCATGCTCGAACGCGTCGTCGGGCAGGCCGGTCAGCGGCAGCGCGGGTCCATCGGCCTCGATGGCGTACACGGTCAGCGAGCCCGGGCCGATCCGCTCGTCGGGGCCGCCGAGGTCGGACAGCGCGGTGACGCGGCTCTTGCCGTAGCCACGGGCTTTGAGCAGGTCGAGCAGGTCTTCGGCGTTCGCGCCGAGGACGAGGATCTTCCGGCCGGGAGCCAAGGCCCGGCTCACCCGGCCGATCGCGCGGCCGACGACGGTGACCACCTCGGTCTCCTCCGCCGACCAGCCGAGCTTCGCGCGGGCGAGCGTCACCGAAGAGAGGGCGGGGAGGATCTCGACGTCGTAACCGCGTTGGATCAGCGTCGTGCCGATGCCGGACAGCAGGGGATCGCCGCTGGCCAGAACGCAGACGTGGCCTTCGCGTTCGGCGAGGAACCCCTCCAGTCCGGGAAGGAGCGGGCTGGGCCACGGTTCGCTTTTCACCCCGGCGGGCAGGTACGCGAGCTGACGCGGAGCGCCTACGACCACGTCCGCGTTCACCACCGCTTCCCTGGCCTGCGAGGACAGACCGGACCAGCCGTCGGCTCCGATCCCGACGACCGTCAGGGGTGATTTTTCGCGCACGCTCGTCACGCTAGACGACGGATTTCCTGTGCGATGATCGGCCGGAGGTCGTCGACGACAGGGAGTGCTGTGAAGCCGTACCCGTTCACCGCCGTTGTGGGGATGCCGGATCTGCGCCTGGCGCTGGTGCTTTCCTCCATCTCACCCGCCGTCGGCGGGGTGCTGGTGCGCGGGGAGAAGGGCACGGCGAAGTCGACGATGGTGCGCGCGCTGGCCGGTCTGCTGCCCGGCGTCGACGTCGTGGACGCGTGCCGGTTCTCCTGCGACCCCGTCGAACCCGATCCGGCCTGCCCGGACGGCCCGCACGCCGAGGGCTCGCCCGCGCACCGCCGTCCCGCCCGGCTGGTGGAACTGCCGGTCGGCGCGGCCGAAGACCGGGTGATCGGTTCGCTGAACCTGGAACGCGCGCTGGCCGACGGCGTCACCGACTTCCAGCCCGGTCTGCTCGCCGCCGCGCATCGCGGGCTGCTGTACGTCGACGAGGTCAACCTCCTGCACGACCACCTGGTCGACACGCTGCTCGACGCCGCCGCCATGGGGCGCGCGACCGTCGAACGCGAGGGTGTCTCGGTGTCGCACGCCGCCCGGTTCGTCCTGATCGGCACGATGAACCCCGAGGAAGGCGAACTGCGGCCGCAGTTGCTGGACCGCTTCGGCCTCACCGTCGAAGTCGCCTCCAGCCGGGATCCGGAACTGCGGGTCGAGGTCGTCCGACGGCGGCTCGCCTACGAGGCGGATCCCGACGGTTTCGCCGGCCAATACGCCGCGGCCGACGCCGAGCTGGCCGCGGACATCGAGGCAGCGCAACGGCTTCTGCCCTCCGTCAAGCTGCCGGACGACGCGCTGCGGCAGATCGCCGAGGTCTGCGCGTCGTTCGAGGTCGACGGGATGCGCGCGGACATCGTGACCGCGCGGACCGCCGTCGCGCACGCCGCCTGGGCCGGGCGCACCGAGGTGACCACCGACGACGTCCGGGTCGCGGCCCGGCTCGCGCTTCCGCACCGCCGTCGCCGCAATCCCTTCGACGCGCCTGGAATCTCCGAGGAACAGCTGGAGCAGGCACTGCAGGACGCCGAGCCCGAAGGCCCTGGTCCTGACGATGACGGCCCCGGTTCCGGTGCCCCTCCGGAGGGTGGCGAGGCTTCGGGCCCGCCGCCGTCGGAAGGTGGCCAGGAACCGTCGGGCGGCGGCAAGAGCGGCGGCGAGCAGAAACCGGTCGGCGCCGGGGAAGCCTTTCGTGCCAGGCGTTTCGAGGTGAAGGGCACCGGCGAGGGCGCCGCCGGACGGCGATCCCGCGCGATCACCGACAACGGCCGCACCATCGGCGTCCAGCCCGCCGGGGTCAAGGACGGACACCCGCATCTGCTGGCGACCGTGCGCGCGGCCGCGCCGCACCAGCGTTCCCGCGGCCGGAGTGGCGCCGGGCTCGTGATGCGGGCGCGGGATCTGCGGTTCGCGCGGCGGGAAGGGCGCGAGGGCAACCTGGTGCTCTTCTGCGTGGACGCGTCCGGCTCGATGGGCGCGCGGCAACGCATGCGCGAAGTCAAGACCGCCGTGCTTTCGCTGCTCCTCGACGCTTACCAGCGACGTGACAAGGTGGGCCTGGTGACCTTCCGTGCTTCCGGTGCCGAACTCGCGTTGCCGCCGACGATCAGTGTCGACGCGGCGGCGTCCCGTTTGGACGGTCTCGCGACCGGCGGCCGGACACCGCTGGCCGAGGGACTCCTTGAAGCGGCGAGGGTTCTGCGGATCGAAGCGGTGCGCGATCCGCTGCGCCGGCCGCTGCTCGTCGTCGTCACCGACGGCCGCGCGACCAGCGGCGCCGACGCCGTCAACCGGGCGCAGCAGGCGGCCGGGCTGCTGGCCGGGAACGTGACCTCGATCGTGATGGACTGCGAGAGCGGCAAAATGCGCCTTGGGCTCGCCGCGGAACTGGCGGAACACCTTGGCGCGGAACACGTTCCGGTCGCCGAGGTCGCCGCCGACACGCTCGCCGGTGCCGTCCGCACACGTATTTCCGGGAGGGCCGCGTAATGCCACAGGGCAAACCGGAAACCGTGCCCGCCGACGGACTCACCACCCGTCAGCGCCGTAATCGCCCGCTGCTCGCCGTGCACACCGGCGAGATGAAGGGGAAGTCGACGGCCGCGTTCGGGATGGCGTTGCGGGCCTGGAACCAGGGCTGGTCGATCGGCGTGTTCCAGTTCGTCAAGTCGGCGAAATGGCGCGTCGGCGAGGAAGCCGCGTTCCGCGCGCTCGGCAAGCTGCACGAAGACACCGGCCAGGGCGGACCGGTCGAATGGCACAAGATGGGCGAAGGCTGGAGCTGGGCGCGCAAGTCCGGCACCGAGGAGGACCACGCCGCCAACGCCCGCGAGGGCTGGGCCGAGATCAAACGCCGTCTCGCCGCCGAAACCCACGACTTCTACGTGCTCGACGAGTTCAGCTACCTGCTCAAATGGGGCTGGCTCGAAGTCGACGACGTCGTCTCGGCACTGACGGAACGCCCGGGTCACCAGCATGTGGTGATCACCGGCCGGTACGCGCCGCCGGAGCTGATCGAGGCCGCGGATCTGGTCGCCGAGATGACCAAGGTGAAGCATCCGATGGACGCCGGGCAAAAAGGCCAGCGAGGCATCGAATGGTGAATCGCGTGGTCATCGCCGCGCCCGGTTCCGGGCACGGGAAGACCACGATCGCCGCGGGCCTGATGGCGGCGTTGCGCGCGCGGGGGCTGAAGGTGTCCGGGCACAAGGTCGGCCCCGACTTCATCGACCCGAGCTATCACGCCCTCGCGACCGGGCGGCCCGCGCGGAACCTCGACCCGTTCCTGCAGGGTGAGGAGCAGCTGATCCCGTTGCTGCTGCACGGTTCCGCCGGTGCCGACATCGCGGTCATCGAAGGCGTGATGGGCCTGTTCGACGGGGCGCTCGGCACCGAGGGGTACGCCTCGACAGCGCACGTCGCGCGGCTGCTGGACGCCCCGGTCGTGCTCGTCGTGGACGCCTCGGCCGCTTCGCGCAGTGTCGCGGCGACCGTGCTCGGGTTCGCGCAGTACGACACCCGCGTCCGGCTCGCCGGGGTGATCCTCAACAAGCTGGGCTCGCAGCGGCACGCGGACGAGATCATCACCGCGCTGGAGGCGACCGGGGTCCCGCTGCTGGGAACGTTGTACCGCAACGAGGAGATCCACGCGCCCAGCCGTCACCTCGGCCTCGTGCCCGCGGCGGAGCGGGCGAGCGAGTCCGAGCGGATGCTGCCGGAACTGGCCGGGTGGATCAGCGAAGGCGTCGATCTCGGCGCTGTCGTCCAGGTCGCGCGATCGGCTTCGCGGCTTTCGGGTGAGCCTTGGCGGCCCCCGCTTTCTCACGACGGTCCGCGCACGGTGGTCGCCGCCGCGGCGGGCCCGGCGTTCACCTTCCGCTACACCGAGGCGGTGGAACTGCTCGCCGCCGCCGGAGTCGACGTCGTCGATGTGGATCCCTTGCAGGACAAGGAACTTCCCGAAGGCTGTGCCGGACTGTACTTCGGCGGCGGCTTTCCCGAGGTACACGCCGAAGAGCTGTCGGCGAACGTGCCGCTGCGGACGGCGGTCGCGCGGGCCATCGGCGACGGGATGCCTGTCGTGGCCGAATGCGCGGGCCTGTTGTACCTGTGCCAGGACATCGACGGGCTGCCGATGACCGGTGTCCTCGACGCGTCGGCCACCATGACCAAACGCGGGAAACTCGGCTACCGCAAGGCTTTCTCGCCCGCGGACACCGTGCTGACCGTTGCCGGGCAACGCGTCACCGGGCACGAATTCCACCGCACGGTGATCGAACCCGGCAGCGGACCGACACCGGCCTGGGGCTGGGACCGCACGCCCGACGGATTCGCGTCGGCGTCACTGCACGCGTCGTACCTGCATGTCCACTGGGCAGGCTATCCCGAACTCGCCGAGCGGTTCGCCGCCGCGGTGCACGCCCATGGCTGACTACGATCTCTGGCACCACGGCGACCGCGAGGTCGGCCAGGGACTCGTCGATCTGGCGGTCAATGTCCGGCTTCCGGCCCCGCCCGCTTGGCTGCGTGCGGAACTGGCGGCGGCACTGGACGATCTGGCCGCGTATCCGGACGTCACCGCGGCGACCGCGGCGGTGGCCGCCCGGCACTCCTTGCCGGAGTCGCAGGTCTTGGTGACCTCTGGCGCGGCCGAGGCCTTCACGTTGCTGGCCACCGCGTTGCGGCCTTCACATGCCGTGGTCGTGCACCCACAGTTCACCGAACCCGAAGCCGCTTTGCGTGCGGCCGGTCATACCGTGCACCGCGTTCTGTTGTCGCCCGACGACGGTTTCCGGCTGCGTTCGGTTCCGGAAGAAGCGGATCTGGTGTTCGTCGGGAACCCCACGAATCCGACTTCGGTCCTTCACCCGGCCGCGGACCTGCTGGCGCTGGGCCGCCCAGGCCGCTTGGTCGTCGTCGACGAGGCCTTCCTCGACGCCGTCCCCGGTGAGACCGAAAGTGTTGCGGGACAACCGGGTTTCGCCGTTCTCCGGAGCCTGACCAAAACGTGGGGCATCGCCGGTCTCCGCGCCGGCTACGTGCTGGCGGAAGAGTCCGTTGTGGACACTCTGCGCGCGGTTCAGCCGCCGTGGTCGGTCTCCTCGCTCGCCGCCGTCGCCGTGGTGGCGTGTTGCCGGCCGTCGGCGTTGGAGGAAGCGGAAAAGCTCGCGGTGTCGGCGGAATCGGACCGTGAGTACCTGGTTTCGGGCCTGACGGCCTTGGGTGTCGAGGTGCTGGGGGAACCGCGCGGTCCGTTCGTGCTCGTGCGGTTGCCCGGGGCGGACGGCGTGCGGCAACGGTTGCGGGAGTCCGGGTTCGCGGTGCGGCGCGGGGACACCTTTCCGGGGCTGGACGCGCGGTACCTGCGGATCGCGGTGCGGAACCGGGAGACGGTGGACGCGTTCCTGACCGCGTGGCGCAAGCTGTCGTGAGTGGCGATTCGGGTTATTGATCCGTAAGGCAAATGTGGCATGATCGGGTGATGGTGGCGAGGGTTCGGGTGACGGATGCGCGGCGGCTTTCTCAGCAGTCGCAGGAGGATTTGCGGCGGCGGGTGGTGGCCGCGGTCCGGTCGGGGCGGACGCAGGTTGAGGCGGCGGAGTTGTTCGGGGTGTCGGAGCGGTCGGTGACGCGGTGGTGGACTGCGTTTGAGCGTAACGGGAATCGGGCGTTGTATGCCGGGAAACGTGGTCGGCGTGCTGGGGAGCAGAAGGCGCTTGATGTCAGGCAGCAGGCGCGGTTGCGGCGGGCGGTGCTGGGGAAGTTTCCGGATCAGTTGGCGTTGCCGGGGCTGGTGTGGACGCGGGGGCAGGTCGGTG